>NZ_DATJLI010000126.1:0-31787 GCF_035490575.1 Sphingomonas sp. | reverse complement strand
CTTCCCGCGTCCGCACCAAACGCGTTCGCCGATCTGGCTTGGCGTCGGCGGCACGCCGGAGTCGTTCGCGCGCGCTGGCCTGCTCGGTCTTCCGCTGATGGTGGCGATCATCGGGGGCAGTTTCGAGCGGTTTCGTCCGCTCGTCGACCTGTATCGGAAGGTCGGCGCGCAGGCCGGCCACAATCCCGCGACGCTGAAGGTAGGCATTCACGCCATGGGCTTCGTGGGCGAGACCGACGCCGCAGCCGCGGACGCCTTCTTCCCTGGCTGGGCACATTTGACGGCGACGGTCGGCCGCGAACGCGGCTGGTCACCACCGTCCCGCGAGCAGTTCGACGTGATGACCGGCCCCGAGGGGGCGTTCCTCGTCGGCGCGCCGGCGACGGTCGTGGAGAAGGTACTCCGCGCCGACGAGGCGCTTGGCGGCCTGTCCCGCATCACCTTCCAGATGAGCACCGCATCGCTGGAGACGGCAGCGATGAGGCGATCGATCGAGCTGCTCGGAACCGACGTCGCGCCAAAGGTCCGCGGACAAGCAAAGCACACGCAACGGTCGTGACCACGTGGGAGACGCACCATGACGTTCCATCCTGCTCGCGGCCTGTGTTCCGTTGCGATCACCGGCGCTGGATCGGGCCTTGGCCGCGACATCGCCCTGGCGTTCGCGGCGCGCGGTTGCATCGTGTTCGGAACCGCGGCGTCCACCCAGGAAGTGAACGAGGTCCGGCATGCCTCGGGCAAACGTGTCAGCCTGACCGCCTGTGACATCGCCAACGCAGATGCCGCGACAGCATGGGCGGGCGGTGTCTCCGACGCGCTGGATGGTGCCGGCCTGGATGTCCTGATCAGCAATCCCAGCGCCCTCACGCCCGGTCCGATCGAGACTCTTCCGCTCAGTGCCGCCCAGCGCGCATTCGACGTGAATGTCCTTGGCGCATTGACGGTCATCAACGCGTTCCTCCCGGCTCTTCGCAAGGCTCGAGGGCGGGTGATCCAACTGAGCAGCTGGACGGCGGAGCTCGCCCTGCCATTCGACGGACTGTCGGCGGCGTCGATGTCCGCCATTGAAGCACTCGCGGCCGTCTATCGAGCCGAACTCAAGCCCTTCGGCATCGACGTGGTGGTCGCTCCGATCGCCAAGCTGAAGATCGGGGCGACCGCCGAGATGATGGCCGCCTGTGCGGTCGCATCGGCCAACATGACCAGCGATCAGCGCCACCTTTATGGCGCGCGGTTCAAGACCTTCGCGACCCGCTGGGCCGAGTTCCATGCGGATGGCATCGAAGCAACAGACGCGGCCGCGCACGTGATCGATATCGCCGGGAGGTCCCCCGCCCCGCATCGCGCTGCCGTCGGCTTCGACCCTGCGGAGATGCTGCCCATCACCCGTGAGCAGTCGGACGATGAGCGGGACGCGCTTCGGCTGAAGCTGGTCGGTCTGAGCTGAAAGTTAAGAGTATCGGGCGACCAGATCGCGGGTCGAGGAGCGAGCTTATGGACTCCGTTGACGATAACCCTGCCCAAAGCCGGTTCGAGCTGGGCATCGATGGCAGTCACGAACTCGCCGCGGCTTACTACCGCCATGAAGGCGATCAGCTCATCCTCACCCACACGATCGTCCCGGAGCGGTTTTCCGGTCATGGCATCGGCTCGGCCCTGGCGGCCGCGCTTCGACCTGCTGCGCGCAAGCCGGCGCCAAGCGGTGCTGCGCTGCCCGTTCATGGCGGCCTTCCACGCACGCCATCCCGAATACGCAGATATCATCGCCAACGAATTTCAGCTGGGAGCATCGTCATGATCGAAATGGTTATCGAACAACGCCGCCGCGACCTTGGTGGCGGCTTCGAGGTGGGTCGCGTGCTGCCATTCGCAAAGCGGCGCATGGTTGGGCCCTTCATTTTCTTCGATCACATGGGTCCCATCGACCTGCCACCCGGCGTCGACGCCAGCCTGGACGTTCGGCCGCACCCGCACATCGGGCTCGCTACCGTCAGCTACCTGTTCTCCGGCGAGCTGATGCATCGCGACAGCCTCGGCTATGAGCAGGCGATCCGTCCACAGGAGGTCAACTGGATGACCGCCGGCAGCGGCATCACGCACAGCGAGCGCCTGGAACGGGCACGGGCCGTGGGCGATCGTCTGCACGGTATCCAGGCCTGGGTTGCCCTACCCGACGGCATGGAGGAGATCGCGCCCGCCTTCTCCCATCATTCGAGCAGCGACCTCCCGCAATGGGAAGAGGCAGGCGTCGTCGGGACGCTGATCGCCGGAAGCGGCTATGGCCTGACGGCCGGTGCCGCAACCCACTCGCCACTCTTCTACGCGCATCTCGAGATGGCGCCTGGCGCGACGGCCGAGATCCCCGCTGGTCACAAGGAGCGCGCGCTCTACGTTGCCGCCGGCGAGATCGAGCTGGACAGCATCCACTATGGGGCCGGGCGAATGCTGGTGCTCGGCACCGGCGCATCACGAGTGAAGGCAAGCCAGCAGGCGACCATAATGGTTCTCGGCGGCGAGCCGGTCGGCGAGCGCTTCATCTACTGGAACTTCGTTTCCTCCTCCAAGGATCGGCTCGCACAAGCGGCCGCCGACTGGAAAGCGGGGCGGATGAAGCTGCCGGACGCCGACGACGCCGAGTTCATCCCGCTGCCGGACGGCCCGCCGCCATCGGCACCGGCGATGTCGTGATCTGCCGAGAGTCCGTCGCTGCATTCCCCCAGGATCGCGGCGCCTGAGGCCAGTATCCGTCCGAGTTCAATAAGCATGGAAGAGGAATCGCGATGACAATCGGCGCTGGCGGGTCGAGGCCCGAAATTTCCGAGATCGTCGCCGGCCTCACCGGCGTGTCCATTGTCGCGATCGGTGGCGCGATCGCACTTGTGCGCCTTGGGTTGGAGCCGGTCACGCTCGGGATCATCCTGTCCGCTCTTTCCGGCATCGGCGGAATGGCCGGCTTCTTCGCCGCCTTCCTTCTTCGCCTGCGATCGTGGGCGGCGTTCGGCATCCGGGCTACGAGCTGGCGTTGGATCCTGATCGGCGCCGGTGCCGGCGTGCTGGCGTTCGTTGCAAAGGGTGCGGCCATCCTCGCCTATGTTGCGCTGACCGGCGACGAGCGAACGCCGCAGGACGTCTACGCCACGGGCGCGAGCGGAGGGACCTGGACCATGATCGCGACCACCTTCTTCCTCAGCATCGTAACCCCGATCGGGGAGGAATTCCTGTTCCGCGGCGTGGTGACCACCGCCTTGCTGCGTTACGGCGGGGTCATCGGCGTGGTCGGCGGCGCAGTAATCTTCGCGATCTTCCACGGCATCAACATGGTGTTTCCGGCAGCCCTCGTAACCGGGCTGGCGGCAGGCGAGGTCTTCCGCCGCAGCGGCTCGATCTGGCCCGCAGTGATGGTGCACGTCATGGTCAACCTGCCGACGATCCCGGTGATGCTGCTGGCGAAAGCGGCCGCATGACGAGGCGCTCCGACGTTCCGCGGACAACCCACGCTTCCGATGGAGACTTCCAGATGCAAGACACTCCCGCCGCCGCTCTCCACGTGCGGCACGCCCGAGTCAGGGCGAACGGTCTTCCCTTCCACGTGATCGAACAGGGCGCGGGCCCCGCGGTGCTGTTCTGCCATGGTTTTCCGGACACCGCGGAGACATGGCGCAGTCAAATGCGCGCCGTGGCCGAGGCCGGCTTTCGCGCCATCGCCTTGGACATGCGCGGATTCGGTCAAAGCTACGCACCGGACGATTTCCGGCTCTACACCTCACTCCACGTGACCGGCGACCTGATCGGCGTGCTCGACGCGTTGGACATCGATACCGCCGTGATTGTCGGGCACGACTGGGGCGCCGATTATGCGCAGCGCGCCTGCATCATGCGTCCGGACCGCTTTCGCGCGCTGATCAGCCTCAGCATCCCCTTCGCACCGCGCGGCGACACGAGCCTGTGGGAGGATCTGCGTGCCCGCGGGCTCGGGGAGCTTTATTATGCCTTCGGGCTGGCCGAGCAGGAGGCGGACGAGCGGCTGTTGCCAGCGGCGGACACGATCCGCAGTGCGCTGTACTGGCTGTCCGCCAGCCCACCCCCCGGCGAGCGATGGGACCCGATCGATCCTGCGAAGGACATGCTGCGGCCCTCTCCCGTCGATGTTCCGGCCTGGGCAGATCGCGACTACGTTGACAATACGATCCGTGCGTTCGAGCAATCGGGCTTCCACACCGGACTGAACTACTATCGCGTCCTTCAGGTGACCTTCGACCTGACCGCGGCATTCAAGAATGCCACCATCGCGCAGCCCAGCCTCTACATCTGGGGCGGTGCGGATGGGCTTTGCCGCTTCTTTCACCCCGATCCTCCCGCAGTCGAGGATCTGCGCCCCCTCTGGCCGGGGCTCGTCGACGTCGTTGAACTGGAAGATGCCGGCCATTGGGTACAGCACGAGGCAGCCGCCAGAGTGAACGCGGAGCTCGTCCGTTTCCTGCAGCGACACGATGTCGCTTGATCGCGCGATCCGCAGATCCCGCCGCGCAGCACTGTTGCCGAGCGGCGGAACCCCATGCGCTGTGTTCACTTGTCCGCGTGATAGCTGCCGAAGTATTTGACAGGCGACCAGGCGGGAAGGATCGGAGGCAATTGCGGGGACTGGTCGCTATAGTCCTGCGCCCCGAAGACCACCTTGCCGTTCATGACGGTCAGCACTGACGACACAGACTTTATCTGATCGTCCGGCACCGCGAAATAATCCCGGTCGAGCACGGCGAAGTCCGCCAGGTGCCCAGGCGCGATCATGCCTAATTCGGACTCTGCGTTCATGAACCACGCTCCGCCAGCGGTGAACAGCGTCAGCGCCTCGGCGCGCGACAGGCGGTTGTCCTTGGCGAGCGCCTCGGATCCGGACACGGACTTGCCCGATACCATCCAGCTGATGCCGACCCACGGATTGAATGTGGACGCCCGGAAGGCGTCGGTCGTCATGGCTAGAGGCATGCCGCTATCCACGAGTTGGCGCAGGCGCGGGGTCTGCAGTGCCTGCTCGCGACCATGGGTCTTGATAAAGCCATCCGCGTGCAGCGCCATCTTGTGATCGAGCGCGATGCCACCGCCCAATCTCTTCACGCGAGCGATATTCTCCGGACTGATCGTCTCGGCGTGTTCGAGACTCCAGCGCAGACCGTTCAGCGGCGTCGTCTCGTTCACCCTCTCCAACGCGTCGAGGAAGGGAGAGATATTCTCATTGTAGCTGATGTGCATGCGGAACGGGATGCGCCGCCGGATCAGCTTCAGCACGTCCTGCTCGACGAAGCGCCGCATCTTGTCTGGCTCGATGATGACGGCCGGGCGATCGAAATTCTCATGATCATGCACGTCGCCGCTCAGGACTTCGCCTGCCCCGCGATACTCGTGGCCGTGTGCCAGCGCGGGATGGAGGTTCTCGCCGGGGCTGATGGGCGCCTTTCGCGTGATGGCTTCGAGCTCCAGGTCCACCATGTTCACCGGCCCGCCGTTGCCAAGCTGCAGATCGACGAAGGGCATGCGCACGTTCAGGCGATTGTCTCGTGCGAGGACGTCCACCCGCGCCTGAGCCTCGGGATATGGCCACCTGCCGCCATTATCGACGACCGAGGTCACGCCGAACCGGTTCAGGCCGCGGATGCTGTAGATCATCGAACTCACCTGCTCGTCGATCGTCGGCTGCGGCACCATGGCCTCAAGCGCGAGGAACAACCAGGTGTAGCCATGGACCACACCGGTGGGATTGCCGCGGCTGTCCTTCTCCACTTCAACGTCGGGCAGCTTCGGAAAGCGATCGGTACCGAGCCCAAGCGCTTCGATGCCACGCTTGTTCAGATAGGCGCGATTATAGGCATATTGCACGATCATCGGCCGGTCGGGCACCGCACTTTGAAGTTCATCCAGCGTGGGAAAGCGGTTCTCCTTGAACTGGAAGGGAGACCAGCCCCCGATCACCTTGACCCACTGGCCCTCCGGCGTGCGCTTGGCCTGCTCGCGAAGCATGGCCAGCGCACGGCCCAGCGTCGGCACGCCGTCCCACCGCACATTGTAATTGTAGGCGAGGTCATTGAGCACGTGGGTATGGGCATCGATGATGCCGGGGATCAGCCTGCGGCTGTGCGCATCGATCACCTTTGTCTTTGCGTTCTTGAGGCCGAGGATCTCCGCATCGGAGCCGACGAGATAGATGCGCCCCTTCTTGACGGCTAGCGCCGAAGCCTCGGGCTGTGCGCGGTTGCCGGTGAAGATCTTCGCGTTGATGACGATCAGATCGGCCCCGGGCTCCTGCGCGGGTTGCGCCTGGACCACCGAGAAGGATGAGATCGCCACGAACGCAATGCAAAGTCTCTTGATCATCTCGCCCTCGTTAAGCTGGATTGGAGAAGTTTGGCCACGCGGCAGCGGCGCCGTGCAAATGCAGGATGATGCCCGCGCGACGTGACAAAGACAGCGATGCCCCGCCGCACATCGTCAGAACCTGAAGGTCGACTGGGCACCGACCATCTTGATGGTGCGCGCCGGTCCGGTGTCACGAATGAACTGGCCGGGATCGAAAGCACTGAGCGACGCTGTCAGGTTCAACTGCGGTGTAGCCTGCCACGCGACGGCGAACTCGATCTGCTTGCCGATGAAGCGAGCGTCGCTTTCCTTGCCGCTGCGCACCAGCAGCCCGGGCAAAGCGTAGATCCCGTCACCGGTGCTCTGTCGCCAGTAAGCCACTCCGGTCAGCGATATCGCCACGTCCTTGTGCGGGTGAACCGCGGTCGAGGGTCGAACGTGGATGAGGTTGCGCGGACCGACTGGCGTCAACGCTCCGAAATACTTGCCTCGTGGGAAGAGCGGATTGAGCGTGCCGAGCTTGGGATCGTCCGGGTTGCCGTCGCCCGAGACGACATCGGCCGTGATGGCGATCTCGGGGCGGAGTAGCTCGTTCCGGAAGCGATAACCGGTCTCGCCCCCGATACCCCAACCCTGCGATCGATGACCGGCGAAAGTGCCACGTTGTAGTGCGGCCTCGGCGTTCCAGTACCAGACGCCGTCGTCTCCGAAAATACGCGAGCCGAACGTGTGCCCCACCTGCCTCCCGGCACCCTGATCGAAGACGGCGTTCCGATCCCGAAATCCGATATAGTAGATGTCGAGACCAGTGCGGCGCGTCGGATCGAGCCATTGCGTGACATAGGCGCCCCAAACCGCATCTTCGCGCGAGCGCCGATCGTTGAAATCTCCCGATCTCGTATCCACCGGCTGGAGATAGAACCCCCTCACCTGGCGCTTCTCGCCCGTGAGAATGGCTTCGAAGCCGTCGAAGGCCAACGGAACGCCTGGCCCGTATCGCGTGTCGATGAACCGACCGCCGCCGAGTGAGACCAGCTTTCTTCCTGCGGAAAGGCGAAGCGTGGCGTCCCCCGTCACCGCGATCTCGATGTCGACAAACGCCTGCAGCATGTCGGCGCCCGTCGTGTCCACCGGCCGTTTCGGACGATCCGTTCCCGTGATTGCCGAAAGGATCGGCTGCGCGAAGAACCGAACCTTGCCGATGTGAAGGTCGGCATAAGGCATTAGGCGATGCCAGGCATAGTCGTCGTCCGGCAACGATCCCCAGTTCACATTCTCATAGCCTTCGTAGCGCGACCGCGCTTCGATGCCTGTCGTGAGATAGACGGTGTCGTCGTCGCTCAGAGGGATGTATTTGAATGCTTCCGTCCAATGCCCCGACCGCTTCGATGAATCGGCCAGACTGGACCAGTCTTCCGAGTAGCGATCAATGGTAAGCGTCGGGGCTCGCTCCAGATTCGTCGACACTTGCGCGCTAGCGGCGCCAGGCATTGTGAAATTCATGGCAACAAGAGCGAGCCACCATTTATACTTATGTGAGCGTAGATCCACGCCGCAGTAGCCATCACGACCACTGACCCGCCTGGATGAACAAGCCAATCCACCGGAGGGCAAGTTGATTATCGGCTCGCCGCTTTCTGCGATACTGGCCATCTTCCGCTGCCGCCCTGCCCCGCGTCAATAAAAACGCCTCTCTGACAAGGCCGAAGCGAAGAGTGCCATTGCAGTTCATCTTGCGGTAGCTCGCCAGCGCGACACACCGTGTCGCAAAAGCGGGAACGGCGATTTATATTGACGAGCGAAGTTGCGCCCTCCCGTCCGTTCGCCAGAAGCTCGCGACGGCGAGATGGGAGATCGACGATTGGCTGTCTTTCCGCTGGAGCAGGCCTTTGCGGAAAGCCAGGATTTGCGTGCCCCAACGCTCGCGCAATCGGTTCTCGAGAGCGAGAGACCCAGAGTCTTATCCTCGAGCCTGCCGCAATTCGCTTCGCAGAACCTCGATCAATGACGCGGCTGGCATCGTTCGAGCGAGCGGCGCGCCCTGTCCTGCCCATTGAGCGCCAAAGCCGAACTCGCCCTTGGCCTTGGCGGCGGCGTTGAGCGCCTTCCCGGCATCGTAGGCGATCGGATAGTCCGGGGCGGACCGCTCGTCGATCTGGCTGCCGAGTGCCGTAAACCGGTTCGCGATCGCTCTGGCCGGCCGACCGGAGAACAGCGTCGTAAGGACGGTGTGGCATGCGCCGCCACCTTTAAGCGCCATGCGATAACCGTCGTCGGCAGCTGACTCCGGGCATGCAATGAACGCCGTGCCAAGCTGTGCCGCCTCGGCGCCGAGGTCGAGCGCGGCAGCAATGCCGTGTCCATCCATGATCCCGCCGGCGGCGATCACCGGCAAGCCCGCTTCGCGTGCCAGCAAGCGTGTCAGCACCATCGTGCCAAGCGCGTCGTCGGGCGCGGAAAGGTCGAAGACGCCGCGGTGGCCGCCCGCCTCGATCCCTTGAGCGACCACCGCATCAAGACCCGCTGCTTTGATCGCGCGAGCCTCATCGAGGTTGGTCGCCGTCGCCAGTAGGCATATGCCTCGCGCGCGCAGCGCCCCCAACACGTCGGAAGGCGGCAGGCCGAAGTGAAAGCTGACGACGGGCGGGGCCAAGTCGAGCAGCATCGTCAGCATGTCGGGATCGTCGGCGAAGCTTCGATAGATGACCCGCAGCGTTCTTGGCGGCTCCGCACCAAATTCGTTAAACGATGGGGCAAGCAGCTTCAGCCATGCCGCCTCCCGGTCAGCATCGGGCTGCGGCGTTTGGTGGACGAACAGATTGACGTTGAACGCTCGCTCCGTGCGACTGCGCACCTCCTCGATCATTGCCCTTGCACCGGTCGCGTTCGTCGCACCCACCGCAATCGAGCCCAGCCCGCCCGCTTCCGACACCGATGCTGCCAACAGTGGCGTGGAAACGCCTGCCATCGGCGCCTGCACTATAGGCGCTTGGAGGTCGAAACGGCGGATCAGGGACATAGGCGGTAATCTCCACTCAGGCGCAGGTCGAGGCGAAGCGCTGGCATTCTAGTGCGGGCCCTCGCAGGATCAGCGTCGACACTTGTGGCAGGATCCCGCCCTCGCTTCCTCATTGCTCCATGTTCCCGCAATCTTTGCCTGCTTCTTCACACCCGGGCGGCTCACAGCGTCGTTGGCTCGACGCGCGCTGCCAAGCTCAAACCGGAGATTATAGAATGCTGCAACGTTCCTGGAGCGCACGCCGCCTCGTCGTTCGACGGCCCTGCCTCGCCTCCATAATCGGTGTCGGCCTGTCCGGGTGCATGTCGGGTGCCGAGCGACGGCACGTCAACCTTCAGGAGGACGCAAGCACCTGCTCCAGCTTCGGATCGGAATATGGTTCCCGCGCGTACAACGACTGCATGCTAGCGCAGCAGCGCCGACGCGACGTGAAGCAGCTCGAGTCGCTGGAGAAAACCCGCCTCACATCCGAGATCGCCAGAGACGCCCAGATCATGGCCGAACGAGCGCGCCGGCAGCGGTGCGATCGTGATCCGGCCCGGCGGGAGTGCAAGCGTTAAAGGCACTCCCGCGAACGACGCTGTTCCTCGGGCACCGAACCGGCCACTGGCTCGGCTGATTCTCATAGCTGTTGAAGTTCGTTGGCCGCCGGTCCGGCAGCGGACCGCCGGTCCAGCGATCGCTTCTAGCCACCGTCGTTCGCGGACCAACCTCATCGAGCGGCCGCTGGACAGTCAAACCGCTACGTAATCAAGGAATCAAGCGTGAAGACGAAGTTCGATCGGCCGGGTCTAGTTGAGGTCTTTGTCGGGCTCATCGCTTTCGCCGCGCTGCTTGTGCCCCTCGGCGTCGCTCTCGGCGCACTTCCGCAAGATCAACCAGTCCTTTTGGGCGTTGTCGGCTCGACCTTCGGGGGCCTGGCCGGTCTCGGCGCTTTTGCGATCGCTCTCGGCGTGCGGATCAGATCGCTGCCACCATTCGGGTTCACATCCGTGTCGGGCCGATGGCTCGCGATTGCGGCCGGTCTAGGCATCTTGGGTTACGGTCTCAACCTCATCATCCAGTTCGCCTACTTAGCACTGCTTGGTGCTGGTGACCCACAGACCGTCCTTCATGCCGCGGCGCGCGGCGGCGCACTGTCGTTCATTGCCACTCTGTTGGGCGGCGCGATCTTCACACCGTTCGGAGAAGAGATCCTCTTTCGCGGTGTGGTGGCCAACGCGCTTAATCGCTATGGCGCATGGGCAGGCGTTGGTCTGAGTTCGATTATCTTCGGTCTCGTGCACGGCTTAAGCGTGATCCTGCCGGTGGCCATCATGGTCGGCCTGCTCAGCGCTCTCATTTTCCGAAGAACCGGGTGTATCTGGCCATCAGTGGTCCTTCACTGCGTCTACAATGGCGCCAACAGCTTCGCATCGGCGATGGGTTTCGCACCAATGCAGTGATCGACGCCACTCCCTAACCTAGGCCGGCGGGGCGCAAAATTCACGATCGTCGATTTGCAGCGGGAGGGCAGCGCGTCGCAACTTCCACGGTCGCATTTGTCGGTTCCTAGGCAGTCTGGCAGCGCGTCCGACGATCAATCACCACTCAAATCGACCCGCACGACCGTGCCGCCGCCAGCCGCCCCCGTGATCCAGACACGACCGCCATGTCGCTCCACCACTTGGCGCACGAGGTTGAGCCCTAGCCCACTTCCTGCGGAGCTTGGGCGAAGACGATGGAACGGTTCAAAGACACGCTCGCGTTCACCAACCGGTATCCCGGGACCGTCATCCTCTACCTCGATCGCCGCACCGATGACACAGACCGTGACATGGCTCCCGCCATGCTCGATGGCGTTCTGGACAAGGTTGGTCACCACGCGCTCCAACGAGGCCGCATCACCTCGGAACGGTCGCTCGCGCTCGATCCGGACCTCGATGGTGCGACCGGAGGCGATCAGCAGGGGCGCCAAGTCCCCGACGACGCGTCGAACGAGCACACCGAGATCCAGCGGCTCGTCCTTACGATCCGTATCCAGTCTCTGCACGTCCAGTAGTTGCTCGATGAGCGTGCTCAATCGTCCGACATCAGCCTCAAGCCTGCGTGTGGACGCCTCCTGCGCCGCGTCGATCTTGACCCGCAGGATGGCGACAGGCGTGCGCAGTTCGTGCGCTGCAGAGGCGATGAATCTGCGTTGGCGCTCATAACCTTCGTCGAGGCGCGCCAGTGCATCGTTCACGGCACGGACGAACGGTGCGATCTCGAGCGGCACATGCTCTTCACTGATGCGACGTCCGCGTCGGCTCACATCAATCTGCTCCGCCTCATGCGCGACGCGCGCAATGCCGGCGAGCGAGCGCCGTACGATCCATGGCGTGACGACAACGGAGGTGAGTGCAAGCAGCAGGAAGATCGGGAGGACGATGACGTTCGAGGCCACCAGAACGGCGAAGGTCAACTTGATCAGCTTGCCATGCGCGAGGATCGTGAGCGCTCCCGCAGGCGCCGCCTCCCTGCGGATCACTGCGGTGAGGTCGTATGGTGGATGTTTCGCTCGAAGTTGCGCGTACGATAGTTCATTTAGGCCAGCGACTATCGAGACATAACGCTGCGGTACCCGGCCGAACGTGATGCTCCGGCCTACGTCATCTTGCGCTACGAACCAGAGATCGTCGCTCGTCGCGCGCAACTCCGCCAGTTCGGGTGTCATGCGGACGGTCAGCCCGCCATCGCCAGTTCGGTAAATCGACTGTGCAATGATGCGAGCGATCTGCTCATCGGCATAGGGTCCGCCGCTATCAAAACGGGTTGCCACCGCGACGATGGTCACGAACGAGACCAGCAGGATCACGAAGTGGAAGAGCAGCGGATAGGCGATCAACGGCCGCTCGAGTGAGTGGCGCCTTTTCACGCCTCACCACGCAGCAGGTAGCCGACGCCGCGGATCGCATGGATTTCGACGCCGGCCCCCGCGTCGGCGAGCTTCCGGCGGAGCCGTGAAATGTGCGAGTCCAAGGTGTTCGACTGGATTTCGTCATCGAAGCCGAAGACCGCTTGCTCCAATGACTCCCGCAGCACGGTCCGTCCGCGGCGCCTAATAAGCGCCGCCAGCACGCGTAGCTCGCGCCGGGGGAGATCCAGACGCTTGCCAGCGATCGTCGCTTCCTCGTTCGTGAGGTCGAAGATCAGGGAGCCGGCACGGACGTCGTCGTTCGCGAGATCGGCCGGTCGACGCCGGACGGCACGGATGCGTGCGAGCAGCTCGTCAAGCGAGAAGGGCTTGATCAGATAGTCGTCGGCACCTTCGTCCAGGCCGGCCACGCGATCGGACACGTCTCCGCGCGCACTGAGGACGATGATTGCGAGCCCGGGGTTCGACGCGCGCAGGACAGGAACGAGCGAGAGGCCATCGCCGTCCGGCAAGGTGCGATCCAGCAGCACCAACTCGAATGCGGCGAGCGCCGCCGCCTCTCGCGCCGTCGATAGTCGATCGGCGAAGTCCACCACGAAACGTTCGCGCTCAAGGGCGGCGCGCAGCGTTCCCGCCAGCTGAAGCTCGTCTTCGACAAGCAATATTCTCATCGGGAAATCTCGATCCTTCCTCGACGCCGGTCTGCGACACAAGAGCACTCAGCGTTGCAGGAAGCCGGATCGCCGATGCGAATTGCGCGAACATGGCGTTCGTCGGCACGCAAGCAACGAAGAACGAATATATGCAGCCCGCCGCTCGGATCGACGGCGGCCCCTGGAGTCGGCGAAGCGGCCGTCGTTCGCGAGCGGTGAATGACGCGCGGGTCGCCTGAGGCTTAGCTTCGATGCAGCACGTCCTGCCACTCGGGATGACGGTCGATCTGCGCCTTCGCAAAAGGGCAGAGTGGGATGATCGCGAACTTCTCCCGTCGTGCATCTTCGACGGCCTGACGAACCATCCGTTCGCCAACCCTTCGTCCGCGCAACTGGTCGGGCACGTCGGTGTGATCGATGATCACCAGCGTGTCGCTCACGCGGCTATAGGTCATCTCGGCTTCGACGCCGTCGACGATGATGTGGTAACGCCCCTTGGAGGACCCATCGTCCCGTTCCACCGCCTCCTGCGGCAACGACACCTTTGCCGACATTGTTGCTGCATCCGATGGGCGGACAACGGCAGGCCGAGCGAGCCCACTTTCCAGCATGTCGCGGTCCCACCCGCCGAGATCGGCGGCAGCTTCATAGGTCGACTGAAGAAAGTCCAGCAGCGCGGCATCCCCGTCTTCTGCCGACTGCACCGCCTCGTAGGGCAGGATGAATTCCGACAAGCCCTCATGCCAGAAGGCGGCCTCGGGCTTCACCGGCGCAAACCGATATCTGCCCGGCGCGGGATAGGCATAAGCGTAGAAAGCCGGGTAATCGATGCCGCCGCCCCCCGGCCAGAAGCCCGCCGACGAGACTTCGCGGTCATAGGCTTCCTGCGCCACATCGTCCGGCAGGGCGGGGATGCCACCGGCATGGAGTGGCGCGCGGCGTCCCGAAAAGCGTGTCACCGCGATGTCGAAGCTGCCCCAGAACAGATGGACGGGACTGCACTTGCCCAGGAAGGACGTCCGGAAACGCTTGAACACCCGATCGATCGATATGAGCGCCTGATGAAAGCGCGCCACCGCATCGCGGTCATAGGGCCGGTCGCGATGATCCTCGGCGAATGGCGTCGGGTCCGGAACTTCGTTCGGTTGCCCGTCGAAGCGTGGCGTGCCACCGAGGTCCGACACCAGACGGGTGAAATCACGGTGGAAGTCGGCGACTGTCATCGGCCGGAGGTCGAACGAGGCCGTGCGACCAGCCCCGCTAGTTCCGATCACGCGATGATCGAGAAGGTCGAACAGGATTGATATGCCTGGGCCATCATGAATGAACGAGGACGTTAGTCCGCGCGGCGTAACGTAGAAGGTCGCGTGCCAGGAATGGTTGATCCATGGCGTATGCGCCAGCCGATATTTGCCCGCGACCTGCAGATAGAGGTGCAGGGCCGAGCAGGTGTCCCGCCAGCCAAGATAGTCGAGGACAGGCCACTTCTTGGTCATTCCAGCCACCTTCGTGTCAGGCGAATGCGCTTGCCGCACCCCGATGTTCCACGACGGTTTTGCCGACCTGAGGCAGCGCGGGCTAGGTCCGTCATCTGCAACGCTGTGTCGCTAGAATGGAAACTCGGGCTCGGAGTGACCGAGAGCACAGGTGGCGTTCCGCGTTCCGCAACACAGTTCGGCAGCATGCGAGACTAAGCAAGACGTACGCCGTACCCCACAATGCGTCCAACTTCTCGTCGTGATCTCGCCGCGGCCCAGCACGCTCGTGCCACGCCGGCGTCGACATCAGGACAGGTGAAAAGGACAAGCGAATGATCGACCTTAGTGGAAAGCGCGCCCTCGTCACTGGCGGATCGCGCGGGATCGGCGCCGCGATCGCTCTGGCACTCGCCGAAAACGGTGCGGATGTGGCATTCACCTATCAGAGCTCGGCCGAGAAGGCTCGGACCGTAGCAGCCAAGATCGAGGCGACGGGGCGCCGTGCCGTAGCCATCCAGGCGGACAGTTCCGATCCCGAGGCGATTACCCGTGCCGTCGACAAGGCCGTGACCGATCTGGGTGGCATCGACATCCTCATCAACAGCGCGGCAATCGCTTACTATGCACCGGTCGCTGATCTGGACCTCGTCGAGTACCAGAAGCAGATGGATGTAAACGTGCGTGCACCGATGCTGTTCGCCAAGGCGGTGATCCCGCACCTCCGCGCCGACGGTCGCATCGTCACGATCGGCTCCGGCTTGGGTGAGCGCGTTCCGTTCGCGGGCTTGACCCCCTATGCAGTTTCAAAGGCGGCATTGACTGCGTTCACCCGCGGTCTGTCGCGCGAACTCGGACCCAACGGCATCACGGTCAATCTCGTCCAGCCGGGGTCGACCGACACCGATGCAAATCCTGCAAACGGCGATGCGGCCGACCCCCAGCGCAGCATGACCTCGCTTGGGCGTTTTGCGGAGCCGCGCGAGATCGCCAACGCTGTCGTCTTCCTGGCGAGCCCGGCGGCAGGCGTGATCACCGGCGCCATCCTGAACGCCGACGCCGGCGCCCTCGCCTGAAGCGTGACGGTCACGCCAACGCCCCATTCCCATTGCTGCCCTGAGATCATCGTGGCGGCCGTGCAAGTACTAGGAACCACTCGAGTAGCGACGGCCACACGAGGCCAACTTGAAACTCAAGTTCAGACAATGGAACATACAACATGAAGCGACTGCCTGCCGCCGCATTGCTGACGACGATAGCTCTTGCGCAGCAATCACCTGCACAGCAATCATCACCCAACACGAGCCTGGATACTGGAACGCCGCCGTCAGCACGCGCGGGCGTCACGAGCATGGACTTCGAACTCCGCGACAATCTCGTGACGCTCCCCGTGGTCATCAACGACAAACCGCAGACTGCTGTGCTGGACAGCGGGGCAGGCGCAATCGTCGTGGACGACAAAGCGGCTGCGGAGCTTAAGCTGGACGCCGCTGATTCCGACGGCGAAGTGGCTGGCGCCGGCGCGCAGGCTCAGCAGCTCCGTCCCGTCAGTCTAGCCAGCATGAGTGTTGGATCGCTTCGCTTCGAGAAAGTGGCCGGCTACGCCGTGAACCTGGAGCAGCTGTCGTCGTCCGCCGGGTACCCGATAAACGTTTTGCTCGGCGCGCCCGTTTTCAAGGATCGCGTGGTCACGGTCGACTACAAGCACAAGCGCCTCACCTTCGCCGCGCGCGGCAAGGGACCAGCTTGCAGCCGTCCCATCCCGATGGACTTCGTGCACGACATTCCCGTCGTAGTGGCCGAGCTGCGGCCGACCCCGGGCGCAGCGCCGCTCCGGCTCAGGCTGCTCGTTGACCTCGGGACTCGCCATCATGCTGTCCTTCTCGGCGGCGCATTCGCCCGGAGCGAAGCCGGTAAAGCACTGGTGCGGGCAGGCGTCCCGCAGCAGGTAGGGCATGGCACCGGCGGGGCGGTGCAAGGTAGCGTCGCCCAAACGGCGGAGCTACGCCTAGGCGCCTATCGGATTGTTGAGCCACAGGTTGCGCTCACGTCTGGAGTGGGCGCATTCGATGCCGCCGGTGTGGATGGCTCGTTGGGCGCCCCCCTCTGGAAGGAAGGGGCGATCACATTCGACTACCAAGCTAAACAGCTCTGTCTCCCCGGTTTGCCGAGCTGATGCTGGCGGAGCGACCATGCGCCGGCGCCGGAGCAGTCCAGCTCCCGACGACAGCTCGATAGGTAATCGCCGCAACACCATGGAGTGGACCACGACCCTAGATTAAGCAGCATCGATCATGTTACTCGCTCGGTAAAGGGAGGCTCATGAACCCCTTACCGAGCACAGGAGCGCGCCGCCTGTACCGGATAGCCAATCTTCTAGTCGGGTCAGGCGCCCGAACTCATGCTCGAGCGCTGTCAGGTCCGCATTGCCGGCTCCTCTGCCGGCCGCGAACAGCTGCACCGTGCGTTGCAACATTGGGTGCTGCTCCAGCAGCGTGTCGGGGAACCGCGCAAACGTGATCGGCTGCCCCAATTCCTTGCCGATCGCGGTTTGAATTTTCTCGCCGTCCAGGAGATCTCCTGCGATGTTGACCGTCCGGGCGGCAAAGCGATCACCGCGTTCGAGAATAGCGCCGACGATCTTACCGATGTCTTCGGTAGCGATGAACTCGACCGGATCCTTGGAGCCGGCAAAGAAGTGGAGGAGATCGGGTCGCGGCCAGAAATCCGGAGTCGCGAGCAGCTCCATGAACGTCGAGGGCCTGACGATCGTCCATGGGATCGAAAGCCTCCGCACATGATCCTCGATCTCGATCTTGCAGTCGAGGTTTGGAACGCCCGTCGGGCCTTGGCTGATGATGCTGGCGGACGAATAGACCAGATGCCCGACGCCGGCCTCGACGGCCAAGTCTGCCACCAGCTTGGCATAGCGGACCTCGTCCGCGTCGGTCAGGCCGGACCCGGCGCTCCCGGAATTGGGCTGGGTGCTGAAGACTCTGTCGATGCCCTTCATCGCGGCCCGGATCGAGGCAGGGTCACTATAGTCGCCACGGACCACTTCCACGCCGTAAGCGCTTAACGCTCTGGCTGCCACGCTGGCCGGATCGCGTACCAGGGCGCGAACCGATCCGCCTTTGCCGATCGCCGTCCGCGCAACCGCGCCACCCTGCCGCCCGGTCGCGCCGAAAACCAACGTCGGTCGCGCCGTCGAGGCGTTGATCGCATTCTGAATTGCCATACACCCTCGCGTCCAATTATCGCGCGACTCAGGTATACATTCTACACCAGCATACAATTACGCACCTTCAGTGTACCAAGTCACCGAGAGTATCCTGCATGCCGGCAAAATCGATCGAGGACCTTGAGCTCATCCGCTCCATTCTTGAGGAACTGACGGCGAAGTGGGCGCTGCTCGTACTTAACGCGCTTTGCGATGGCCCTGCCCGCTTCAACGCGCTCAAGCGGGCGAACCCCGGCATATCGCAAAAGGCACTTACGCAGTGCCTGCGCCGACTGGAGGCATGCGGTCTTATAGCTCGATCGGTGATCAGCATATCGCCGGTCGCAGTGGTGTACGAAGTGACACCGCTGGGGGCGTCGTTGGAACCACATACGAAAGGCATATTGGACTGGGCGATGCGTCATCGCGAAAACATCGAAGCAACCAGGCAAGCCTTCAGGAGATGTGAACCGAGCCGGTCGGGAAACGCGGGTTTAGAAGGGGTGGGCAAGAGAAGCGGCTAATGATCATGTCGGGGGCGCAGCAGCCACCAGCACCTCGGCTTTGGCCGTGACAATGTTATTGTCCCGTGCAAATTTCCGAAGCCAGTTAGGCCCTTGCGTTTCACCGACCTTGAGCAGGTAGAGTTAGCTAGGCCTGCTTGTGGATTGGCAAGCAAGCAGACAGCAGCGCGCTGCTTCGTTTCCTCGATCCTCAGCGTCGACGGTTTAGTGGGCTGTCGACATAGGCGCACGCCAGCGCCTGCACGAATAGCTCGACGCGCCCACAATAATCGACAATGCCGAGAGTGCTTGAGAGTTCGGTCGGCACGAGGATTAGTTCGCGCGGTTTCGCGGCGCGGTGATGTCAAGCTCATAAGATGTCGGTGTCGGACGATAGCGATTGAGGCCGAATCCGGTTGGCGGCTCGACATAGAAAGTGCCTAAGTTGCTTGCGCATGCGTTCGTGTCTGTTAATATGCTCCTCAGCGAGAAATCGATGTAAATCGAGCTGCGAAGTCAACTGCTTAGGAGCCGACCAGGCCTCCTCTTCTGGGCACCATTTATTGACGCTGGGTGCGTCAGTAAAGATGCCAGCAAATGGCTGGTTTCACGCAATATCTGGCTGGGCATTGCCACCCTGCCAAATGCGGCATTGCGTGGATGACCGCGTCGGGCGCGAGGGCGTGCCGTGTCGAACGCGTTTGCCGGTGCATAGCCGATGCCCCGCGCGGCTTTCGCCAGTGTGTCCAGCGATCATCGCAAAATTCACGCCATGGATCGGCTCCTGCCCAACCGCTGGCACCCAGCACCATCTCACCCCGGGACTGCCGTGGCCGGGGATTCGGGCAACATCGCGCTGGTTCGGGAAGCGAGGCCGAGAAAAAGGGCCGCCATGATCGCGCTCGGCACGCAGACACTGGCAAACGCCGTCGGCAGCATCGCTTCTCCGCCCATTGCACGGCTGATGAGCGCAACGACCGCCGGGGCGCCCGCCGCGCCGAACACCGCCGATGCAAAGGTATTGAAGCCGAGCGCAAGACCGCGGATTTCGTTCGGAATCACCATCGTCACGGCGATGACGCCGATTGTCGCCACGACCGCGCCAGCAAAAATGTGCACCACGAGCAAGCCCGCGAACGCATTGAGCGAAGCCATCAGCGGAAAGATCGAGGCCGGCGCGATCAACAGCGCGAGCAGCATGGCCGGGATCAGCACGCCCGTTCGTCCGCCCATGCGGCGACCCAACTCGGCAAGCCAGCCCCCCGCCAACGCACCCGCAATGCCGCCGACGAGCAGCACCGCGCCGAGCCACCCCGCGAACTGCCCCGGCGTCAGACCGCGACGGATGAGGAGCGGGCTGGACCAGATCGACACGGCCTGGATCGTCACCTGCGCGAAAAGCAGACCGAGCAGCAGCGGGATCAGAAAGCCGCGATACAGCCATAGCTCCGACACCGCGGTTCGCAGATTCGCGCCGTCTTGCCGCCGTTCCTGCCGCGCTGGCTCAGACACCAGCGCCAGCAGCGCGAGCAGCGCCGCACCGATGACTGCGGCGGCAAGATACAACGCCCGCCACGGCGCCACCGCGATGAAATCCCCTGCCGCCGCGGCCCGCGTCAGTGCATCAAAGGCGAGACCGCCGACCAGCACGCCGCACCCCTGCCCCAGCGCCTGACCGACCACCAGCAGGCTGGTCGACACCGAGCGCCGCTCGGGAGGGTAAAGGTCGGCGGCCATCGAGAATGCGGCGGGCACGACCAGCGCGGCGACCAGGCCAAGTGCCATTCGCCCGACGATCAGCGTTCCGAAATCCTCGGCCGTGCCGATGGTCGCAAGCGCGCCTGTCCACGCAACCAGTCCGCAGCCCAGCAGAAAGCGCCGCGAAATCCGGTCGATCATCCGCCCGGCCGGCAGCGAAGCGAAGCCGAGCGCCAGGCCATATGCAGTGCCCTGCAACAGCGCGACCTGAACGTCGCTCAGCCCTAGGTCGCGCTTCATCGGCTCGGCGAGCAGGGCGGTCAGCGTAATGTCGGTGGTAAGCACAAATCCGAGCAGCGACAGGAAGATGATGCCCGCCGCCGCCCGGCCGCGGGAGGGATAGGCTGGCTGGGCATTCGCCATCATTCGACCGACCGGCGAAAGCGCAGGCGCTGCGTGCGCCCGCTGGTGACGTATATCGCGTCGTCACGCACCTCGACCAGCAGCGCGAGCGACAGCGTGCCCGATGCACGCGCCTCCCATAGATCGGGACCGATCGGCTTAAGTTCATACGCCATGCCACCCAACGGCCCGGCGAGCGTCAATGAGGCGAGCGCGTCCCCTTGGTCCGCTGCGACCGTCGCGTTCATGGCGGTCGCGGCGTTGTGATAACGGCCAAGCAGCGGCTCGATTCGGGCGGATGCCGGGGCTTCGATGCGTTGCAGCTTCTCCGACCGGCCATATTCCGCAAGCGTGATGCTGTCGCCCGTGGCGTCGGGCATCAGGCGCATGTCGGTCGGAACGATCGGGACGCTCAGCCAGCCGTCGGGATCGCGCCGCGCGGGCAGCGTCGTGCCGTCGATGCGGATCGCCTGTTTGCCGTCCATATCCTCAAGCGCGATCCGCCGCCCGCTGTGAGCGGAATAATAGATGCCGGTGATCGGCGACGCCGGAATGTCAGGCTCGGCGGGCGGAAGGCCGGGAATGCACCGGTCGATAATGTCGTCGACCAGCCGGTGAAGGTCCAGGCTGCTCAGCCCGTTGCTCATGACGATGATGTCCAGATCGTGATCGAGCACCTTCATCATCTGGCACGACCCGCCGACGACGGCACCGGCATGGTGCAGCGTCGTCAACCCGCGCCGCCGATCGATCGTCAGTCCCAAAGCATAGCCATGGCTGCTCATCGGCGTCCGCATCGCTTGCCATGTCGCCGCGGTCCCCACGGTCGGCGCCGCCATGTGCTTCAACCAGCGGAGCATGTCGTCGACGGTCGAGACGATTCCGCCTTCGCCGCCGATCGGCACGCCGAACACCCCGCGCCGATAGCCGCCGCCCGGCGCCGGCACGTGCAGCGTCGCGCTGTTGGGAACCAGATCGGTGTCGAGCGGGCGCAGCAACGTGTCGTGCATACCAACGGGCGCGAAAATGCGCTCACGCAGAAAATCGCCGAAAGGCATCTTGCCCAGTCGGGTCACGATCTCCGCCAGCAGGACATAGGCGCCATTATTATAGCTCCACGTTGCGCCAGGCTCGAAATTGACGTCGTCCAGCGCGGCGAGCATCCGGAACTGGAATTCGGCGTCGGCCGCCACGCCCGGTCCCGCCGAATGGAGGATGAGGTCGAGGCTGTCGCGCATCCCGCTCGTATGCGCCATCAACTGCCTGACGGTCATCCGGTCGGCCCATGCGGGAAGTTCGGGCAGGACCGCGCGGGGCGTGACGTCGATCGACAACAGGCCCTGCTCGGCCAGCAACATCACGGCGAGCGCGGTGAAGTGCTTGCTGGTCGAACCGATCCGCATACGGATCGCGGGCGACAGTGCGACGGGCAGTTCGACGCTCGCCATGCCGACGCCGCGCCGATAAAGCGGCTGGCCGCGCAGCGCGACGCCGACGGCGAAGCCGGGCCGGTCGGTCCGGTCATGGGGCGCAAGCAGCGCGTCGATCGCAGCGGGTTCGACCTTTGCTTGTGTCACGGCGTTTCCTCGACAGATATTCGGTCATAGGTCAGCTCGACGGCGCTCACCGATACAAGCGCGCGGATCTTTTCGGCAACAATCGCGGCGCGATGCGGATCGATACCGTCCTGGACAATCGCCAGCGTCACCATGTCCCCAAGCCTGTGCATCCGAAGGTCGACCGGGACGAGTCCGAGCTGGGCAACCAGGCCGACGACCCGGTTGAGAAGGCCGGGTCCGGCCTCTCCGACCACTTCGAAACGGGCGACGCCGGTTTCCAGATCACGCGCCCCCCGCCACGGTCGCCGACTGCGCCGCCGCGATCACGCGCAGCAGGTTTCCGCTCCACAACTTCGCCAGAGCATCTTCGGACAGGCCGCGCGCCATCAGCCGTTCGGTGATTGCGGGCAGCACGGTGATGTCGGCCATGCCCGGAAAGCCGCCGCCGCCGTCCCAGTCCGCGCCGATGCCGACATGGTCGATGCCCGCGACATCGATGACATGGCACAGGGCGTCGACAAACGTGTCGAGGCTGGCCCGCCACATCGGCTCCACCATGTCGAGCGCGGCCCATCGCCGCGCGAGATCCGCCTGTTCGTCAGGCGCGAGATCAGAGATGCGGCCATGCAGATCGAACAGTCGCGCCCGCTCCGGCCCGGCGTGCATGTCGGACAGGAAGATCGTGGCGAAACAGGCGACGCCCCCTGTCCGGGCGAGCGCGCGCAATCGCCCGTCATCGATGTTGCGCGGCGTGTCGTGGATCGCACGCGAACCCGAGTGAGACAGCACGATCGGCGCAACCGAGCCGTCGATGATGGCATCGAACGCCGCATCGGAGGCGTGGCTGGCGTCGATCACCATCCCCAGCCGGTTCATTTTGCCGACCCACTGCGCGCCCAGCGGACTGAGGCCGCCCCAGCGCGCGGCATCGGTCGCGGAATCGGCAAGCTGGTTGGCCCGCGAATGCACGAGGCCGGCCATCCGCACGCCCGCCCGGTGGAACTCGTCGAGCAGGTCGAGATCCTCGCCCAGGAAATAGCAGTTCTCGATGCTCTTGAACGCGATGCGCCGGCCTTCGCCGTGCAGACGGCGTGCATCGTCGGCGGTCGTCGCGAGTTCGATGCGATCGGGATAGGCGGCAAGCACCGCGTCGATCTCGCCGGATCGCCGGTGCGCGGCGGCGAGCGCTGCGGCATAACCCGCCATATCAAGCGCGCCCTGCCTGACATAGGTGACGAAAAAGCCGCCCGACAGATTGCCGTCCTCCATGCGCGGCAAGTCCACCTGCGCGACATCGGTCGCGAGCGCATGGCGCTCTCCGAAACGCCACCCGGCCCGAGCGAAATGGACCGGTGCATCCAGATGCGCGTCGAGCGTCAGCAATCGGCGGTGAAGCGCGGCGCCCGGCGTCATTGCGATGCCGTGGGCGTGAAGAGCAGGTCGTGATAATCCCAGCTGAAATCGGCGATGGGCGACACTGCCTTCATCGTGACACGATCGACCTTGCCCTGTGCATCCAGCGCGAAGGTGACAAAGGCAGGCTCAATCGCCGGATCCTCGAAACGGGTGACGAAGCTGTCATACTGATAATGCTCCAGCCGCCCCGTCATGCGCGGCGTCGAGCGGAAATCGATGTTCAGCCCGTCCGGCCCCTCGGCAACAACGATGTCGCCATACCATGGGTCCGAATAGGTGCCGGCATAACGCACGAGTGACAGCGACGGGCCGACCGCAACCGGCGCTGTCCGGTCCTTCGCCAGCGTCGCCAGCGCCTTTTCCACCGCATCGCGTCGATAGGCGATCCAGCGCGCGGGCCAGTCCACGCGCGGCAAGCCCAGATAATGGTCCAGCAATTCGTGCATCAGCCCGCGGACGAGTTCACCGTCCTCGCTGTTGATCGTGATCGCGAAGCCGACATCGCGATCAGGGATCAGCACCACGGCCGCCTTGAAGCCGAACACCGCGCCGCCGTGCCAGACGATGCGCGCGCCCCGATAATCCTCCACGTCCCAGCCCAGCGCGTAGAGCGAATAGGCGGGTTGCGCCAAAGCCAGCGACGCGGGCAGCGGCGAGATTGGCTGGATCACCTGCGGCTGCCACGTCTCTGCATGGGTCGCCGCGCTGAACAACCGTTCGCCGCCGGGCAGGCGCCCCTGCGCCAGCTGCAGCGACAGCCACTTCGCCAGATCATTCGCGCTGGACGAAAGCCCGCCGGCGGGCGCGGCGCTGGCGGCGAGTTCGTCGCGCTCGTCCAGGACAATCTGATCCCCCGCACCGCGCAGTCCACCGTTCAGCCGGGCGTGTGGCTGTGCCCGATTGGGCGTGGCGAAGCGCGTGACGCTCTCCGTCGTCGTCCGCGCCATGCCGGCCGGTGCGAGCACCGCCGTGCGAACATAATCCTCCCACCGCTGGCCGGTTACTTCCTCGATCAACTGCCCCGCCACCATGTAGAGCACGTTGTCATAGGCGTATCCGCTGCGAAAGCTGGTGGCGGGCTTGAGGAAACGCAGGCGTCGGACCGCCTCGCGCCGGGAAAGGTTGCTGCGCGGCACGAACAACAGGTCACCCTGGCCCAGCCCCAGACCACTGCGATGGACGAGCAGGTCGCGGATCGTGATTTCCCGCGTGACCCATGGGTCATACATGCGAAACCATGGCAGATGATCGATGACGGGATCGTCCCAGCCGATCTTGCCAGCATCCACCAACGTCGCGAGCGCCGCCACCGTGAATGCCTTGCCCGTCGATCCGGTCGGGAAGATCGTGTCGGCGTCGACCGGCTGGCTGCTGCCAAGCCGCCGCACGCCCCAACCGCGCGCCAGCGTCGTTCGCCCTTTCTCGACCACGGCGATCGCCAGGCCGGGCACCCCGGTCGCGCGCCGCAGCGCCTCGACCCGCTCGGCAAAGCGCGCCGGTGGTTCGGCCAGCGCCGTCCCGGAAAGCGCGGCCAGCGCCGTGCCCGCAAGGATCAGCCGGATCAGCCATCGCTGCTTCATATCCGGCACGCGTCCAACAGCCGGTCGAAGGCTTCACCGCCCCGGATCGGGTCGGCGACAGGCAGGCCGATGCGTTGAGCGGTATCGTTGATGACCGCTTCGGCGTCGAGCGCGCTCAGACTTGCGGTGTTGAGGCTGACGCCGGCGCAGCGGATGGCCGGGTTCGTCACGCGCCCGAGCAGGGTCGTCTGTTCAATGACATCGCCGATCGTCGGCAAGGCGCAACCGGGATGGCCCAGGATTTCGCGGCGGCCGGGCTGGTGGCAGACGACAAACAGGTCGGGTTGGCTGCCATGAAGCAGGCCCAGCGATACGGCGGCGTAAGCAGGGTGGAACAGCGATCCCTGCCCCTCGATCACGTCGAGATGATCGGCCGGCGCATCGGGACTGAGCATCTCGGCCGCCCCGGCGACGAAATCCGCGACCACGGCGTCGATCGGCATCCCGTGCCCCGCGATCATGATCCCCGTCTGCCCCGTCGCACGAAAGGTCACGGCATGTCCCCGGACGCGCAGCGCACGCGCGATCGACAGCGCGGCATATTTCTTTCCCAGCGCACAGTCGGTGCCGACCGTCAGCAAGCGCTGCCCCGTGCGACGTCGCCCGCTGGCGACCGGAATGCCGTCGGGGGGCACGCGCACATCGACCAACCGTCGCCCGTGCCGGTTCGCGGCCGCCGCCAGCCGCGGAATCTCGGCCAGACGCGAATGCATCCCCGACACGATGTCCAGCCCCGCCGCCAGCGCTTCCTCAAGCGCGGTGATCCAGGCATCGGGGATCACCCCGCCGCGATTGGCGACGCCGATGACAAGTCCGCGCGCGCCGCGCGCCACTGCATCCGCGAAGCCCAGCCGGGGCAAGCCCGTCGTCACGGCGGCGTTCGGCAATGCATATTCCCCGACGCATCGATCGCGCGCCCAATCGCGCAGGCCGAAAGCGGTCTTGGCATATCCTGGCTCGGTCGTGTCCCCCAGGAACAACAGATAAGGCGAAGGCAACGGGTTCGAACCGGGCTGCACCGTCTCGCCCTCTGCCGATTGATACGCTGTGGCCATCGCTCAGAAACCCGCAGTCAGGCTCAGCCCGACGGTGCGTGGCCGCGTCACCCCGACCGCAGCCGCCCCGCCGGGATAATTGGCGACACCACTGGCGATCGGCGCGATAACCGCGGTGATCCCGCGCGCATCGGTCACGTTGCGGACATATGCCTGCAGGATGAAACGATCGAAATCCAGGCTCGCGCGCAGGTCGATCGTCTCATAAGCGGGAATACGCGGAAACCGGTCATATGCCGCGAGATAGGTGGCGTCGTAATTGCCGGTCTGCCCCGAAACCGAACGGATGCTGCCGCCGACCGACGCCTCGACATCGCCGCCCAGCGCCCATTGATAGTCCGAATTGATGCCGACCGTGTAACGCGGCGTGAAGGGAAGCGCATCGCCCCGCACCGCGCCCAGCAGTTGCGGATCGGTATCCTCGGCCAGGACCGCGCGATTATAGGCGCCGTTGATCGTCGTCACGAAGCCGCGCACGGGGCGGATCGTCGCGGTAAACTCCGCGCCGTCGATATCCGCCGAAGCGCCGTTCACATTCGCCCCGAAGCCCTCGACCACGGCCAGCAGTTGAATGTCGCTCCAGTCGATATGATAAAGCGCTGCCTCCAGCCCGAAGGTGCCGTTGGCCGTCTCACCCTTGAAACCGATTTCATAACTGGTCACTTCGTCGGGCGCGAACGTCACCGGAAAATCAGCCGGCGCGCCGGGGGGCACGACATTCGGCCCGCCCGGCCGATACCCCTTGGCGACGCGCGCATAGACATTGGCATTGTCGCTGAAACGCAGCTTCGGCGCGATCGAATAGGTAAAAACGTCGTCCGACGACTGTCCCGCATAGGTCTCGGTCGCACCGAGCAGGCCGAAGCCCGTGTTGAGCGAAGTCTGGTCATTATGGCTGTAGCGGCCACCCAGGTCGAGGTCGAAGCGGCTGCCCAGATGGATTGTCGCATTGGCGAAACCGGCATATTCCTCATAGGTCGAGGCGGTCGTCGCGCCGCCCAGCCCGCCGATCTCGGTCAGGTAGGGACGCACGTTCAGCGTGCCGGCATCGACCGCGTCGATGACCTGATCGATCAGCGCCTCTTCATGCGTGTAATAGCCGCCGACGAGCCATTCGATCGTCCCGCCGGGCGCGCCCGCCAGGCGCAGTTCCTGCGTCCATTTGCGGTTGCTGGTGGTCTGGCGAAGCATCGCGTCGGCATTGTCGAGCGCCGGCAGCCCGAAAGCCGGTGCGAACAGGTCGATCACGTTGTTGATGAACACCGTCTGGTCATCACGCCGCCGCTGCCGCTGCACGCTGCGGCTGGTCGAGGAGGTCAGCGACCCGAAGCCGAGGTCGTAGTCGATGAGGAGGTTGTAGAGTCGGTATTCGACATTGCTGTAGGCCGGCACATATTGCGACTGCGTCAGTCCGCCATAAAGCGGGTCGAGCGTGAACGGGTCCGTCTCCACGCGAGTGGGTGCATCGACCTCGATATTCTGGAGGAGCGCGCTCGCGCGGATTTCCAGCGCGTCGCTCGGCGTCCAGAGCACCGATGCCCGCCCGCCATAGGTGCGATAGTCGTTGATGTCGTAATGAACATCCGACCCGGCAATGCCCACCGAATCGATGAACCCGCCCTGACGGCGATAGGTGCCCGAAGCGCGCACGGCGAGCGTGCTGCCGAGCGGCACGTTGATGAGGGCATTGCCCTGATAGGACGGATCGCCGCCCTCCGTGAACTCCACCGCTCCCCGCGCGCGCGCCTCGAACGCGGTGGGGTCGGGCGCATTGGTGACATATTTGACGAGGCCGCCGAGGGAGCTTGCGCCATACAGCGTTCCCTGCGGACCGCGCAGCACCTCGACACGGGCAATGTCGAAGGTGTCGAAGTCGCCCGCCAGTGCCGCGCCATTGGCAAGACCGCTTGACGATCCGAACGGCGTCTCGTCGAGATAGACCGAAACCGTTGAGGCGACGCCGCCGGTATTGACGCCGCGCAGGACCAGCCGCCCCTCGCCCGGGGTGCTTTGAACGAGCTGGAGCGCGGGAACGTTGTTCAGGTAATCGGCAATATTGTTGACCGCCTGCGCCTCAAGCATCGCGCCGGTCACGACCGAAACCGACTGCGGCACCTCGATCAGCGACTGCTCGCGCTTTTGCGCGGTGACGATGATGTCGTCGCCAGCGGTCGCGCGTCCGGCACGCACGGCGGGGGCCGGGCTGCCACGTTCGGGACTGGCGTCCTGATCGACAGGTGCCTCCTGCGCGGCGGCAGGCGTCGCGGCCAGGGCAAGCCCCGCGCTTGAGATGAAAAGAGCCGTCTTCATCATGATAAAGCTCCCGGTTGGAAGCGAACGCGCCCGAACCCGCTCGCGGCGCCTGAACGTTTCTGTTTAGAGACTATTGTCTCAATCGGAGAAATGTCAAAGGGTTTCTGGTCGATCGCGATCCAGTTCGACATCGGTCACGAAACCGTCGAGCGAGCGCAGCAGCAAGCCGGCGGTTACGGCAATCGCGGCCAACAGGCCGAAATAGGCAGCGGGGGTCATGTGGCTCCACAAGGTGCCGACCAGCCCGGCAGTAAGGCTACCGGTGAAAATCGCCAGGAACCATGCCGCCACCGTCGTTGCCCCGTGCCCGGGCGGGGCCAGCCGCGCGAACAGGCCGAGGCCGGTGGGCAGGATGAACAATTCCCCCAGCGTCAACGCCATGAAGAACAGGACCAGCCACGGCCAGCCAACCCCGCCGCCCGCCACCGCCGATAATATGGCCAGCAACGCAAAGGCGCCCGCGACGATCAGCGCGCCGATCGCCATCCGGCGAACCGATGACTGGACCAGTCCCCGTTCGGAACGCCGTCGCCACCAGGCAAGCAGCAGCGGCGTGAGCAGCATCACGAACAACGGATTGAGCGATTGGAACCACGTCATCGGAATGTCCCAGTCGCCCAGCCGGCGATCGACGCCGGTATCGGTCCACAACGCGACGGTATTGCCGACTTGCTCATATGCGCCGCGAAATACCGTCACGGCCAGCGCCACCGCCGCCAGCGCCGTCACCATCCGTCGGTCGAAGCGGGATTGCGTGCGCGTGCGATCGACGCCCGCGCGCGCGACCGACACCTCTGGCGGCAGGTAGCGCTGTCCCCAGACATAGACGATCAGGCCCGCGACCATGCCGATACCGGCGGCGCCAAATCCCCAATGCCATCCCAGCGTTTCGCCCAGCGTTCCGCAGATGATCGGCGCCAGGAAGCCGCCGACATTCACCCCGACATAATAGACGTTGTAGGCCCATCCCCGCCGGGGATCGCCGGCCGAATAGAGACTGTCGATCTGGCTCGGCAAACTGGGCAGGAACAGCCCGTTGCCGATCGCGATCGTCGCGAGCGCGACATAGAGCATCGGCTCGAACGCCATCATGAAATGGCCCGCGGCCATGATCGATCCGCCGATCAGGATCGCGCGCCGGCGGCCAAGATACCGATCGGCCAGAATGCCGCCCAAGATCGGCGTGAAATAGGCGCACCCCGTATAGGCGCCGTAAACGAAGGACGACCAACCCTGATCGAACAGCAATTCCTTGGTCATGTAATAGACCAGCAGGGCGCGCATACCGTAGTAGGAGAATTGCTCCCACATGTTGGTAAGGAACAGGATGGTCAGACCGCGCGGCTGACCGAACCAGGTCTGCTCGACAGGCGTCGCTTCACTCATTCGCCAACTGCCTGGGCCGAACCCCAGACTTCGGGACCGGCAAAGAGGTTGCCATTTTCATACACTACCGATGGGGTGCGGTCGGCGGCAAGAAAGGTCGGGCCGTCCAGATCAACAAGGTCGGCAATCTGCCCGAGCACGAATCCCGGTGCGGTCGCCAGGCTCGTCCCGATCATCGTGCCGACCATGACGCCCAGTCCGAGCCGCCGCGCCTCGGCCGCCATCATCAATCCCTCGGTCAGGCCGCCGCACTTGTCGAGCTTGATATTGACGATGTCGAACCGTCCCGGCGCCGATACTAGATCATCGAGCGACAACAGGCTCTCGTCGCCCGCGATCGGCATTTCCGAAACAAAGCCCTCAAGCTCGGCTTCCCTGCCCCGCGCCAGCGGCTGCTCCAGCAATGCAACGCCATGACCCAGCAATCCGTCGACCAGCGCGTCCAGATCGTCGCGGACGAAGCCCTGATTGCCATCGACGCCCAGCCACGCGTCGGGGCGTGCCGCGCGGATCGCGGCGACGCGGGCAAGGTCGAGCGGCAGTTGCCCCGTCAGCTTGATCTTGATCGATCTCGCCTGGGCATAGCCGGTGGCGCGGGCCGCCATTCGTTCGGGGGTGTCGGCGCTGATGGTGAAGGTGGTGCGGATCGGCCTTGGCGGCTCGAGACCGGCGAGCGCCCAGACGGGCAGGCCTTCACGCGATGCCTCAAGCTCCCACAGCGCCGCGTCGACGGCGTTGCGGGCACCGCCCGGAGGCAGGATCGCGCGCAGCTCCCCCCGGCTCGGCCCCGCCTCGATCGCCGGGCGCGCCCGTTCGATGACGCGGCGCATATGGTCGGGATCATCACCGAGATAATAGACCCCGGCCGCCTCACCGCGTCCGCGATATGTGCCGTCCGACAGCGTGACGACGAGCACGTCGGCGGTTTCGAACACATAGCCGGCAATCGCGAACGGTTCGGCCAGCCGCAGCCTCTGAACCATCGTGCCGAGCAGAAGCGCGGCCATCAATAGCCTACCGTCAGGGCGAGGACATTGAACATGAGCGCGATGTAGAGAACCACCAGCGCCGCCAGCAGCAGCAATATGCTCCACAGCTTTGCGGGCCACCGCCGGTCGCTTCGCCATGTCGTCCACGCGTTCCACCCGGCGACGCCCACCATGCCGAAGAACACGATCGCGCCGAGCAGCTTGAGCGCCCAGAGCATCCATTCAGTCCCCGCACTCGCCAATTCGAGTTGCGAGAAGATCACGAGGACGAACGCCGCCCATGCGGCAAGCGTCAGCACCTCAGCCCACGCCATTACCCGCACCGCGCGATAGGCCCGCCGCGCATTGCCCTGGACCTTGAGGGGGGCGGCGTAGCGGCGGCGGATGAACCAGGTTGCGGGCCAGTGCAGCGCGGTCAGCAACAGGATCGCAAGGCTCGCATAAAGCGCCGGCAGCAGCCATGCCGAGGATATCGCGGCGGGAACCGGATCGAACACCATGAAGGGCGAAACCATGTCGAAGCTCCAGCGAACGACGCGGCCATTCTCGACCTGCGCCGCCAGCCGGTCCTCTCCATTCAGGTCACGCCAGACAAAGGGCGCGATTTCCACCCATTTCTGAACGCCGCCGCCGGGACCGGTCAGCGACGGGATGGTCAGGCTGCCGTCATCGCCCACGCCGACCGCCGTCTGGCCGAACAGGTTGAGGATCGCGGGAAAGTTCGATTCGGAACGGCGGCTGTTCTGCCACAGGCCCGTCATCATCCGCGCATGTTCGGCCGCCGTGCGCGCATCGACGCGACCGTCGCGACCGCGCGCGGGGAAATAGCGGTCGGCAAAGTCATGGAACAACTGGCCACGCACTCGCTGCGCCGCGCCATCGCGTCCGCCGCTGTTGAACGAGACATACAGCCCGACGCCTTCATTCAGGAACAGGTGCAGCGAGGTGTGAAAGGCCTGAAGGTCGCCCAGATGCGCGATCACCTGTCGCCCGTTGACGTTGGTTTCGAAAAAGCCAAGCTCCATCCGGTTGAGCGGCGGGATGAGCGCGCGGGCATTCATCGCCCCGGCAGGGCTGTCATGCATCATCCGCGCCGTTTCCGGCCGCATCAGTCCCCGCCCGCCGGCAAGATGCGCGGCCATGAACTTCGCCATGTCGAGGCCCGAGGCGGAAAGCGACCCCGCAGGTGCGGGTCCCACAATTTCGAACCCCTTGGCCTCTCCCGACGCGAGCGGCTGGCCCGTCGCCATCAGCGGACGAAGCGCGGGTGGC
>NZ_DATJLI010000125.1:0-8153 GCF_035490575.1 Sphingomonas sp. | reverse complement strand
GCATCCGCATCGGCATCCGCATCGGCGTCTGTGTCGGCGTCCGCATCGGCGTCGGCATCCGCATCCGCATCGGCGTCAGCGTCCGCATCCGCATCAGCGTCAGCGTCCGTGTCGTCTGATGAGTCGCCTCCGCTCGTCGCCGCTGCTGCGACACCTGCCACGCCGACACCACCGAGCAACGCTGGCAAGATCAGCGACGACCCGCCACCGCCGGCGCCGGTTGCGCCGAGCAGTTCATCCAGATCGTTCAGCAACGAAAAGCGCGGGAAGCGGCTGCTGGATTGCGCTAGCCATTGTGTCCCGTCAGGTTCGCGCAGGACCAGATCGTTAGCGCGGCCGTCGAACTGTTCATAGAAGTCGGCGACGCGGATAAGCTGCCCATTATCGAGTCTTACGATAAGGTCTTGCTGGCTGCGCTCGAACGCAGCAACGGCGTCCCGGCTCAAGTCCAATCGGACGACACTGGCGCTTTCAAGATCGATCGTTTCCATGGTGCTCTGCGTTACTGCACCGGTCGCTTTATCGATGATGTCGGCAGCCATATCTGAGCCTCTTCGCCCTCGCGTTGTTCCCCGGCGTTTTCACTAGGGAAAGGTCGACCGCCTTCCATCAGCGAAGCGCGGAACCAATGCGCTGGAAAAGCCGCTCCTTGGTTCTTCCGTTTCAAGGAATCCGTTTCCGGATCGAAAACTGACGATTGTGCCGCCGGAGCGCTCGGACGATGTCGAGATCGCTCTTTTCTCTAGTCGGCGCCTGCTGTCTTTCCCATTTTCAGGTAGCCAGCGGGCTGGCGCCAGCCCGGATCAACCGCCTTTGGTGCGCGAAGCCGAACTGGAGGATAATCGTGTTTCGCCGCGACCGGCATTGCGCGTGCCGGGCCGACGCGCCGATGGCTTGCGTGCTGCAAACGCTCGCATTAACGCCGCATTCGATGAACTCGTTCGCGACCTAAACGAGCGCCTTAGGCTCGCCCTCTACAAGCTGACGTATCACAACGGGTTCATTCAACTTTTCGAAGATGAAACGGTGAACACTGCGGTAGCGAAGCCATTTTGGGCGCTTGTCGGCGCTGCACCGTGGGCAAACGTCGATCTTCAGATGAAGGAAGCGATTGATCGCCGCGACAATGGCGATCGAATGGCCGCGTTCCACGCTGTCTGTGCGCTCGAAAGCTGCATCAAGATCATAAGCGACCTGAAGGGCTGAACGATGGGAAGCGAGAAGGGCGCAGCGAACTACGTGTCCAATCTCGTTAGCCAGAAGAACGGCCGCTTCATCGAAGTTTGGGAAGGCGACATGCTGACGAAGATGTTCAGCGACGTTCGCAACCCGTTCGCACATGGGCCGGGGCAATCGCCGATGCCTACGTTAACGCCAGAGCAAACGAACTGGACGATTGAAACGGTTATGACGTGGATCAAGAGCCTAGTGCGCCGCTTCTAACACGAACTTATGATGGCCGCGATGTTGGCCGGGAAGGCGTTGTCGGCTCTAAGTGATTGAAATCACTGGGAAGTTGGCGGAGACGGAGGGATTCGAACCCTCGGTACGGGATTTACCCATACGGCGGTTTAGCAAACCGCTGGTTTCAGCCACTCACCCACGTCTCCGGGTCGCTCGGGGCTATCGAGGGCGGGGCTATAGCGTTGGCAGGGGTGCGGATCAATGGCCCGCGATACAAAAGACCCGACTCGTTCCGGCGTCTGTCGGACTCGGCTTGCCGCCCGTTCATTGCGGCTTCATCGGGGGGCGGTGTAGCATGGGCCGTATCGGGGTCGCGTGATTTTTGACCGGGGGAATGAAGATGTCGCCGAAATTGACTGTGGCGCTGGCCGCGCTGGCGATGCTGGTGGCGCCGGCACATGCCGGGGCACAGGTGCGGACGATCGATCCGAACAGCGCGATCGACGCCGACCTGAACGGCGCACCGCCACCCCTGCCTGAGGATCAGTTGACGCCCGATGAAATGGCGGTCGATCCCGGCCCCCAATCAAGCGAGCCGCCCCCGCTCGACCTGCCGCCCGTTCCGCAACCGGCGGCGCCTGCCGCCCCGCCGCCCGCGACGGCCCCCGCGCCCGGCGCCCCCGCTGTCGCGGATCGCACCGCCGCGGCGGAAGAGACTTTTGCCCGCGACGATCTGATGTCCGCGGCGGAGGGCGTGTTCGGACAGGGCGCGCAGGGGCTGGCGGGAATGCTGGAAAAGCTGCTCGCCGAACAGGGGCGCCCCAATGCCTATATCGCCGGGCGCGAGGCGTCGGGCGCGTTCGTCGTCGGCGTGCGTTACGGCTCGGGCGTGATGACGCACCGGATCGAGGGGCAGCGCCCGGTTTACTGGACCGGCCCGTCGCTGGGTTTCGATGTCGGCGGCGATGCGAACAAGGTGTTCGTGCTGGTCTATAACCTTTACGACACGCAGGAACTGTATCGCCGCTTTCCGGCGGCGGAGGGGCGCGTCTATTTCGTCGGCGGGTTCGCCGCGACCTATCTGCGGCGCGGCGATGTGGTGCTGATTCCGATCCGGCTGGGCGTCGGCTGGCGGCTGGGCGCCAATGTCGGCTATATGAACTTCACCGAAAAGTCGCGCTGGCTGCCGTTCTGACAAAATGCGCCTGCGCTTGAGCCGGGGCGCGCGACGTGCGATGGCTCGCCGCCCAGAGGGGCATTGCAAGCGTCAGCCATGGCCAACATCGTTCAGTTCGAGAATGTCGGCCTGCGTTACGGCACCGGACCCGAAACGCTGTCGGACCTGAGCTTCGCGTTGCGCGCGGGCGCGTTCTATTTCGTCACCGGCGCGTCGGGCGCGGGCAAGACGTCGCTGCTCAAGCTGCTGTATCTGGCGCAGCGGCCCAGCCGCGGGGTGATCCGCCTGTTCGGCGAGGATGCCGTGACGCTGCCGCGCGGTCGCCTGCCGGGCTTTCGACGGCGCATCGGCGTGGTGTTTCAGGATTTCCGGCTGCTGCCGCACCTGACCGCCTATGACAATATCGCGCTGCCGCTGCGCGTGGCGGGCATGGATGAGGCCGAACTGGACGAAGCGGTGCGCGAGATGCTGGCCTGGGTCGGGCTGAACGACCGCGCCGACGCGCGCCCACCCACGCTGTCGGGTGGGGAGCAGCAACGCATCGCCATTGCCCGCGCCGTCATCAACCGGCCCGAGATTCTGGTCGCCGACGAACCGACGGGCAATGTCGATCCCGACATGGCCGACCGGCTGCTGCATCTGTTCGACAGCCTGAACAAGCTGGGCACCACCGTCGTCGTTGCTACCCACGACCTGCACCTGCTGGGGCGCGTGCCCGATGCCCAGATGATGCGGATGGACAAGGGGCGGCTGGTCGATCCCACCGGCAGCCTGCGCCACCCGCCCCGGCAAGAGACGCCATGAGCAGGTCGTCGGGGGAACGCCGCTGGCTGGACGATGCGCGCACGATGCGGGCGATGCGCTGGATCATGGCGATCATGCTGTTCCTGACCGTGCTGGCGGCGGCGTTGGGCCTGTCGACCTGGCGCGCGACGCGCGCGCTGGATGCCGAACTGGCCGGGCGGCTGACGGTGCAGCTGGTCGACGGCGATGCGGCCGGTGCCGAGCGGCTGGTCGCCCGCCTGCGCGCCACGCCGCAGGTGTCGCGCGTCGAGCAGGTCGACCGCGCGCGCCTCGCCCGGTTGCTCGAACCGTGGCTGGGCGAGGCCGGGCTGGACGCCGATCTGCCGATGCCCGCGATGATCGATGTCGACCTGACCGATCCGGCGGCGATCGGCGCGGTCGAACAAGTGGTGCGCGCTGCCGCGCCGCAAGCCGGGATCGATCGTCACGCGACCTGGATGGCGCCGGTGCGCGGTTTTATCGCGACACTGGCGGCGCTGGCGGCCGGACTGGTGCTGCTGGTGGCCAGCGCGACGGCGGCGGTGGTGCTGCTGGCCGCGCGCGCGGGGCTGGACACGCACGCCGGCACGATCGAAGTGCTGCACATGCTGGGATCGACCGATGTGCAGGTGGCGCGGCTGTTCCAGCGCCGGATCGCCATCGACACGCTGGCGGGCGGGGTGGTGGGCACGCTGGCAGGGCTGGCCTTTGTCGCGTTTCTCGGCACCCGGATCGGCGCGCTCGAGGCGGAAGTGGTGCGCGGCATCGGGCTGCGCGCTGGCGACTGGGCCGTGATCGCGGTGTTGCCGCTGGCCTTCACGCTGACGGCGACGCTGGCGGCGCGCGTCGCCGTGCTGCGGACATTGGGGCGGCGGATGTGATGCGGCTGTTGCGCGTCATCGCCTTTGCGTTGCTGGCCTATGCGCTGGGCTTCGTGCTGTTCATGCTCAACCTTGGCCGCCCGCTGAACGGCGAAGTCACCGACGCGATCGTCGTGCCGACCGGCGGCGCGGGACGGATCGACCGCGGCCTCGCGCTGCTGGAAGCGAAACAGGCGAAACGGATGCTGGTGACGGGCGTCGACCCCACCGTGCGCCCACGCGAACTGGCGGCGGTTTACAAATCGACCCCGCGCCGGGTGTTCGACTGCTGCGTCGACCTGGGTCAGGAAGCGATCGACACGCGCTCCAACGCCGACGAGACCGCCGCCTGGGTCCGGCGCTATCGGTTCAGGACGGTGCGGCTGGTCACGTCCGACTGGCACATGGCGCGTGCGCGGCTGGAACTGAGCAACGCGCTGGGCGAGGAGGTGGAGATCCTTGGCGACGGTGTGCGGACCAATGCCCGCTTCGGTGTGCTGGCCGGGGAATATAACAAGCTGCTGATCCGCCGCGCGGCGTTGTTGCTGGGATATCGCGGATGATCGCACGGCTGCGTTCCTGGCTGTTCGACGCGATTTTCTATGGCGGGTCGGTGCCGATCGTGGTGACCGCGCCGGTCAGCGCGCTGTTCGGCCAGGCGGCGCTGGGCTGGCATGTGCGGATGTGGCTGGGCTGGCACCGGCTGTGCGCGCGCCATGTCATGGGCATCCGCAACCGCATCACCGGCTCAGGCCCGCTCGACCACCCGGCGCTCTATGTCGCCAAGCACCAGTCCTTTTACGAAACGTTCGAGCTGACGCGGATGCTGCGCGATCCGGTGATCGTGATGAAGGCCGAACTGGCCGACATCCCCTTCTGGGGCTGGGCGGCCAAGCGATATGGTGTGATCGCCATCGACCGCGCAGGCTCCGCCACCGCGCTGCGCCAGATGCTGCGCGCCGCTGCCGCCGCGCGCGCGGCGGGGCGTCCGGTGCTGATCTTTCCAGAGGGCACGCGCGTTCCGCCCGGCGAAACCCCGCCGGTGCTTGCCGGGTTCGCCGCGCTTTACAAGGTGCTGGCGCTGCCGACCGTGCCGATCGCGCTGGACAGCGGGCATGTCTGGCCGCGCAAGGGGATGAAGCGCGCGGGCGTCGTGACGATGGCCTTTGGCGAGCCGCTGCCGGGCGCGTTGCCGCGTGCGGAGGCGGAAGCGCGGATTCATGCCGCCATCAATGCGCTGGAGCCGCAGGCGCGGATCGGCTAGCGCCTGTCGCCATGCAGGGATTTCACGTCGTCGCCCTGGGCGGAACGCTCCGCCCCACATCCGGCACCGCCCGCGCGCTGCAGGTCGCGCTCGATCACGCCGCCGCCGCGGGCGCGCGCACGACGTTGCTGACGGGGGAAGCGATCGACTTTCCCAATTACGATCCCGCCGAAGCGGGCAGCGATGCGCGCGTCACCCGTTTCATCGACACGATCCGCTCCGCCGACGCGCTGCTGATCGGGTCGCCGGGCTATCACGGCACGCTGTCGGGACTGGTCAAGAACGCGCTCGACCATATCGAGCTGACGCGCGGCGATGCGCGCGTGTATCTGGACGGAATGCCCGTCGGGCTGATCGCGATGGCGGCGGGGTGGCAGGCGTCGGTATCGACGCTGCAGGCGCTGCGCGGCATCGTCCACGCCCTGCGCGGCTGGCCGACGCCGATCGGGGTTGCGATCAACTCGACCGAGGGCGACGACGCCATTGCCACCTGCGCGCCGCAGATCGCGATGATGATGGACCAGATTGCGGGGTTTTTGCGGCGTTAGGGGGGGCGGCCGGGAATGGCCGGTGTCAGGATCAGGTTCAAGCGACCGAAATTGGGTGGTTTGCGGACAGGCCGCTTTTGTTTACCTCAGCTAGCTAAGCGGACCTTCTCCCGGCGCCAACTACATGCCCGTCCATCCCAGATATAGCATGCTGATGCCGAAACTATCGATCAGCGCATGGGCTAGGATCATGGCCCACAGATTGCGTCCGCTGCGGAACCATGCCCAGCCAAACAGGCAAGCGACAAGGCCCGTCGTGACCATCCCGACCGGTCCCTGCATCGCATGGGCAAACCCAAACAGTACGGCACCAGCCACAATCGCCGCCCAGCGCGCTCGGGCCCCGGACCCCAACACCGCGGTAAGCTGATGCAGCAGGAAACCTCGGAACAGTATTTCCTCGCCAAAGGCGGCGCTTGTCAGGGCCATGCCCAACAGCCTCAGCGCTACCTCCGCATTGCCGGCCAGCGCGCCATAGCCGCTGAGATCTATATCCGAACCCAGCGATCGGTTTAGTACGGGTTGGATGAAGTGCCCGAAGGCGAGCACCGTGATGGCGATACCGGCTGCCCAGGCCACGGTGGGTACCAGCGGATGCCGGCTCAGCCCGATCGAGGTGAGGTTGCCTGCTGCAAGATAGGTCCAGAGCAGCGCGACAGCAGCCAGCATTAGAACACGCATCGGTAAAGCTACCGGCAGGAACAGCAGGCCGAAAATCACGAGCACGCCTATGCAGCGAACCGGCGTCTTGTTCAGTATGTCGGCCATTATATTTCCTCGTCGATATGTCGGTGCCGTTAGCCGGAACGATGGCCGCGTATTCATCGCTACTGCACCCGGGCGCTTGGATGAGCGGCACCGATGGAGCCCAAACACCTCATTGCCCCCCGGGAGCAATTTCGATATATCTGCCTTAAGGGGCAATATCTTTATGTAGGGCAATGATTATATGCCGGTCAACAGGGATTCACCGCTGAAACAGGCAGCGCGGGTGGGATTAGCGTTGTCGTGGATCGCGGTTGCCCTAACCTTGCTGGGCGGCGTGCTGGCGCTTGTCGGCAGCTTCGACACACAGATTGGTCCGGCAACGGTGCTGGTCCGCTCCAGCGGAGCTTACCTGCCGCCCTTGGTCACCTGGACCGGTGCACTCTCCTACTTCGCCTTTGCTTATGCCCTTTGGCGGCTGATTGCCTTTCTGCGGCTGTCGCGGGAGGGGCAGGTGTTCGCAGCCGAGACAACCGGCCATCTACGGGCCTTTGGCCGCTGGCTGGTCGTAGCGACGTTAGCGGCCACAATTTTGCCATTGGCCATAATCGCGGTGCATGTGTTGGTTCCGGCACAGGCGGGCACCGGCCTTGTTCCAACGATCCGTATTCCGCTGTTTACCGGCCTGTTCGTCTTGACCGTCGCCACGCTGGTGATGATGATTTGCCGGGTGATCGATGAAGGCCGCCGCCTGCGTGACGAGTTGGGCGAGATCGTTTAATGGCAATCGTCGTCCGTCTCGACGTGGTGCTGGCCCGGCGTAAGGTGCGCTCCAAGGACCTCGCCGCCTTTGTTGGCATCACCGATTCCAACCTGTCGTTGTTGAAGCAGGGCCGTGTCAAAGGCGTGCGCTTCGACACGCTGGAAAAGATATGCAGCTATCTAGACTGCCAGCCAGGTGACCTGCTTGAGTGGGATGGCGCTCTCGAAGAGATTGAGGAAGCCAGTTGAACTAAAATGCATGAGGCATCTGTCCCTGCTCGCCGGTGTCCGCTCGGATGCGGCCCCTACCTTGCTTGAAATCAAACGGTAGTGAAAAGTGCCGCAGCACTTTATGAAATGTCCGGTTTGAAAAAAGCGACAAAGCTGCACTGAATGTCCGAGATTGGGTGTTAGCGGAACGGCCGCTTCCATCACCCCACTCGCCTCACCCCATCGACAGATCGACCGTCAGCCCCTCACCCGGCTCCGCTGCCGCACATTCCATCCGCTCGGCATCGGCGCGGGCGCGGGACAGGATGGCGGGGGGCACGTCGGGGCGGTGACACACCCGGTCGGCTTGCGACAGCAGGCGCGCGGCGCGGAGCGTCAGTTCGTCGGGGTCGGGGGAGGTCAGGCGCACCGCCTCTACC
>NZ_DATJLI010000124.1:0-5829 GCF_035490575.1 Sphingomonas sp. | reverse complement strand
GCGTTCGATCGGCGACATCGGACGCCGCCAGACGATCAGGGACAATGATTCCGATTTCGTGTCGGCGACCGACATGCTGGTCGAACTGCGCGAGGATAACCTCAAGCTGGTCGAACTGCTGCGCGAGGCCAAGGATATTGTCGACGAGGCCAAGGACAATGCGACCAGCGGCATCCTCGACGACTGGACCGATGAGGCGGAAGAGCGCGCCTGGTTCCTGTTCGAGAGCAGCCGCAAGGGCTGATCGCGGCGCCTGTCCCGCCACATGGCCCCCGGCGCCCGCCCGCGCCGGGGGCCTCTCGATTCTACGGAACAATGGACCTTGCAATTCGCTTGCCCTGAAACAGTGGGAGACGAATGATGATCCGGTGGGCCGTAATCTTTCTCGTAATTGGTCTGGTGATGGCCGTGCTGGGCTTTGGCGGCATTGGCGGCGCCTTTATCGACATCGCCAAGATCCTGTTCTTTATCGCCGTTGCGATCTTCGTCATTCTGCTGATCCTGGGCCTCATCGCGGGCAAAAAGATCGCGGGTGGATGACGGCCCGGCGAATTGATCGGCGATGAAGGCGTTTGCCGACCTGCTTGACCGGCTGATCTATACCCGGTCGCGCAATGCCAAATTGAACCTGATCGCGGATTATCTGCGCGCCACCCCCGACCCCGACCGGGGTTGGGCGCTGGCGGCATTGACGGGCGAGGTCGACTTGCCCGCGATCAAGCCGGCATTGATCCGCACCCTGATCGCCGAGCGGGTCGATCCCGTGCTGTTCGCGCTCAGCCGTGATTTCGTGGGCGATACGGCGGAAACCGTGGCCTTGCTGTGGCCCGAACCGGCGCAAAGGCGCGCCGCCAATGCCGAACCGCTGACCGTCGCGCAAGTGATCGACCGACTGTCGATCCTCAGCCGCAGCGATGCGCCCGCTGTGCTGGCGGACATGCTCGACCGGCTCGAATCGGATGAACGCTATGCCCTGCTGAAACTGGCGACCGGCGGCTTGCGCGTCGGGGTATCGGCGCGACTGGCCAAGACCGCGCTGGCACAGGCGTTCGGGCTGGATGTCGATGCGGTTGAGGAAGTGTGGCACGGCTTGTCCGCCCCTTATGCGCCCTTGTTCGACTGGGCCGAGGGGCGCGGCGAACAGCCGAGTGCCGCAAATGTGCCGGTCTTTCGTCCGTTCATGCTCGCACATCCGCTGGAGGATGCCACCGTCGACCTGGCCGATTACGCCGCCGAATGGAAATGGGACGGCATTCGCGTGCAGATCGTGAATGTCGCGGGCCAGACGCGGCTCTATAGCCGGGCGGGCGACGACATTACCGGGAGCTTCCCCGAAGTCGCGGCCGCATTCGACACGCCCGGTGTGCTGGACGGCGAATTGCTGGTGAAGGGCGAGGCGCAGGGCGGGGAGGCGGCAAGTTTCAACGCGCTGCAACAGCGTCTGGGCCGCAAGATCGTGTCGGCGCGGATGCTGGCCGATTATCCCGCCTTTGTCCGGCTTTATGACCTGTTGTTCGACGGAGCCGAGGATCTGCGCGCGCTGCCCTGGCGCGACCGGCGTGCGCGGCTGGAGGCGTTCGTGCCCCAGCTCGATACCGAGCGCTTTGACCTGAGCCGCGTGATCGACGCCGCCGATTTCGACGCGCTGACCGACATCCGCGCGGGTGCTCGCGATTCGGCGATTGAGGGGGTGATGCTCAAGCGGCGCGACAGCCCTTATGTCGCGGGGCGGCGAGCGGGGTTGTGGTATAAGTGGAAACGCGATCCGCTGACCGCCGATTGCGTGATGATGTATGCCCAGCGCGGCAGCGGCAAGCGATCGAGTTTCTATAGTGACTATACGTTCGGCTGCTGGACCGAGGCGGGCGAGTTGCTGCCCGTCGGCAAGGCCTATTCGGGTTTCACCGACGAGGAACTGAAATGGCTCGATCGGTTCGTCCGCAACAACACGGTCAACCGTTTCGGCCCGGTGCGGGAGGTCGAGAAGTCGCTGGTGCTGGAGGTGGCGTTTGATTCGATCCACGAATCGAAACGGCACAAATCGGGGCTGGCGATGCGCTTTCCCCGGATCGCGCGCATCCGTCGCGACAAGCCCGCCCATGAGGCTGACCGGATCGACACGCTGCGCCGGATGATAAGCTGAAGCGGCTTACAGGCCCGCTTCGACCGCCAGCCGCACCATTTCCGCCGAGCGGCTGATGCCCAGGCGTTCCATGACGATCGCGCGGTGCATCTTCACCGTCTTTTCCGACAGGCCCAGCACGCCGGCAATCTGTTTGTTCAGCAATCCCTTGGCGACCAGCATCAGCACCTGACGCTGGCGTTCGGAGAGCGCCTTGATACTTTCCGCCGCCTTGATCCGGCGGCTGGTGGAGGGACCGGGCGTGCCTTCGGGCAATTGAACCTGCGACCCCACGAACCAGGCAAGCTCACCGGCCCCGTCGAACATCGGCGCGACCACCACAGCATTGCGAAACGGCGTGCCGTCGCGCTTATAGTTCAGGATTTCGACCAGCACCGGGCGTTGTTCGCGCACCCCGCTGCGAATTTCCTCGGTCAGCCAGGGTTCGGTCCCGCTGCCCGCCAGAAAGCGGCAGTTGCGGCCGATAATCTCTTCGCGGTCATAGCCGGTCAGTTCGCAAAAGGCGTCGTTGCAGGCGACGATCGGATTGTCGGGCAGGCGGGGGTTGGATATGACCGACGCGATCGGGCTGCCGGCGATCATCGCCTCAACCTCCGGTTCGGCCATATGCAACGCTGAAACCAGGCTCGCCATGATGCTTATAATAGGTTGAGCGGCCGGGTTGTTCCAGTAGCGTCACGCTTTACGCGCAACAAACCCGATCGCTGGCCCGATCACTGCCGGCTCGGAACGGTGAAGCGCCCGGTGACCCGCCCGCTTTGACGCGTGACACCATTGTCGGCCGCGGCCCCCGCAGCGCCGCCGCCAACCGCCGAACCGTCGATCACCGCGCGGCCGGTGTCGAGATTGATCGACAGCCGACCGCCCGTGACGGTGTTGGTCCCTTGCGTCAGCGAGACGCCGCCCAGCATCGTCACGACACGTCGATTGAGGTCATAGACGCCATATTGCGCCCGCGCCCGCTGATCCGGGCGGACGAGGGTGACGCCGCCCGATGCGTCGAGTCGCGACACTTGCGGACTGCCGCCGATGACCTGTCCGGTATAGGCGACCGTCACCCGGTCGGCCGTCAGCGTCATGTTTGCCTGGCGGATATTCACCCCGCCCGACAGCACCGCGCGGTTCGCCCGGTCCTGAAGCTCGATCGCGTTCGCTGCAAAGTCGATCGGCGCGTTCGAATTATGGCTTTGTGCCATGGCGGCGCCCGGCAGGGTCGTGCCGCCGAGCAGCATCAGGGCAAGGGGAGCGAGCGCGCGGGTCATCACCGGCTATTTGCGCCATTCGGGACGATCCGCAAGCGCGCATTGCCGACGACCCGAACGGTTCGCGCCTCAAGATCGGCCTCCAGCCGGTCGCCGCTGAAATTGCCCTGGGGCGTGGAGCCGGTTACGGCCCCCCCCGAGCGGAGCTGCCGCGCACGCAAGTCGATCGTCGCGTCGCGCGTGTCGAGTGCATAGTCGCCGGCCGCGCGAACCGCGATCGGCCCGTCGACGGCGATCCGGTCGGTTTCCATGTCATAGCGGCCCTGCGGCGCGCGGATCGTCGCCGGACCATCGGACAATTCGATGCCCGCGGCCAGATCCTGGAGCCGGACGACGCGCTCGGCTGAGCTTTTCTGGACCGCCGATCCGGCGTCGACCTCGAACGCGCGGCCCTTGTCATCGGCGCCGCGATAGCGCGCGGCCTGAATCCGCATCCGTTCGGCGGCGACATCGACCTTGTTCTTGTCGAGCACGAACGACACGTCGCCACCCATGAACAGCGGCGCCATGACCAGAAACGCCGCCAGGATGCCGATGCCCATCGGCAGCACCACCTGCAACACGCGCACCAGCGCATCGTGCCGGCTGCCAGGGGCGGCCCAGTGCTGGCGCTTGGTGCGGACGCGGACGGCGGTTTCGGACATCGGCTCTCCGGTGGATCAGGCGTGGGCGAAGATGTCGGTTTCGGGCCAGCCCGCCAGGTCCAGTTCGGCCCGGTGCGGCAGGAAATCAAAGCACGCCTGCGCCAGCGCCATGCGACCCTCGCGCGCCAGCCTTTTGTCGAACTCGGCTTTCAACGCGTGCAGGAAGCGCACGTCGGACGCGGCATAATCCTTCTGCGCGTCGGACAGGGTGGGCGCACCCCAGTCGGACGATTGCTGCTGTTTCGAGATGTCCTGACCCAGCAATTCGCGCACCAGTTCCTTCAGGCCGTGGCGGTCGGTATAGGTCCGCACCAGTCGCGACGCGATCTTGGTGCAGTAAACGGGCGCCGCCGTGACGTTCAGGTAATGGCGGATCGCGGCCAGGTCGAAACGGGCGAAATGATAGAGCTTGAGCCGGCCGGGATCGGACAGCACCGCGCGCAGATTGGGCGCGGCATAATCGCTGCCGGGACCGAAGCGCACCAGATGCTCGTCGCCGGACCCGTCGGACAATTGCACCACGCACAGCCGGTCGCGCGGCGTGAGCAGGCCCATCGTCTCGGTATCGACGGCAATGGCGGCGCCGGGCGCGAACACGTCGCCCGGCAGGTCTTCTTCATGGAAATGAACGGTCATCGCCGCGCCATAGGCGGTGCGGCGCGCCGGCTCAATGCCCCGCGCCTGGCCCGGCGCGTTCGCGCCGCCGCCGGGCGAAGATGTTGAGCATCTCCACCCCGGCCGAAAACGCCATTGCGGTGTAGATATAACCCTTGGGGATATGCGCGCCGAAGCCTTCGGCGATCAGCACCATGCCGATCATCAGCAGAAATCCCAGCGCGAGCATGACGACGGTGGGATTGCGGTTGATGAAATTGGCCAGCGGATCGGCCGCCAGCAGCATGACGGTGACCGCCACGACGACGGCGACATACATGATCTCGACATGTTCGGTCATGCCGACCGCGGTCAGGATCGAGTCGATCGAGAACACGATGTCGAGCAGGATGATCTGCACGATCGCGGCGGTGAACGTCACTTCGACCGCGCCCCTGGTCTTGTCGAGCAGTTCGGGGCTTTCCTCGCTGTCCATCGAATGATGGATTTCCTTGGTCGCTTTCCACATCAGGAACAGCCCGCCGGCGATCAGGATCAGGTCCCGCCATGAAAACTGCGTCTCGAAGCTCGGCTCGCCATGGCTGCCCAGCGGCCCGGTGATGCCCAGGTCGAAAACCGGCTGGGTCAGCGCGACGATCCATGCGATCGCGGTCAGCAGCAGCAGGCGCATGACCAGCGCCAGGCCGATGCCCACCTTGCGCGCCTTTTGCCGCTGCGCCTCGGGCAGCTTGTTCGACAGGATCGAGATGAAGATCAGATTGTCGATCCCCAGCACCACCTCCATCACGATCAGCGTGATGAGGGCGGCCCAGGCAGCCGGATCGGCGATGAGGGTGGCGATGTTGTCCATGATCTCCATGATCCGTGCAGTTGTCGCGACGAAACCACACTGGCGCGCAATGTTCCACAAAATGGCGCGTTTGCGACGATTTTGTTCGCGATGGACGATAAATTGGTCTATGCGAAGCCGTGAGGTGCATGGATTCTGTGCGCCCGAACACTTGCGTTGTTCGTCCGGCGCCGGGGTTATTCTGATTTCATACGGGCGAAGCGGGAAGACGGACAGGGCATGAGTTTCGATCGAGGGCGCGGCAACGGTCGCGGTGGGCGCGGCAAGGACAAGCGCGATTTCTTCGGCGGCGACGAATTCGGTGGCGCCAGCAGC
>NZ_DATJLI010000123.1:0-1598 GCF_035490575.1 Sphingomonas sp. | reverse complement strand
GGGCTGACGCGGGTGGGAGCGGGGCAGGTCGGTGACGTGGTGCTGATGCGGAGCGGGCCGGGTCAATTGCACCTGGGCGTGCTGACCGCGCGCGGCATGGTCCATGCCGACGCGATGCTGCGCCGCGTGGTCGAGCGGCCCGGCCCGCCGCCCTGGCCGGTGATCGGCATCTGGCGCGCACAGAAAGGGGATTGAACCCATGGCGACGTTGATTTTGACGACAGTCGGAACCGCCATTGGCGGGCCGATCGGCGGTGCGCTGGGCGCGATCGCGGGCGGGGCGATCGACGGCACGCTGATGCGTCCGGCGGCGCGCAACGGACCGAGGCTGAGCGAACTCAGGGTCCAGACATCCTCTTATGGCGCGGAAATCCCGCAATTGTTCGGAACGATCCGCGTCGCGGGCACGGTGATCTGGGCGACCGACCTGATTGAGACGCGTGCAACCGATGGCGGGGGCAAGGGCGCGCCCGACACGGTGCGATACAGCTATTCCGCCTCTTTCGCGGTGCTGTTGTCGGCGCGCGCCATTCGCGGCGTGCGGCGGATATGGGCCGACGGCAACCTGCTGCGCGGGGCGGCAGGGGATTTCAAGTCGGCGACCGACTTTCGCCTCTACACCGGCGGCGAGGCGCAGGCGCCCGACCCGCTGATCGCCAGCGCGGTGGGCATCGCGCGGGCAACGGCGATGCGCGGACAGGCCTATGCCGTGTTCGAGGGGATGGCGCTGGCCGATTATGGCAACCGGATTCCGTCGCTGACCTTTGAGGTCGAGGCCGATGAAGCGCCTGTCGGTGGCGGGGCCATTGCCGCCGCGCTGGCGAGCGGGGTTGCAGGCGAAGCCGGGCTGACGCCGCCGCTGGACGGCTTTTCGGCGCATGGCGGGTCGCGGCGCGACGTGGTGGCGATGCTGGCGATGACCGGGGGCGGATGGTTCGCGCCGGCGGGGGAGCGCATCGAGCTGCGGGCGGGGGAGGGCGCGGCGGTGGCCGTCGCCGACAGCGGTCATGGCGGTTCCACAGCGGTGCACCGGGTCGCCGCCGCCGACCACGCGCCGCGCGCCGTGACGCTCGCGCATTATGACGCGGCGCGCGATTATCAGGCGGGGTTGCAGCGCGCGGTCCGGCCCGGCGGCGGCTGGCGCGAGCAGCATGTCGAACTGCCCGCTGTCATGCCCGCCCCGGTCGCCAAGGCAATGGCCGCGTCATTGCTGGTGCGGGCGGAGGCCGACCGGTGGCGGCGGCGCGTGCATATCGGCTGGGAAGGGCTGTCGATCCGGCCGGGCGACCGGGTGTGCGTGCAGGGCGATACGACGCCCTATCGCGTGACGGGCTGGAACCTGGAGGCGATGGCGGTCGAGCTGGAACTGGCGCCGATCGCGGTGGTGACGGCATCGGGCGCGGCATCGCCCGGCAACCCGGTGGTGACGCCCGACCGCAGCCATGGCGCGACGATCCTGATCGCGGCCGAATTGCCGCCGCTGTCGGGGGCATTGCCGACGCGACCGCAGATTGCAGTGTTGGCGGCGGGCACGGCGCCGGGCTGGCGCGGCACGACGCTGCTTGCCAGCGACGACGGGGGTGCGAGCTGGCAGGCGG
>NZ_DATJLI010000122.1:0-17950 GCF_035490575.1 Sphingomonas sp. | reverse complement strand
CGGCTGGCCGAGGCGGCGATCGAAACGCTGGCCGATGCCGCCACGCGCGATTTCGAGCGCGCACACGGGCGCGTGCCGGGCAGCGAACTGGTGATCCTGGCGCTGGGCCGGCTGGGCGGCGGCAAGCTGACCCATGCCAGCGACCTTGATCTGGTCTATCTCTTCACCGGCGATCATGCCGCCGACAGCGACGGTAAGCGGCCGCTGGGTGCCGTGCACTATTATAACCGGCTGGCGCAGCGGGTGACGGCGGCGCTGTCGGTGGCGACCGCATCCGGCCCGCTTTATCCGGTTGACACGCGGTTGCGCCCATCGGGCAATCAGGGACCGCTGGTCGTCTCGTTGGAGGGGTTCCGCCGGTATCAGCAGGAAAGCGCGTGGACATGGGAGCATATGGCCCTGACCCGCGCGCGTCCGGTTTTCGGTTCGGATGATGCACGCGGCAAGGTTCAGGCGATCATTGACGATGTGCTGGCCGGTGCGCGCCCCGAACGCGATGTCGCGGGCGGCGCGTGGACGATGCGCGAGGAGATGCGGGCGCACAAACCGGCGCAGGGACCGCTGGATGCCAAGCTGCTCGATGGCGGTCTGGTCGATCTGGAGTTTGCGGTGCATGTCCGCCAGCTTGCCCACCGCACCGGCTTTGCGCCCGATCTGGCGAACGCGATCGATGCATTGGCGGCGGCGGGGCTGGTCGCCCCCGAATTGCGGGCCGCACATGACCTGCTGACGCGGTTGATCGTCACGATGCGACTGGTGGCGCCCGACGCGCAGGCGCCATCGCCACCGACCAAGGCCCTGATTGCCCGCGCGCTGGCCCTGCCCGACTGGGATTCGGTGCTGGCCGCGCTGGCGGAGACGCGAGCGCGGGTGAGCGCCGCATGGGCAGCTGTAAAAGGAGTGAGCAATGGCACTGAATGAAGGCGACGCTATTCCCGATGTGACCGTGACGATACCCGATGGGGGCAGGCGGCGATTGTCCGATCAGGACCGGGCACTGGTCGTCTATTTCTATCCGAAGGACGATACGTCCGGCTGCACCAGCGAAGCGCGGGATTTTTCGGCGGTGCTGGGCGATTTCGACGCGGCAGGCGTGGATGTGCTGGGCATTTCCAAGGATTCGCCCGAACGCCACGTGAAGTTCGCCGCCAAGCACGAACTGACGGTGCCGCTGGCGACCGATGCCGACGACAGCGTGTGCGAGGCGTTCGGCGTGTGGGTCGAAAAGAACATGTACGGCAAGAAATATATGGGGATCGAGCGCGCGACGTTCCTGTTCGGGGCGGACAGTCGGCTGGTGCGGGCGTGGCGCAAGGTGAAGGTGCCCGGCCATGCCGCGCAGGTGCTGGACGCCGCAAGGGCGCTGTGAACGGCTCTGTTGCCCACGCGGCGCGAGGCGTGCTGACCACCGCCGACCCGCGGGCGAAGGTCAAGGCCGCGCGGGCAGCAGCGCGGGCGTGGCGGGCGGGACGGCTCGACCACCGCTTTGACGTGTCGATGCCCGACCGGCCCGCGCGGCCCGACATGCCCGAATTGCTGCCGCCCAATCAGATGCCGCGCCGTGGCAAGGGCGGCTCGGCGCGGGGTCGCGTGGCGCTGATCCATGCGCTCGCGCATATCGAGTTTGTGGCGATCGACCTCGCCTTCGATGCCGTCGGGCGGTTCGGCGGGCAGTTCCCGCGCGGCTTTGTCGATGACTGGATCGCGGTCGGCGCCGATGAGGCGATGCATTTCGCGCTCGTTGACCGGCGGCTGCGCCAGTTGGGGAGTCATTACGGCGCGATGCCCGCGCATGATGGATTATGGGACGCCGCCTTTGCCACCCGCCACGACGCGCTCGGGCGGCTGGCGGTCGTGCCGATGGTGCTGGAAGCGCGCGGGCTGGACGTGACGCCGCAGACGATCGAGCGTTTCGCCAGCGCCGATGACGTCCCCACCGTCCGCATTCTGGAGCGCATCCTGCGCGACGAGGTGGGGCACGTTCGCGCGGGCACATGCTGGTATCAATGGGGATGCGAACGGGATTCGCTGGACCCCGCCCGTCACTGGCAGGCATTGGTGCGCCGCTATTTCCGAGGCTCGGTTAAGCCGCCGTTCAACGACTCGGCGCGCGCTGCTGCCGGTCTGACGCGCGATTACTATGCGCCCCTTGCTCCATCCGAGCCGGGCAGACACAGATTGTGACGTCACGGCGCGGGTGGGGCTGCGAACCGGACGGTCAATCAGCGGAGGGGCATCCTGCCTCAAGCCGTGTTCGTGGGTCGCAAGCACATTATGTCAGATGTTACGAGCGAGATGAACGCATCGGGTCGACGATCGGATCCATTGCTGCGGACACGTCAGTTCATTTTTCATGATGGCCGCAAGGCGCGCCGCTTCACGATCAGCCCGGCGCATCAGCTTTTTTCGGCCGGCGTGGCGGTGATGACGCTTTGTCTGACCGGCTATGGCGCGGTTCAGGCCGCGAATGCCGGGGCGCCCGACGCCCAGGTTGCCGCGATGGAAGCCGAAGTGACGAAAATGCGCGCCGATGTCGCTGCCGTTCGTGAAGCCGCCAAGGCTCATGCCGCCCGCGTCGAGAAGCGTCAGGCACTGATCGCCGCGGTGCTGAGCGGCACGGGTGAACCCGAAGAACTCGCCGCGCTGGCCGAAGCCTCCGAAGCCCGCGTGCAGGCCGCCGCCGCCCAGATCCTTGCCCCGCTCCAGCGCGTCGAGGCGCGTCAGGTCCAGTTCGCGATGGCCGCGCAGCAGGCGACCGACGCTCGCATCGCCGCTACCGAACGCCAGTTGAAGAAGCTTGGCATGAAGCCCGGTCGTGTGCTGGCGCGTGCCGGCATGGGCGGTCCCTATCTGCCGCTCGACAGCAAGGAAGGCGCCGATGCCGCGATCGAAGTGAATGCCGACGCGCAATTCCGGTCGCTGTTTCAGAGCTGGAAAAAGCTCGACACGCTCGAACAGGCGGTGATTTCGATTCCGTCGCTTCAGCCGGTGGAAAATGTTTCGCTGACCTCGACATTCGGCATTCGCTCGGACCCGTTCCGCGGCACGGCTGCAATGCACGCCGGGATCGACATTCCCGGCCCGGTCGGCACGCCGGTTTATGCGACGGCCGACGGTATCGTCTCTAGGGCGCAACGGGCCGGCGGTTACGGCAACCTGGTCGAGATCAATCACGGCAAGGGCATTCAGACCCGCTATGGTCATCTGAGCAAGATCGTGATCGGCGATAATGTCCGGGTGAAGCGCGGCCAGCTGATCGGCCTGATGGGTTCGACCGGCCGCTCGACGGGCAGCCATCTGCATTATGAAGTTCGCGTCGGCGGGCGCCCGGTCAATCCGGTCCCCTATATGCAGACTGCCGACGTTCTGTTAGGCGCGCAGGACAAGGCGCTGCGTCAGCGCGCCGCGGTCGGTGGTCCCGCCAAGTAAGACCCCCATGTGTTTCAAGCGGTAGGGGAGGAGAGGGGTCGTCCATTGTCGGCGACCCCCACTTCCCTTATCTCCATCCCATGACCGACACATCGCTCGCTTCCGACATTGCCCTAAGCCCCTCGGCGGCCGCTCGCGTCGCTGCAATTGCGGAGCGACAGGGTAAGCCCGCCATTCTGCGCCTTTCGGTCGAAGGGGGCGGGTGTTCGGGCTTTCAGTATCGCTTTGGCCTGGCCGATGCGGCGGAGAGCGACGACACGATCGCCGAAACCGATGGGGTAAAACTGATCGTCGATTCGGTCAGCCTCGATCTGGTGCGCGGCGCCGAGGTCGATTTCATCGAGTCACTGGGCGGCGCGGCGTTTCGCGTGACCAATCCCAACGCCGCGTCGGGCTGCGGCTGCGGCACCAGCTTCGCGGTTTGACGCGCGCGTGAAAATCGTCAGCTACAATGTCAACGGGATCAAGGCGCGCCTGCCCCGGCTCCTCGAATATCTGGACGAGGAGAAGCCCGATATCGTCTGTCTTCAGGAACTGAAATCGAGCGACGAGACCTTTCCCGAAGCCGATATTCGTGCAGCCGGATATGGCGCGATATGGCATGGGCAAAAGGGCTTCAACGGCGTCGCCATCCTGGCGCGCGATGCCGACCCGGTCGAGCGCCGCCGTGGTCTGGCTGGCGAGCCGGAGGACGAGCATAGCCGCTATATCGAGGCGGACGTCGGCGGTCTGATTGTCGCGTCGATCTATCTGCCCAATGGTAATCCGACGCCGGGGCCGAAGTTCGACTACAAGCTGCGCTGGATCGAGCGGTTGTCGGATCGTGCCCGCCAGCTTTTGAGCGAGGAACGCCCGGTGGTGCTGGCGGGCGACTATAACGTCATTCCCAATGACGAGGATGTGTTTTCGGTGCGCGCGATGGCCGACGACGCGCTGATGCAGCCCGAATCGCGACAGGGCTATCGCCGGTTGCTGGCGCAAGGCTGGACCGATGCGCTGCGAACGCGCTTTCCCGGTGGCGGCGTCTGGACCTTCTGGGACTATCAGGCAGGCGCGTGGCAGCGGGATGCGGGGTTCCGCATCGATCATTTGCTGCTCAGTCCGATCGCAGCAGACCGACTGGTCGATGCCGGTGTGGACAAGGGGCATCGCGGGCGGGAGAAGGCGAGCGACCACGCGCCGACCTGGGTGCGCCTTCGCTGATCGCGCATGACGTAGCGTCAAACCGTGATGGCGCGATTTGCCACGGCTTGGCAAAATACGCTGACTACAAGTGTAATCGACAATCGAGATTTCTGTAAGACATTGAAAATGCGTGCCGGCGTCACTTGGCACGGGGCGTGCAATCTTCCGGTCGTCGTCAGCCCCCGCGACGATATTGGAGGAGGAAGAACATGCCGAACATCAACACCGTCCGCACCGCCATGGTTTTCGCCGCTGCGTTCGGCCTTGCTGCCGCGCAACCGGCCTTTGCCGAGGACGAGCCGAAGGCGGCGGCCAATGCGCGCCCGGCGGTCGCACCCTATTCGGTGAGCGACGATACGCGCATCTGCGTTCGTGAAACGCTGACCGGCTCGCGCGTGCCGCGCAAGGTGTGCAACACGCTGAAAGGCTGGAAGAGCCAGGGCGTCGACCCGTTCAACCCTGGCCGATAAGCCGCAAAGCGCTCCGGGGCCGACCAGTCCCGGAGCGCGCGGTTACAATGCCTTCTCAAAAATCGTGTAACGTTTGTTGATCCGGCTTTCGATGGCATCGGCGATCGCGATCATTCCCTGATTGTCGTCCAGGATCCAGCCGATCTCGCCGCGTGAAGCGCCATAGCGCGCAACCGCGTCACGGCGGATATATTCGATCATCATGAAGGCCAGTTGGCTGGCCATGCGCGACGATTGCAGCCGCTTGACCACGCCCATCAACGGCACGCGCATCGTCCGTGCCCGTGGCCGGCGCAGCCACCAGAGCAGCTTTGCCCAGCCGAACGGGAACAGATGCCCGCCCAGCGGCGCGATGGCTTCATTCAGATCGGGAAGCGTAATCATGAACGCGACCGGCTCCCCATCGACCTCGGCGATACGGATCAGGTCGTTGAACACGATCGGCTTCAGCTTGCGTCCGACATCGTCGATTTCGGGCTGGGTCAGCGGCACAAAGCCCCAATTGTCGCCCCATGCGTCGTTCAGGATCGACAGGATAATCGCGGCCTCTGCCTCGAACTTCGACTTGTCGACCTGCCGGATGCGGATGCGCGCATTGCGTTCGCCCGCCGTGACGATCCGCTGGATGATCGGCGGAAAGTCTCCGGTGATGTCGAGATCATATGTGACCAGTTCCTTGGCCGGCCGATAGCCCGCCGCCTCGATCCAGTCACGATAGTGCGGCAGGTTGTGGCCCATCATCACGGTGGGCGGATGATCGAACCCCTCGGTCAGCAATCCCGGCTGTTCCCAGATCGATAGGCTGATCGGGCCGAGCGCACGCGTCAGCCCCTTGTTCTTCAGCCAGGTTTCGGCCGTGCCGATCAGCGCGGCCGCAGTTTCGGCGTCCTCCGCCTCGAACAATCCCCATTGACCGCATCCGGCGCCAAAGCCGCGATTTGCGGGCATCGTCAGCGCCAGCGTGTCGACATGCGCCGAGATGCGTCCGACGACGCGCCCCTCGCGCTCGGCCAGGAACAACTGCCCCTCGGCATGGCTGAACCAGCCATTCCGCCTGGGGTCGATCGTTTCGGCCACTTCACTGCGAAGCGGCGCGACCCAATTGGGGTCGCCGGCGTTCAGGCGATAGGCAAGGTCGATAAAGGCGCGGGTATCGGCCTTGGTGGCAACGGGGCGGACCTGGATCATGCCGCCTTGCGTTCCGTGTGTAGCCGGCGCTGTCAAGCGATTGCACGCCCACATACTGCCACTATCTGACGGTAATGACTGCAACCATGAACATGATGACCGTGAACCAGATCGGGGCCGCTGGCGTGGCGTCGAAGCGGATGACGGCCCCGGTTCGCGACCGGATGGCCGAGGACAAGGCGATGCTGCGAACCGCGGCAGAGTTGACGCGCGATCTGTTGAAGGCGCGGCCCGCCATCTACTGGACCGATCTGATCGCGTCCTGTGCGATGGGTTATGGCGGGTTGTTCGCGTCGATGACCTTGGCTTCGACCGGCTGGGCGATCGTGGCATTCGTGGTTGCGGTGCTGGCGCTGTATCGCGCGGCCAGTTTCATTCACGAAGTCAGCCACATCAAGCATTCGGCGCTGCCGGGCTTTCGTCTGGGCTGGAATGCGCTGGTCGGCGTGCCGCTGATGGCGCCGTCCTTCATGTATGAAGGCGTCCACAACCTGCACCACCAGCGCACGCGTTATGGCACCGCTGAAGACCCCGAATATCTGCCGCTGGCGCATATGAAGCCGTGGAGCGTGCCGTTGTTCGTGCTGGTGTCGGCGCTGGCGCCGATCGGATTCCTGATCCGCTTCGGAATCCTGGCGCCGCTGAGCCTGTTCAGCCCGGCGTTGCGCCGCGAGGTCGAAGCGCGTTTCTCCGCGCTGGCGATAAATCCTGATTTCCGCCGTCGCCCCGCCGAGGGGGAGGCGCGCAAGCTGTGGCAGCGTTACGAGATTGCGGCCAGCATCTGGGCGGTCGGCCTGATGGTGCTGACGGCGACGGGTGTCGTGCCGCTCAGGTCATTCGCGATCTATCTGGTCGCGATCTCACTGATAATGGTCGTCAATCAGGTCCGCACGCTGGTGGCGCATCTGTGGGAGAATGAGGGGGAGGCCATGTCGGTGACGGCCCAGTATCTCGATTCGGTGAATGTGCCGCCGCCGGGGATGCTGCCCTTCCTGTGGGCGCCGGTCGGCCTTCGCTATCACGCGTTGCACCATCTGCTGCCAGGGTTGCCCTATCATTCGCTTGGCAAGGCGCATCGCCGCCTGTCACGCGCGCTGGAACCGCAATCGCCTTTCCACGCGGCCAATCATCGCGGCCTGCCGGGTTTGCTGGTGCGACTGGTGCGCGGGACGTTCGGTATTCGGGCGGCCTGACCGCAGTTAGGATATCCGCTTATTCCTCGGTGCGGATCAGCACCGCTTCGCCGATCAGGAAGAACAGCAGGAACGGCGCCCAGGCGGCGAGGAAGGGCGGATATGCGCCCAGATTGCCCATCGCCAGCGCAAAATTGTCGGCGACGAAATAGGCGAAGCCAAGGCCCATGCCGACGACCGCACGCACGAACAGCTTGCCCGATCGCGCGACGCCGAACGCCGCGACCGCACCCAGCAGCGGCATCAGGATCGACGAAAGTGGTCCCGACAGCTTGTGCCACAGCGCGCCCTCCAGCGCCTTGGTCGGGCGCCCGGCTGCGTCCAGTTCGTCGATGGCGCTGGCCAGCGCGGTAAAGGAAAGCCCATCGGCATCGACGCTTGCCAGCGTGAACTGATCGGGGCTGATGCCGTCGCCGATATGCGTTGAGCCGAGCACGTCCATCCGGCCGGCGGTGACATCGAAGCGCCGCGCGCCCTCGACGCGCCAGCCTTCGCCCTCGCGACGGCCGGTATCGGCCATCAGCACCGACCGCAGCGTGCCGCCGTCGCGGACATAGAGGGTGATGCCGCCCAGCATCGCCGCATCGCCGCGCCCGCGAACCTGTCGCACGTTCATCAGATTGTTGCCCTCACGCACCCAGACATTGCCGCGTTCCCCCCGGTCGACCGGCAACGGGCCGTAATCGACCGCCTGCCACTGGCTGAGCGTCGCGGTGGCACGCGCGACCACGCGTTCGTTAAAGGCGAAACTGACCGCCGCGACACCCAGCGCGGTGACGATCAGCGGCGCCAGCACCTGATGCGCGGACAGGCCGGCGCCCTTCATCGACACGACTTCACTGTTCTGGTTGAGCGTCGTCAGCGTGATGATCGTGCCCAGCAGCACCGAAAAGGGCAGGAAGCGCGCAATGATCTCCGGCGTGCGAAGACTGACATAGCGCCATACCTGCGACTGGCCATTGCCTTCGTGGGCAAGGATGCGCCCGCTTTCGGACAAAAGGTCCAGCGCCTGAAGCACCAGCACCAGCGCCGCCAGAATGGCGAAGGTGCGGATCAGGAACATCTTGCCCATGTAAAGCGCAACGGTGCGCGAAGGAAAAAAGGACGGTCCCATCATCATGCCCTGCGCCGCCGACCCGGCAGACGCCGGGCGATCGCCGCGCCCAGCTTGCCTGCCCAGCGCTCAAGCGCGCCGATCGGCTGGCCGCCGGGAACAAAGGCGATCTGGTAATACATCCACAGGATCAGCGCGGCAAAGATCGCAAACGGCACCCATAGCGCGATCAGCGGGTCGATTCGGCCCAGACCGCCGACCGCTTCGCCATATTCGTTGATCTTGTGATAGGTGACGATCATCACGATCGACAGGAACACCCCCAGCGCCGACGACGATCGCTTGGGCGGCACGCCCAGCGCCAGCGCCAGCAGCGGCAGCAGGAACATCGTCGCGACCTCCACCACGCGGAAGTGGAATGCCGCACGGCTGGTGTCGCGCACTTCCTCACTCACCCCCGGATCACTGCCCAGGACCACCAGTTCGGGCAGGGTGCGTTCCAGATTGCGGTCGCCGCGCGCGCGAAACCGTCCGAACTCGGGCAGCGGGATCGGCAGGTCGTGGCTGGTGAAGGTCAGCACGCGCGGCTGCACATAATCGGGAGAATTATGGACGAGCGCGCCGCGGGTCAGGCGAAAGATGATCGTGTTCGGATCGTCGGTGCGAAAGAACTGACCCTTTTCGGCGGTGGCGGCATACCAGGCGCCGTCCTTCGACTTGAAATTGACGAAGATGCCCGACAGGTCCGCGCCATTGTCGCGGCTTTCCTCGATCCTCAGCGTCATGTCCTCGCCGAAGCTGGTGAACTCGCCCACCTTGATCGACGCGCCCAGCGCGCCCGAGCGAAGCTCGAACCGCAATTCCTCATAGGCGTAGCGGGCCGTTGGCTGAACAAAGCCAACGATGGCAAGGTTCATTGCGGCCAGAACGATCGTGTAGAGATACGGGACGCGCAGCAGCCGTGTGTAGCTCATCCCCACGCCGCGCAGCACGTCCAGCTCGCTCGACGAGGCGAGCCTGCGGAACGCCAGCAAAATGCCCAGCATCAGGCCGATCGGAATGCCCAGACCCAGATATTCGGGCAGCAGGTTCGCCAGCATCTTCCACACGACGCCGACCGGCCCCCCTTCGGTCGCGACGAAGTCGAACAGGCGCAGCATCCGGTCGAGCACCAGCAGCATCGCCGCGATGACCAGGGTCGAGAACAGCGGCACCGCGATCAGGCGAGCCATGTAACGGTCGATCGAGGCCATAAAGGGGATCGGGTGCCTTTGCGGGTTCGCCAGCGTTCGGACGGGCCGTTTCGTTCTATAGGCACGCGCCGTGCCGCTTGTCAGCCCCCGGCCGCTTCGATGACGGCAGCCTCCAGCGCGTCCAGCGTGAACGGCTTTCGCAGCACGCGTTCGCCGCCCAGCGTCCCCTCGTCCAGATCACCGGCGAAACCCGTGACGAACAGCGCCCGAACCATCGGTCGACGGGCGCGCAGCGCCGATACGACTTCCGGCCCGGTGCGGCCGGGCATGACGACATCGGACAGGATCAGGTCGACATTGGCCATGCCGTCCAGTGCCGCATCCGCCGCCAGCGGATCGTTGCACGCGACCGGGCGGTGGCCCAACTCGCCAAGGGCGGCCATCGTTGTCCTCAGCACGCGCGGATCATCCTCGACCACCAGAATGTCCAGACCGGCGCGCGAGCCGGTGTCCCGATGCGGGTCGTCGCCGGCTGGCGCCGTGCTGGTCACGCCGGTCTGACGCGGCAGATACAGCGTGACGGTGGTGCCCCGACCGGGGGCCGAATCGATCGCGATCTCGCCGCCCATCTGCTGCACCGTGCCGAACACCTGGCTCAGCCCAAGCCCGGTGCCCTTGCCGACCGGCTTGGTCGTGAAAAAGGGTTCGAAAACACGCGCCTGAACATCGTCGGACATGCCATGCCCGGTATCAGTGACGGCGATCGCGACATGATCGCCGGCGGTGCAATTGCCGACCTGCCCCTGGTTCAGCGCCACGGCGGCCAGCGTGATCGTCAACTGGCCGCGACCCTCCATCGCGTCGCGGGCATTGACCGCAAGGTTGAGGAGCGCGTTTTCCAGCCGGTGCCGGTCGGCCCAGATCATCCAGTCGCGGTGGCCGCTTTGCGTTTCGATGCGAACGCCGTCGCCCAGCGTGCGGTCGAGCAGCGGCACCATGCCCGCGATCAGCGCGTGCGGATCGACGGCTTCGGGCGCCAGCGGTTCGACCCGTGCAAAGGCCAGCAACTGGCGCGTCAGCGCGGCCGCGCGATCGGCGCCCTCGGTGGCGAGATCCAGGTGGCGAAGCACCGTCTGGCTGCCATCGACATGGCGGCGCGCCAGTTCGATGCTACCCAGAACAACCGCCAGCATATTGTTGAAATCATGGGCGATGCCACCGGTCAACTGGCCGATTGCTTCCATCTTCTGTGCTTGCGCCAGCCTTGTTTCGGCAGCGGCGCGTTCGCCCTGTTCGGCGATCAGGCTGGCGGTCGCGGTCGCGACGGCGGCTTCGAGTTCGGCGGCGCGCGCGCGCTCATCGGCGGCTTCCGCATCGGCGGCCTTGCGCGCGGCAATCGCCTGGATCAGGCTCCAGCCGAAAAAGGCGCCGAGCGCAAGCAGCATGAAGCCGATGGCGAGCAGCCCGCCCGCCAGACGGTTGGTGCGCGCGACCGTCGCGTCCAGCGCAACCGAACGCCGGTCCAGCAACTGGCGCTCGGTCACCGCCAGTGCGCGCATCGATGTCTGAATACGGCGCAGCGAGGCACTGTCGCGCGCCTCATAATAGGCCGTAAGCGCCTGATTATGCCGCGCATAATTGCTGAACAGCGCAACCCGCGCCAGTTCGGTGCCGCGATCCGCATAAGCGCGCGCCAGCCCTTCGACCTGCCGGGCCTGAGCAGGATTGTCGCGAACCAGTCGCTCCAGCCGGGCGATCTGGCGCCGGGCAAGCGACCAGTCGCGCTCATAAAGCACGCCCAGCCGCTTGTCCCCGCTGATGACGAAGCGGCCCAGCGACGCCTCGGCCCGCGCCATGCTGCCGCCCAGCGATTCGGTCAGGATCAGCACTTCGAAACTGTGCGAGCGCCGTTCGATCGCGCGGTCGCGCGCGGCGTTTGAATCGATGACGGTGCGGAACAGACCGAATGCCACGGCCAGGCCCAGCACCAGCACCAGTGCCACGACCCAGCCGCGCCAGTCATCCCTCAACCAGCGGGGAACCCGTGCCTCCGCCATGCCGGTTCGATCAATCGATGACGCCGACAGCGCGTCCGGCAGTGGCGAACATCCGTGTGATTGCCTCGATCTGTTCGGGGCGGTGTTCGGCGCACAGCGAGCAGCGCAGCAGGAACGTGCCGGCGGGTGTCGCGGGCGGGCGCGCCATGTTGACGTAAAGCCCTGCTTCCAGCAGCGCCTGCCACATCACCACGGCCTGCTGCTGATCGGTCAGGATGACGGCGATGATCGCGCTGTCGGCCGCTTCGGTGCCCAGATGAAAGCCCAGCCCCTTCAGATTGGCGTGCAGCGTGCGGGCGTTCGACCATAGCCGCGCGCGCTTTTCTGTCGCGGTCATCAGCTTGGTGATCGACGTGGCCGCCGTGGCGACGACACTGGGCGGCAGCGACGCGGTGAAGATATAGGGGCGGCACGCCAGCCGCATCACTTCGAACTTGGGATGGTTCGACACGCAGAAGCCACCGACGGTGCCAACCGACTTCGAGAAGGTGCCGATGACAAAATCAATGTCGCGGCCCAGTTCCAGCCCCTGCTCCTCATACACGCCGCGGCCATGCTCTCCGTAAAAGCCCATCGAATGCGCTTCGTCAGATAGCGTCATCGCGCCATGCCTGCGCGCGACGGCGACCATTTCCTTCAATGGCGCGATATCGCCGAGCATCGAATAGACGCCCTCCAGCACCACCAGCTTGCCGGCATCGGCGGGAAGGCGACCCAAACGTTTGTCCAGATCTTCGACCGAATTGTGACGGAAACGCACGATTTCGGCATTGCCCAGCGCGCAGCCGTCATAGATTGACGCATGGCTGTCGGCGTCGAGGATGATGTAATCACCCTTGCCCGCGATGGTCGAGATGATGCCCAGATTGGCCTGATAGCCGGTCGAGAACACCATCGCATGATCGGCGTCGTAAAAGGCGCGCAGCGCATCCTCCGCCGCGATATGGTCGCGGAAGGTGCCGTTCAGCATCCGGCTGCCGTTGGTGCCCGAACCGAACTGGTCCAGCGCCGCCTTGCCCGCCGCAATCACATCGGCGTCGAAGGTCATGCCCATATAGTTGTAGGTGCCCAGCAGGATCGTGTCCTTGCCGCGAATGACCGCTTCGGTCGGCGATTTCACTTCGTCCATCACGATCGCGAACGGATCGCGCACGCCGGTCGCCAGCAGCGCTTCACGCTCGGCGATCAGCGCGTCGAATTTCGAGAACAGGTCGCGCGCGGGCGCCGCATCGGGCGCATCGGCGGGCAGGGCGTGGGCAGTGGCGGCGGCTTCGGTCATGGCGTCCTCAGTCGGCCTTCAGCTTTTGGACCGCATCGACCAGCTGGCCGATATTCTCGATCTCGGCCTGCATGTTCATCGTGATGAGGATATCGAATTCATCCTCGATCGCGGCAACGAAATCCATGACGGTCAGGCTGTCCCATTCCAGATCGCCGGCAAAGGTGGTCGCTTCGCTGAGCGCCACGCCCTTTTTGTTGAAGGGTTCGATCTGCTTGGCGACGATATCGAAAACGGCCTGGCGGTCGGACATGGAACGGTCTTTCAAAGGGTCGGTGGAGCCGCATGTGACACGGCAATGCGGCGGCTTTTCGGCGGGCTTATAACAGGCCCTCGGCGCGATACCACTCGGCGGTGGCGGCAAGTCCCGCTTCGGTGGCGATCCGGGGCCGCCACAGCGCGGGCGGGGGGCGGCGGTCGGCGCGCACCACCCAGTCGGGATGCCGGAAATAGGCGGCGCGGTCGGGGGTCAGCCTGGCCCGGTCGCCCTGCACCGCACGCGCGATCCGCGCCGACAGCGCCAGCAGCGCGCCGGGTGTCGAGATCGGCACGACGCGCCGGCCCACGGCACGGCCCAGCGCATGGGCGAACTCGACATGCGACCAGCCAAGCGGGGTTTCGTCATCCGCCTCGAACACCCCGCGCGCGTCGGATGCCGCCAGCGCCAGCAGCAGCGCGGCGAGGTCATCGACATGCAGCGTCGAAAACCGCCCGGGCGGCGGCAGCGGCACCACACCGCGCCGCGCCAGCCGGAACATCTCCAGCATCTCGTGATCGCCCGGTCCGTAAATGGCGGGTGGGCGGACGATCGCCCAGTCGCGGTCGCTGGCGGTCACGGCGGCATCGCCCTGCGCCTTGGACCAGCCATAGTCGGACAGCCCCGGCTCACGCGCCGACAGCGAGGAGACATGGATGAAACGCTTGATCCCCGCATCCTGCGCGGCGGTCAGCACGGCGCGGGTGCCGTCGACATTGCCCGCCACGAACCGGGCGCGGTCGCGCGCGTTCACGACGCCTGCAATGTGGATGACCGCATCGGCGCCGCGCGCCAGTTCGGCGAGCGCATCCGGCGTGCCCAGCGCGCCGCGCACCCACGCCACCCCCGGACGCGCGGGTTGATCGCGGCGAGTGAGGGCGCGGATGCGGTGCCCCGTCGCCAGCGCGCGGTCGATCAGGCGCTTGCCGACAAAGCCGGTGCCGCCGGTGACGGCCAGCACGCTCACAACAGCGCCATATGGTTGCGATGCACCAGCGCCGATCGCGGGGCATAGCCCAGCACGGCTGCCTGCTCCTCGCTGCGTTTGCCGACGACCAGCGCGGCATCGGCATCGCCATATTCGGCAAGGCCGCGTGCGACGGGCACACCGTCCGGGCCGGCCAGCACGATCAGGTCGCCGCGCGCGAACCGCCCCTCCACGCGCGTCGCGCCGGCGGCAAGCAGGCTTCCGCCCGCGCGCAGTGCCGCGAGGGCGCCTGCGTCGACATGGATCGTGCCGCGCGCCGTCAGCCCGCCGCGCAGCCACGCCTTGCGCGCGGGCGCCGCCGTCGATGCAACGAACAGCGTGCCGCGCCCCGTTTCGGCGAAACGGGCCAGCGCGTGCAGCGGATGGCCGCTGGCAATCGCCAGATTCGCGCCCGCCGCCACGGCGATGCGCGCAGCCTCCACCTTGGCGACCATGCCGCCCGATCCCATGCCCGATGCCGAATGGCGGTCGGCCATATGCTCGACGGCGGCGACATGCTCAACGCGCGGGATCAGCGTTGCCGCCGGGTCGGTCGCGGGATTGGCGGTATAAAGCCCGTCGACATCGGACAGCAGCACGACGCCCTGCGCCATCGCCGCGCCGCCGACGCGCGCGGCCAGACGGTCATTGTCGCCGAACCGAATTTCCTCGGTCGCGACCGAATCATTTTCGTTGATGACCGGCACGACGCTCAGCTTGAGCAGCCGGTCAAGCGTCGCGGCGGCGTTCAGGTAACGGCGGCGATCCTCCAGATCGTCCAGCGTCAGCAGCATCTGCGCCGCCGTCAGGCCATGGTCGTGCAACAGCATGGCCCAGGTGCCCGCCAGTGCGATCTGTCCGGTCGCGGCGGCGGCCTGTGCGTCCTCAAGGCTGGCGCGCCCGCCCTTGGTCAGGCCCAGTCGCCGGGCACCCAGCGCGATGGCGCCCGATGACACGACCGCCACCTGCTGCCCCGCCCTGGTCCGCGCGGCGATGTCGCTGACCAGGCTGGCCAGCCAGTCGCGCCGGATTTCGCCCGCCGGATCGACCAGCAGCGCCGAACCGACCTTGACGATCAGGCGCGGGCAGATGGCAGGCGCAAAGACGCCGGCGGCGTCGGCGACGGTCAGATCGGCGACCATGCCTTTTCTTCCCCCTCGTCGCCCTCCTCGACCGGGTCATGCTCGCGCATTTCGGCATAGCTGTTCTGTTCGGGCGGGCCGATCATCTCGATCAGCCGGTCGAGCACGGCTTCGACGCCGATGCCCGTTACGCCCGACATCGGCAGGACCAGAGCGCCGCCCGATGCTTCCGCAAGCTCGCCCGAAATCGCCGCGATCAATTCGTCGTCCAGCAGGTCGCATTTGTTCAGTGCGATCACTTCCGGCTTGTCGGTCAGACCCGAGCCATAGGCATCAATCTCTTCGCGGACGATACGATATGCCTCGGCCACATCCTCACCGTTCGCATCGATCAGGTGCAGCAGCACGCGACAGCGTTCGACATGGCCCAGAAAACGGTCGCCGATCCCGGCGCCGTCAGCGGCCCCTTCGATCAGGCCGGGAATGTCGGCCAGCACGAACTCGCGCGCCTTGTGCCGAACGACGCCCAACTGGGGCCGGGTGGTGGTAAAGGCGTAAGCGCCGACCTTTGCCTCGGCATTGGTGACGGCGTTCAGGAACGTCGACTTGCCTGCATTGGGGAGGCCCAGAAGGCCCGCATCGGCCAGCAGTTTCAGGCGCAGCCAGACCCACGCCTCTTCACCTGGCCAGCCGGTGCCGTGCTGACGCGGCGCGCGATTGGTCGATGTCTTGTAGCTGGCATTGCCGCGCCCGCCGTCACCACCGCGCAGGAACACCACGCGCTGGCCGACATGGGTGAGATCGAGCAGAACGGTGCGTTCATCGTTGTCGGCCAGCACCTGAGTGCCGACCGGGACCTTGATGACCAGATCGTCGCCACCGCCGCCCGTGCGGTTCGATCCCGCACCCCCCTTGCCGCGCGGGGCGCGGAAATGCTGGGTATAGCGAAAATCGATCAGCGTGTTCAGGCCGGCGACGGCTTCGAAAATGATGTCGCCGCCCTTGCCGCCGTCACCGCCGTCGGGACCGCCATATTCGACAAACTTTTCGCGCCGGAAACCGACGGCGCCGCCACCGCCATGCCCTGAACGGACAAAGATCTTGGCCTGGTCTAGAAAATGCATCGCCGCGCCCTAGCGCAAAGGGGGCGGGGCGTCACCCCGCTTGCGGTTTGGCGGGTAAAGGCGCATATACAGCTTGCTACAGTCGCAAATCGACGGTTCTTGGCTTTGCGGCTCGTTCCTTCTTTCCCTGCACCGCGGCACCAGGGTCCGGTGTCTTTGGCCGGGCCTTAACCGAAGGAACGAAGTATGAGCATTACCGGCACCGTCAAGTTTTTCAACGCCGACAAGGGCTATGGCTTCATTGCGCCCGATGGCGGCGGCGCCGACGCGTTCGTGCACATCAGCGCGGTCGAGCGTTCGGGCATGATTACGCTGCAGCAGGACCAGCGCGTTGCCTATGAGCTGGAACAGGATCGTCGCGGCAAGATGGCCGCAGTGAACCTGCGCGGCGCAGAATGATCTGACGGGCATGGCAGCCGCCCCGGCGGTCGCCATGCCCACCCAATCCTGTCGACAAGGGGAAGCGACCATGGCCAACAACGCCACCTTCTATCGCGATCGAGCCACGCTGGAGCGACAGAATGCCGCCGATTCGACCCTTGAGAATGTTCGTGTCCGTTGCGAACGCGCCGCCGCGTCGTGGGATGCGATGGCCGTCCGGGCCGAGCGCGTCGAGCGCGATCGCGCGAACGTCCGCAGCGCCGCGGAGTAATTCCGGCGGCTTAACCTTGTGATCTGACCAGCGATTCGAGCGCCAGCCGGCGCGCCGTTTCGCGCGGCAGGCCCAGGGCGCGGGTCATCGACCCGCCCAGCAGCGCATCGCCGAGCGCCATCAGCACCAGTTGCAGCGTATCGGCATGGATCGGCTTGTCCGGGCTGGCGACCGCGCTCAGGTCATCGACCAGACGGTGAATTGCCTCGAGAATCGGGTCGAGTGCGTCTTCGTTGCCGGTCAGCAACATCCAGCTCGCCAGTGCCCCGGCCCCTTCAGTATCGAATGCGTCGAAGGTCAGTTCGACCACTTCGCGTGGCTGCTTGCCGCCTTTGCGCGCGCGCATCGCGGCTGCGCCGATCTTGGCGGTGATCGCGTCGGCCATCATTTCGGCCAGCGCCTTCTGCAATCCCGATGCAGAACCGAAATGGTGCAGCAGGTTGGCGTGAGTGCGCCCGATTCGGGTCGCCACCGCCTTCAATGTCACTGCCTGCGGTCCCGCCTCGATCAACAATTCGCGCGCGGCCGTCAGGGCGCTTTCCCTTGAGGCTTCGGGCGAGAGGCGGCGGCGGGCAACTATTGACATGAGTGTAAGTAATATCCAGATTTCCGCCATCTAGGAGGATTCCGATGGCGAACGCAAAGACTCCCGCCGATCTGACGATCACGCCGCGTGACGTTCGCTTCGGCCGCGACGACCAGCCCGCCCGCTGGTGGCTGGACGGCGACCCGATCGCGACGGCTTTCTACAACGCCCTTTCGGTCACATTTCCAAAGGGCGAGGCGTTTTTCATCGACAGCGTCCGCAAGTTTCGTGACGG
>NZ_DATJLI010000121.1:0-8070 GCF_035490575.1 Sphingomonas sp. | reverse complement strand
GATTCAACCAGTTGGACGGTAATGTCGCGCTGATCCCGCCTTGCCGCCGCCGCGATCCGTGCTGCGGCAATCCAGCCGGCCGATCCGCCGCCGACGATGACGATGTCCCGAATGTCGCCGTCGTCGCTTCTGCTCGCCATCTAATCTCTCCCAATCGACGGCACATATCTTGTATATTGACGCGCGAAATAATTCTTTTAATCCGACAAATGCGATACCACCGCCAAAAAGCTGATGACAAGTCAGTATGACAGGGAGGATTATTATGCGAGCCGAGGCTTTTCGCATAACGCTGTTCCGCACGACGGCCATGGCCGTGTTCTCACTTGCTTCGATCGCGACAAACCCGGCGACCGCGCAGGACCTGCCCGCCGATCAGGCCGCGGCCGGTCAGCCGGTCGAGGACATCGTCGTGACCGGCATCCGCAGCAGCATCGAATCCGCCGCCGCGCAAAAGCGGGACGCCTCGGGCATCCTCGATGCGATCTCGTCCGAGGATCTGGGCAAGTTCCCCGACGCCAATGTCGCCGAGTCGCTACAGCGCATTCCCGGCGTCGCGATCGACCGTAACAATGGCGAGGGGCAGTCGGTCACGGTCCGCGGGCTTGGGCCGACCTTCAACACCGTGCTGTTCAACGGCCGCAGCTTTGCCTCCGACAATTACAACCGCGCCTTTTCGTTCGACCTGATCCCGGCGGAGCTGATAAGCGGCGCTCAGGTCTACAAGAGCGCGCAGGCCCCCCTGCAGGGCGGCGGCATCGGCGCGACGATCAATATCGAAACGCCGCGCCCGCTGGACCTGCGCGGGTTCAAGGGCGTGTTCACGGGCAAGGCGCTGTATGAAAAGAACAGCGACCGTTTCACGCCGCAATTGTTCGGCCTGCTCAGCGACACCTTTGGCGATGGCGAATTCGGCGTGCTGGCATCGGTTTCGTATCAGCGCCGTATCGCGTCGATCGACCGGATCAGCACCGACGGCTATATCCCGCGCACGACCGTCGGTCCCAACGACGCACCGCTGTTCACCAATGTCTATGCGCCGCGCAATCAGGACATCAACAATACCCGCGACGACCGCACGCGTCTGGGCGCGACGCTGGTGGCGCAATGGGCGCCGACCGACGAACTGACCTTCACCGTCGACGGCCTGTATAACCGCTTCGAGAGCGAGCAGCGCACGCGGGGTCTTGGCAGCTGGTTCGAACCGTCGAACTATACCGATGCGACGATCGACGACAATCGCACGATCACATCGCTGACGACCAACGGCAACGCCGATTTCATCGCATCGGGCAGCGTGCGCGAAACAACGACCTATCAGGTGGGGTTCAACACCGAATGGCGGCCCAGCGACCAGGTCCGCATGACGTTCGACGCCACATGGTCGCGCGCGCGCAACGACGGCGGTGGACGGTCATTCTTCACGGTGATCGGCGTGCCGACCCGATATTCGTTCGCGGGCGCGCAGGGTGGCGGGTTGCCGTCGACCTTCGGCTATGACGAAGGCGCGCTCACCGATCCGGCGCGCGGCCTGACGCATATCGCGGGCATTAACGGCAACGACGTGACCGAACGCGTCAACGAACAGCGCTGGAACACCGAATGGGATCCGGGGTTCGAGGGGGTCAGCAAGATCCGATTCGGCGTGATGCGGACGATGCGCGACAAATCCAACGTGCCGATCACCTCGGACCCGAATATCGGCTGCACCTATTGCGGCTATCCGATCGCCGCCGATCCGGGGCTGTTGTCGCCCTTCACCGTCAGTTCCTTTGCCGGTTCGGACGTGCCGCGCACCTTCCTGACCTATGACGCGAACGCCTATTTCGACTTCCTGACCAGCCCGGCAGCGACGTCGGCGCTGGACGTCGCGCGCGGTCAGCCGGTGGGCACGACGGCAGCGCTGTTTGCGTCGACAAATGGCTATGCCGTTTCGGAACAGCCATCGGCCCGCGTCCGCGAAGTCGTTTATGCCAGCTATGCCGATGTCGATCTGGAAAGCGAGATCGCGGGCATGCCGCTGTTCGTCAATATCGGCGGGCGGTATGAATATACCGAGTTGAACAGTGCCGGTCAGCAGCTCCAGTTGACCGACCTGCTGCCGGTCACGGGCGATCCCACGACCTATAACGGCGTATTCGCAAATGGCCGGGAAGCCGTGCCGATCACGCAGCGTTCGAGCTACAGCAACTTCCTGCCCGCAGCGAACATCCGCCTGAACCTGACCGAACGGTTCCAGGCGCGCTTTGCGGCTTATCGCACGCTGACCCGTCCCGCGATCGGCGATCTGGCACCAAGCCTGAATTACGACACGTTGCGGCCCGCGACGCTGACCGCCAGTGGCGGCAACCCGTCGCTGCGGCCTTATCGCGCGGACAATCTCGACTTTTCGCTCGAATGGTATCCCACGCGCACGACCACGGTATCGGCGGCGGTGTTCTATAAAAAGGTCGACGACTTCATCGTCCAGAGCTTCGCCGACGAGGTGTTCCCGATCGCGAATGCGGGCAATCTGCCGGTCGGCGGGCTGATCGTCGCACCGAACGCCGCACAGTTCAGCGTCCGGCGTCCGCGTAATGCCGAATCGCTCGAAATCCGCGGACTCGAACTCAACCTCGTCCATACGCTCGACTGGGCGCCCGGCGTGCTCAGCGGCTTCGGCTTGCAGGCAAATGCCACGTTCGTCGAAACCGATCGCGAATTCGACGTGACGCAGACGGTTCAGTCCTTTGCCGCCGAAGGGATCGGCAATTCCCAGAACGCGACGCTATTCTACGAAAAATACGGCCTCTCCGCGCGCATCGCCTATAACCGGCGCGAACGCTTCCTTCAGACGCTGGCCGGCGGCCCCGGCAACGAGCCGGTGTTCGTGCGGAATTACGGCCAGTTCGACGGCAGCATTGCCTATGACATCACGCCGTTCGCCCAGGTCTTTGTCGAAGGCACCAATTTGTTCAATGCCCAGTATATCACCACCGGGCGCTTCGATAATCAGGTGCTGACGTATCAGAACTTCGGACCGCGATATGATGCGGGGGTCCGCTTCTCCTTCTAGAAGCGGTCGACCGATAATGGGGGCGCCGGATCCGCACAGCGGTGACGGTGTCCCACTGCCAGCGAATGAACAGGGAGATGAGCGGTGAAGGGGCAACTCGCGATTGCGGCGACGATGCTGGCGGGGGTGGCGATGCCGGTGCTCGCCCAGAATGCGATTCAGGTCGCCCCGGTCCAGGTCGATTTCAGTCGCCCCGACTGGGAAAATCCCACCATCCATGCACGCGGCAAATTGCCCGCACGGTCCACGGCCTTTCCCTTTGAAAGCCGCGACATGGCGATCGCCGGGGACACCCGGCAATCGCGGCGGTTCCTCGACCTGAACGGCACCTGGCAATTCCATTTCAGCCCGTCGGTCGACGGCGCGCCCCAGGGTTTCGAGCGGCCGGACTATGATGCGTCGGGATGGAAGACCATCGCCGTGCCCGCAATGTGGCAGGCCAAGGGCTTTGGACAGCCCAAATACAACAACATCACCTACCCCTTCCCCGCCAACCGCCCGCTGGTGCCGCATGACGACAATGAAACCGGCTCCTACCGCCGCGATTTCGACGTTCCGGCGCAATGGGCGGGGGAACGGATCGTCCTGCATATCGGTGCCGCCGGTTCGGCCTATCGCATCTGGGTGAACGGACAGGAAGTCGGCTATTCCGAAGACTCCAAGCTGCCGTCCGAGTTCGACGTGTCACGCCACGTCCGCCCCGGCCGCAACATCGTCGCGATCCGCGTCCACCGCTGGTCCGACGGCTCCTATCTGGAGGATCAGGATTTCTGGCGCGTCTCCGGGATCGAACGCGATGTCTATCTGATCGCCGAACCGCAGGCGGGCATCCGCGATCACTGGATCAAGGCCGGTCTGGACGACGATTACCGGGGCGGCACGCTGCGCGCCGAACTGGCGGTCGCCGCGTCGGATCAGCCCCGCACCGCGCGCATCACGCTGTTCGACGGCGACCGCGAAGTGCTGACGCGCAGCACCGCCGTGCGCGCGGGCGGCGCGCGCGACGTCGTGCTTTCGGCACCGGCGCCCGATGTGCGGGCATGGTCGGCCGAGACGCCGAACCTTTACCGCGTCGTGACCGAACTGCTGGATGCCGATGGCCGCGTCATTCAGGCGATGTCCGATCGCGTCGGCTTTCGCACGGTCGAGATCAAGGACGGCCTGGTTCAGGTCAACGGACGCCCGATCACCATTCGCGGCGTCAATCGCCACGAACATGATCCAGAGACGTTTCACGTCATTTCCGAAGCATCGATGCGCCGCGACCTTGAACTGATGAAGCGCGCCAATATCAACGCGCTTCGTACGTCGCATTATCCCAACGATCCGCGGCTTTACGCGCTTGCCGACGAGATCGGCCTCTACATCATGGACGAGGCCAATATCGAGAGCCACATGTATATGGAGGCCGGCAACCGCGCGCCCGAAGACAGGGCGAAGTGGCAGATCGGCTTCGACCCGGCGTGGAAGGACGCGCATGTCAGCCGGGTCATGAACATGGTCGAGCGCGACAAGAACCATCCCTCGATCATCTTCTGGTCGCTGGGCAACGAAGCGGGCATCGGTCCCAATTTCGAAGCCGCCGCCGCCGCCATCCGGCGTCGCGATCCGGGTCGCCTGATTTCCTATCTGGGCTGGGGCACGCTCGATTGGGAACACCAGCCAAACACCTTTGTCGACATTTACGCACCGATGTATGACGACATCGAAAAGATGGCCGACTGGGCCAACGATCCGTTGCGAAAACAGCCCATGATTCAGTGCGAATATGCCCATATGCAGGGCAATTCGGGCGGCAATTTCAAGGATTACTGGGATACGATCTATGCCCATCCGCACAAGTTGCAGGGCGGGTTCATCTGGGACTGGGTCGACCAGTCAATGTATCGCTATACCACGGATGGCCGGCGCTATTGGGGAACAGGCGGCGAATACGGACCCAATCCGGGCGGCGATATCGAATTCGGCGACGGCATGATCCAGCCGGATCGCACGCCGAACCCGCATTATTACGAAGTGCGAAAGGTGTATGCGCCGATCCAGTTCGACGCATTCGACGCGGCATCGGGCCGCGTCACCGTCCGCAATCGCCATGACTTCCGTGACCTGTCGGGCTTCGATTTCGAATGGGAAGTCATCGAGGACGGCGTGCGCGTCGCCAACGGGCGCCTGCCCGGCCTCACCACCGCCGCCCGCGCGACCGAGGCGATTTCGCTGCCCCTGTCGGGCGTGCCCCGGCGCGACGACGCCGAATATTTCGTGACCGTTCGTGCCGTGGCAAAGGCCGGTTCAGTGCCGCTGGTCCCCGCCGGCCATGTCGTGGCGTGGGAGCAATTCGCGATCGGCAGCGCGCCGACGCAGCGCGCGGCGGTGGCAACCGGCGGCCGGGTGACGCTGGCCCAGAAGGCGGACGAGGTCAGCCTTTCTGCGGCGGGCACGACGCTGACGATCGATCGCGAAACGGGGCTTGTCACGCGATATGGACAGGCAGGCGGCACGCTGATTGCCGGTGGCGGCGCCAATTTCCATCGCGCGCCCACCGACAATGATTTGGCCAACGGCAATTACGACGACGCGGCGCACTGGCGCGCGCTGGTTCGCGACACGCGCGTGCGCTCGATCACCACCGAACGACAGGGCGGCGGTGCGAATGTCCGGGTCGAACACGCGATGGGCGCCGGCGCGGCGCGTTTCGTCACGACCTATCGCATGGCGGGTGACGGTTCGGTCGCGGTCACGGGCGTCTTTACCCCGCTCAAGAGCGATCTCGCACCGCCCCCGCGGATCGGCATGGCCTTTACCCTGCCCCAGGCGATGAAAACCGTCGCATGGTATGGGCGCGGTCCGCATGAAAGCTATGTCGATCGCAAGACGTCGGCGCCCGTCGGATTGTGGCGCGGGCCGGTTGCGGCACAGAACCACGATTACATGCGGCCACAGGATACCGGCAACAAGGTCGACGTGCGCTGGATGGAATTGTCGGGCAACGACCGGGGCATCCGCGTCGAGGCCGAAGCACCGCTGATGATGCAGGCGCTGGCATTCCCCTATAGCGACCTCGACCGCCGCCCGCCGGGCAGCTGGAACTCGGCCGATATCGTCTCCCACGATCACGTCACGCTCAATATCGACGCCGCGCAATGGGGTGTCGGCGGCGACACAACGTGGAGCCATGTGGGCCAGCCGCACATGAAATATCGCACGAAGCTGGCCGAAACCCGGATCGCGTTCACGTTGACGCCGTTCACGGGCCAGGGCACCCATGCCGACCAGGCGACCCCGGCGGCTGCGACACGGGACGAGTGATCGGGCCGTTGAACGCCGTGACGATGTCGGCCGGAATGCCGGGCCGCGACGGCGTCGCGCGTTGTCAGACAAATGCCCGACCAGCCCCGCTCGTCTTGGTTTTTCCCGACGTTCGGCGCATAGCGGTGCAACGCTGGCGAAAAGATCGCGCAATCGAATGACCAGAACCGTGCGGCGCGAGCCGTCTCACGTCAGGATCGCCAAGCAGCTCGGCGTCGCCATCGTGACCGGCGAGTTGCCCTCGGGGTCATTTCTGCCGGGCGAGATCGAATTGTCCGGCCAGTTCGACGTGTCGCGCAGCGTGATGCGCGAATCGCTTCGTATCCTGGTCTCCAAGGGCCTGCTCCAAAGCCGCCCCAAAGCCGGAACCCATGTCACCGCCCGGCGCGACTGGAACCTGCTCGACCCCACCCTCCTGTTCTGGATGTTCGAAGGGGTGCCGCCGCGATCGTTCGTGCGCGACCTGTTTCAGCTTCGCATGATCGTGGAACCCGCCGCTGCCGAACTTGCGGCAGGCGCGCGCACGGCGCGTCAATTGTCGCACATGGGCCATGCGCTTGAACGGATGGGCGAGCTGGGCCTGAGGGACGAAGCGGGTCAGTTGGCCGATCGTGACTTTCACGACGGCCTGCTCCAGGCGACGCACAACGAATTGCTCGTCAATCTGTCGGCCAGCATCGCCGCGGCGGTGCATTGGACGACCTATTTCAAATATCGCAGCAATCGCACTTATTCCGACCCGATGCCGCTTCACCGCAACCTTTACGAAGCGATCGCCGACAGGGACGGGCCTGCCGCCAGAGCGTCCGCCACGGCGCTGATCGATCAGGCGCGAATCGACACCGAAGCCGCGCTTTCGCCGCCATGATGATCGCGTTCGCGGATTGACCCGGCGACGGGCGTATCCATAAAGTCAGACATGTTCCGCAACCGTGTCATTGCACGCGCGGCCTGACCCGAGGAGAGCGTCGATGCGGAATGCAATCGCATTGTTGGCCGCGCTGGCCTTTCCCGCAGCGATAACCGCGCAAGCGCCGACGCCAGCGTCCATGACCGAACCGACGGTTGAAATCGCGTTGTCCGCCGATGTCGAAAATCCGGCCACCACGTTCGAAGGCTGGGGCACCGCGCTTGCATGGTTTGCGAACGTCACGGGCGGCTGGCCGGAACGTGATCGCAACCGGCTGGCGGATCTGCTCTATGGCCCTGACGGACTGGGTTGGACGATCGCGCGCTACAATATCGGTGGCGGCGCCGCACCGGGCGCAAAACCACTAAGCCAGCCCGGCGCGAATATCGCCGGTTTCTGGCGCAACCCGAATGGTGCGGCTGGCCGCGACTGGTGGCGCGCCGACGATCCGGCGATGTGGGACTGGTCGCGTGATCGCAACCAGCGCTGGTGGCTCGACGCCATTCGCGCGCGTGTCCCCGAACCCATATTCGAAGCCTTCTCCAATTCGCCACCCTGGTTCATGACGATTTCCGGCGAGGTTTCCGGTGCGCGGGACGCGAACAGCGACAATCTGCGGCCCGGATATGAGGGCCGGTTCGCGGACTATCTGGCGATCGCCACGCGTGAGCTTCAGCGTCGGCATCGGATCCGCTTCCGCACGCTGTCGCCGGTCAACGAACCGCTGACCGATTACTGGTATGCCGGCAACCGGCAGGAAGGCGCGCATTGGAGCGTCGGGCGGCAGGCGGCGATGATC
>NZ_DATJLI010000120.1:0-10563 GCF_035490575.1 Sphingomonas sp. | reverse complement strand
TGCACGCGCCGTCGGTGGCGATCTCGACATGCGGAAGCTCGCTCATGCCAGCGTCGGCATCCGCGCCGCCAGATCGGGATCATAGACGCGCAGCCGCCGCCAGAAGGCCAGCGGGTCCTTGCGCGTCACCAGCGCATCGGCGGGCGTGTTTAGCCAGTCCCATGCGCGAGACAGCGTGAATCGGATGCACGCGCCGACCGCAAGGTCGCCGAACGCGGCCCGTTCGTCGGCGCTCAGGAGAAAATGGCGCGAATAACCCTCAATCAGCGCATCGCCGACGACGGCGTCATGATGCACGCCGGTCGCGTCGAAGCTCCACGATGCGTGCATGATCGCAAGGTCGTAGAGGCGCAGGTCGGTGCAGGCGAAGTAAAAGTCGATCAGGCCGGCGACCCGTTCACCTAGCATCAGTACATTGTCGGGGAACAGATCGGCATGGATGGCCGATGCCGGAAGCCGGCGCGGCCAGCGTGCCTCGATCGCATCGAGCGCGATGGCGATGTCGCCGTGAAGCCCCGGCGCAATCTGATCGAGGCTGTCGCCGCAACGCTGGAACAAGGGACGCCAGGTGTCGATGCCCATCGAATTGGTGCGATCGCCGCTGAAATCCGCCACCGCCCGGTGCATCCGCCCCATCGCATCGCCCGTTGCCAGCGCCTGAACCGGGGTGGGATGCGACAGCGATACGCCCGGCAGGAAGCGGATCAGGCAGGCGGGTCGGCCCGCCAGCTCATGGATCGCCCGGCCGTCGCGATCCTTGATCGCGGGCGGCACGGGCAGCCCTTTGTCCGCCAGATGATCGAGCAGCGAAAGGAAATAGGGCAGGTCGTCGCCCGACACACGCTTTTCATACAGCGTCAGGATGAAGCGGCCGGTCGTCGTCTCGACCAGATAGTTCGAGTTCTCCACCCCCTCGGCAATGCCCTTGGCCGAGACGAGCTGACCCACGTCGAAACGCGTCAGGAAATCGGCCAGCAACTCGGCCGAGACATGCGTATAGACTGCCATACCGCCCCCGGTTTTCGCGTAATCAGGCCGCTTCGAGGCCACGAGGCAGCTTGAATGCGATGCTCTCACGCGTCGTCTCGACCTCGCGCTCGACCACGTCAAAGCGTTCGGCCAGCCGGTCGACCAGTTCGCGCACCAGTATCTCGGGCGCGGAAGCACCGGCCGTGATGCCCAGCGAACCCACGCCCGCCAGCCAGTCGAAATCAAGCTCGGCGGCGCGCTGGATCAGGCGGGCTGGCGTCCCTTCGCGCTCGGCCACTTCGACCAGCCGCAGCGAATTGGACGAATTGGGCGCGCCGATCACCAGCACCAGGTCGACACTGCCCGCAATCGCCTTGACCGCAGTCTGGCGATTGGTGGTGGCATAGCAGATGTCGTCGGCGTGCGGCGCGACGATCGTGGGGAACCGTGCCCTCAGTGCATCGAGCACGGCGGCCGTATCCTCGACCGACAGGGTAGTCTGCGTCAGGAACGCCAGATTGTCAGGATCGGGCACCGTCAGCCGGGCAACATCCTCGACCGTTTCCACCAGCGTCATGTCGCCTTCGGGCACTTGGCCGAATGTGCCGATGACTTCGGGATGGCCTGCATGGCCGATGAAGATGATATGACGGCCCGCCGCGACCAGCCGTTCGGCCTGCCGGTGGACCTTGGACACCAGCGGGCAGGTGGCGTCGAGATAGGACAGGCCACGCTGCACCGCCTTGGCGGGCACGGCCTTTGGCACGCCATGCGCGGAAAACACCACCGGCACGCCGTCGGGCACCTGATCGAGTTCCTCGACAAAGATCGCGCCCTGCGCCTTCAGCGTATCGACCACGAACTTGTTATGGACGATCTCGTGTCGGACATAGACGGGCGCGCCATAGCGTTCGATCGCCAGTTCCACGATGCGGATCGCGCGGTCGACCCCGGCGCAGAAGCCGCGCGGGGCGGCGATCAACAGTTCGATCATCGGTTTCACGGCGTCGTTCATGGCATATGGCCCTACGCGATTGCTTGCTTGTGCGAAAGGCGCTTCCTATGGTCGCGCGCCTTGGACGGGCCTGTTGTCGCCGCACCGCGACGCGCGGCCCGTTCGCGTATCAGATGGGAAGGAAGTGTTCCGCCGTGAAGATCATCAGGCTTGCCGCGCCGATCGCACTCGCCGCCGCCGTCACCGGCTGCTCGCGGGAGGGCGAGATCAGCGTCGAGGGCGGCGTCGGCATCCAGGCGACGCGCACGGCATGTCCGATCGTCGGCGTGCCGGCGGGAACCGGCGACATCACGCTGTTCGATCCGCCCGCCAGCCGTGACGCAGCGGCGATCGACCTGGTCGGCAACATCACCAATGTCCGCAGCGAATGCAGCGAATCGGGCAATGACGTGGTCACGACGGTGACGTTCGATGTTCAGGCCCGCCGCGCCCGCACCGATGCGGCGCGTAGCGTCACCTTGCCCTATTTCATCGCGATCGTGCGCGGCGGGACCAATGTGACCGCCAAGCGCGTGGGCGAAGTCACGATCAATTTCCCCGCGGGCCAGGCACGCGCTCAGGCACAGGGCAGCGCGACCAGCGTGGTCGCGCGTTCGGCCGCGACTCTTCCGGACGAAGTGCGCGAACAACTGACCAAGCGTCGCCGCGCCGGTGAAGAAGAAGCGGCGGTCGACCCGCTGTCGGCGCCGGGCGTGCGCGCCGCCGTCGCCCGTGCGACGTTCGAGGCACTGGTCGGTTTCCAGCTGACTGACGACCAGCTCCGCTACAACGCCACCCGGTAAGCGACAAAGCGGGGGCGGTTCGCGCCCCCGCCACGCCGTCAGATCACGTCGCGGAATCAGATCACGTCGAGGACGAGGCCCTTTTCGCGCGCTTCGTCGGCCTCGATATACCAGTTTTCGGGCGCGCGGCGGACCAGTTCGTCGAAATCGACCCGCGACCCTTCGACAATGGCGCGAAAGCCCTCTTCCTCGATCATGATCGAATGTTCTATTTCGTGCAGCGTCGCCTTGAGCGTCGCGACACAGGTCTTGAGCGGGCCGGAAACTTCGACGGTCTTGTTCATGATCCGCTCGTGAATCATGATCCGCGTGCCGCGCGTCAGGAAACGCTTGTCGACGGGGAAGGCCGACATGAACGTCGCGCCCGCCGAATAGACCGCGACCTTGCCCAGGAAAAGGAACTCGCGCCCCTCGAACGCGCGCAGCAGGCGGATTTCATCGCCCATCAGCCGTGCGACTTCGGGATCGCCGCCCAGCGTAGAGATGGCAATGACGACCGTGCCGCTGCGGGGCGCCTTGGCGAGTTGATCGCGAAAGCTTGCATACATGGCATGATCGACTGGCCCTGCCAGCACAATATGGGGGCTGGCCAGCAGCGGATATTGATTGATGGAACCGCTCGCCGGCACGGGGTCGTCCGCCGTGGCATCGTGGGTTTCGGGGGCGGGCAGCGTGTCGGACAGGGGATCGGGCATGGCGGAGGCACCTTGGGCTGAATGGGCGGGATCGGGCACGCGAAACGGGGCGCGGGGCGGGGAGGCGGGTCTGCGCCATGCCGGGCGCAACAATGCGATCAGCACGAAAGCGGCGCCCACAAGCGCAAGGCTTGCGAACCCCAGATACACCAGCAGGTCGCCGACCCCCAACGTCACATCCCCACGAATGCTGCGCGGCTGCGATGGTTCCGCCGCAACGAAAAGGGCGCGCCGCCCCTGAAAGACGACGCGCCCCTTTTCAGGCCCGTAAGCCTAGGGCGATCAGTAAACGCGCTTCTTCGGCTTGATATACTCAACCTCGTCGGTGAGCGTGTAGTCGTGCACCGGCCGGTAATCGATCCGACATGCGCCGCCCTTGCCACCCCAGCCGTCGAAGGTCGCGATGGTGTGCTTCATCCAGCCCGCATCGTCACGCTCGGGGAAATCCTCGTGCATGTGCGCGCCGCGGCTTTCCTTGCGGTTTTCGGCCGAACGGATGGTGACGACGGCCTGACCGATCAGATTGTCCAGCTCCAGTGTCTCGATCAGGTCGGTGTTCCAGATCAGCGAGCGATCGGTCACGGCGATGTCGTTCATGCCCTGATAGACGGCATCCATATGTTCGACGCCCTCCGCCAGCAGCGCCGAATCGCGGAACACGGCGGCGTGCTTCTGCATCGTCTTCTGCATATCGGCGCGGATAACGGCGGTCGGCGTGCCGCCCTTGGCGTGGCGGAAATGGTCGAGCCGGGTCAGCGCCAGCTCCTCCGAACCCGCAGGCAGCGGGTTGTGCGGGGTGCCGGGCTTAAGCATTTCTTTCAGGCGCAGGCCCGTGGCACGACCAAAAACGACCAGGTCGATCAGCGAATTGGAGCCTAGGCGATTGGCGCCGTGGACCGACACGCAGGCCGCTTCACCGACCGCGAACAGGCCGGGGACCACGGCGTCAGGGTCGCCATCCTTCAGATGGACGACTTCGCCATGATAGTTGGTCGGGACGCCGCCCATATTATAATGAACGGTCGGCACCACCGGCAAAGGCTTGCGCGTCAGGTCGACGCCCGCGAAAATCTTGCCGGTTTCGGTAATGCCCGGCAGGCGCTCGGCCAGCACCTTTGGATCGATGTGATCGAGGTGCAGGAAGATGTGGTCGCTTTCCTTGCCGACGCCGCGACCTTCGCGGATTTCCATCGCCATCGAACGCGACACCACGTCGCGGCTGGCGAGATCCTTGGCAGAGGGGGCATAGCGTTCCATGAAACGCTCGCCTTCGGCATTGGTCAGATAGCCGCCCTCGCCGCGCGCGCCCTCGGTAATCAGCACGCCCGCACCGTAGATGCCGGTCGGGTGGAACTGCACGAACTCCATGTCCTGCAGCGGCAGGCCGGCGCGCAGCACCATGCCGTTGCCGTCGCCGGTGCAGCTGTGCGCGCTGGTCGCCGATTGATAGACACGGCCGCCGCCGCCGGTCGCCAGCACCACGGCATGGGCGCGAAAACGGTGGATCGATCCGTCCTCCATGCACATCGCGATGACGCCGCGGCAGGCGCCGTTTTCCATGATGAGGTCGAGCGCGAAATACTCGATGAAGAAATCCGCGTCATATTTCAGGCTCTGCTGATACAGTGCGTGAAGCATCGCGTGGCCGGTGCGGTCGGCGGCGGCGCAGGTGCGCTGCACCGGCGGGCCTTCGCCCATGTTCTGCATATGGCCGCCGAACGGGCGCTGATAGATGGTGCCGTTGTCGTTGCGGCTGAACGGCACGCCGGCATGTTCCAGCTCGTAAACCGCCGCCGGCGCTTCGCGCACCATATATTCGATCGCGTCCTGGTCGCCGAGCCAGTCGGAACCCTTGACGGTATCATACATGTGCCACGACCAATGGTCGGGCGTGTTGTTGCCAAGCGAAGCGGCGATGCCGCCCTGTGCCGCGACCGTGTGGCTGCGCGTCGGAAACACCTTGGTGATGCAGGCGGTCTTGAGGCCCGCCTCCGCGCTGCCCATCGTCGCGCGCAGGCCGGAGCCACCCGCGCCGACGACGATCACGTCGTAGCTGTGATCGATGATCTTGTATGCGTCGCTCATCAGGAGACCACCTGCGCCGCAAAGGCGAGCTTGAGGATGGAAAAGATCGCGATCGCGCCCAGGCCGACCACGAAGAAGTTCAGGAGGAACAACAGGATCACGCGCGATTCGGCGTGGCTGTAATCCTCGATCACCACCTGAAGCCCCAGGCGGAAGTGCCAGAATACGCTGAGGATCAGCAGCGCCATCGGCACCGCCGCCCATGCCGACGACAGCCATGTGGTGACCGTCGCGTAATCATAGGCCGGCAGCATCGCGATCGACGCGATGAACCACAGCATGAGGATGAGGTTGCCGCCCGCCGTCAGGCGCTGCGTCCACCAGTGATGCGCGCCTTCCTTGGCGGCGCCCAGACCGCGCACGCGGCCGATGCTGGTTCCCGAACCCATGATTATTTCCCCGCGATCAGGAACGCCCACAGGGCGATGGTGGCCAGGATCGAGAAGACGAAGGTCATCTGCGCGCCGCGCTTGTTGCCCTTCAGTTCATATCCCGCGCCCGTATCAAGGAACAGGTGGCGGATGCCCGATGCCATGTGCTGAAAGAACGATGCCGTCAGGCCGATGCCGAACAGATAGCCGACCGCGTTCAGCCGCCCGTCGGCATAAGTGAAGATGTCGAGGAACCCGGCATAGCTCGCTTCCCCGGCAGCGGCGCTTGCCAGCCAGGCGACCAGCAGCACGCTGCCGACCAGCGCCATCCCGTCACCCGTCACGCGGTGCAGGATCGAGACCGTCATGTGCGGTCCCCATTTCCAGATCGACAGATGCGGCGACAGCGGCCGGCTCACGGGTTTCGATGCCACGGATGTTCCTTTCGCGACCGCTAATGGCCGCCTGTCTTCGCAGATGCAAGATCGGCCATTGGTCTGTAACTAACCCTGTCTTAACCGCTTGGCCGGTAATCCGTCGCGTGAATGCGTCCACCGGGCGTATGGGGGGACAGGGAAGGCCGCACGCATATGCACGAAAAGGATTTGCCCGAACCGGGTTCGATCAGCCGCCGGGTGCAATTGGCCGAGCGGTTGAAGGTGTTCGATTTCGACGGGAGCATGATCGAAAGCGCACGCCGGGTCTGGGCGTTGCTGGAGGCCGACCGGCGACAGGTGGCGGAGGCCTACTGGCGGCACTGGCTGCGCTGCTTCTCCGACAAGCGGGTCTGGGCGCCGCACGAGGCCGAGAAGATGATCGACCTGGGCGTCGATTTCCTGCGTAACCGTTTTCTCGACACCGCCGGGCTGACCTGGGTCGAATCGATCGAGCGTTCGGTCGCGGCCGCCTATGCCGCCGACGTGCCGCCGATGGCGCTGTTGTCGATGATAAATGCCAGCGATCGCGCCGCGCTGGATATTCTTGTCAAGCGCGTGCCCCAGGGTGACGAGCGGCTGGTGGAAGCGATCGACACGCTGATGCGGCTGTCGGCGCTGGAGACCGACATCACCGTCGCGATCTATGCCGAGCACATGGCCTTTGGTAACGACCGCGCGCGCGAACGGCTGGCCGGTGAGTTTCGCGATGTCATCGTGTCGAGCGTCGAACGGGCCAGCCATGAAGGATCGGCGCTGCGCGGACAGGCGCAGGCCGCATCCGGTTCCGCCCGCGGCATGTTGGGCAAGGCCAGCGAAGTCGCCGCCGCCGCCGAACAATCGGCCGTGGCGATGCGCGAGGCGGCGCACACCGCCGCCGGCCTGATCCGCGCGATCGAGGATGCGCGCGCCGAGGTGGAGGTCGCCGCCGAAATCGCCACGCGTGCATCGGCACAGGCCGGGGCGGCGGTGGAAACATCGGGTGCGCTCAGCGACCATGCCAAATCGATCGAATCGATCCTGGGCCTGATTCGCGAAATCGCGGGGCAGACCAATTTGCTGGCGCTGAACGCCACGATCGAAGCGGCGCGCGCGGGCGATGCCGGGCGCGGCTTTGCCGTGGTCGCGCAGGAAGTGAAAAGCCTGGCCAACCAGACCGCGCGCGCGACCGACGACATCGCGGCCAAGATCGCCGCGATCCAGTCCGCCACGCGCTCGACCGTCGACACATCGGCCTCGATCCGCACCACCGTGGCCGAAGTGCAGGATTCGGCGATGCGGATCCGCCGCGCGATGGAGGCACAGGCACAGACCGTCACCGCAATCACCGCCGCTGTCGACGAAACCGCGTTGGCGGCCGATTCGATGTCGAACACCATCGCCGCGATCCGCGAGGACACCGAAGCGGTCGCGACGGGTATCGATGCGGTCGGGCAGGGCGTTGTTGCGTTCGAGGGCGATCTTGAGACGTTGAAGGGCAGCGCCAGCGACTTTGTGCGGCGCGTGGCGGCCTGAACCGGGACGGGCGCGGGCGTGCTTGATGCAGGGGCGATGACGCCCTAGCGTCGGGCAGTGAACCGCGCTTCCCCCATCTTTTCCACCCGCCGCCTCGCTGCAATGGACCGCCGCCTTTGAAGCGCATCGGGTTGATGGGTGGATCGTTCAATCCGGCGCATGGCGGACACCGGCACATCGCGTTGCAGTCGCTGCGCGCACTGGCGCTGGACGAAGTGTGGTGGCTGGTGTCGCCGGGCAACCCCCTGAAAGACGCCGCGCGCGACATGGCCCCTTATGCCGCGCGTGTCGCATCGGCACGGGCGATGGCGCGCCATGCGCCGATTCGCGTGTCGACGATCGAGGCGCGGTTGAAGACCCGATATACCGTCGACCTGCTGACCCGGCTGCCGGGCCTGTTCCCCAAGCGTCGCTTCATCTGGATCATGGGCGCCGACAATCTGGCGGGTTTCCATGAATGGAAAGGGTGGCGCGATATCGCGTCGTCGGTGCCGATTGCGGTGGTCGCGCGTCCGGGCTATGATGGCGACGCCCTCGCAAGTCCCGCGATGGGCTGGTTGCGGCGCGGCGTGCGGCCCGCAGGCCAGGCAAGACGATGGGACGAGTGGAGATTGCCGGCGCTCGTGCTGCTGCGCTTCCGCCCTGACCGACGTTCGGCGACCGGCATCCGTGCCGCCGATCCCGCCTGGCACCGTCGTTTCATGTCCGATCGGCGGTCCTCATCACCTGTAGCACATTCTTAGGAGCAGCATTGGCCCAGTCCCGTCCCGTTTCGTCCCCGTCCGACTCCGATCCGGCGGCGGCGTTGCATACGCTTGTCCTGTCGTCGCTCGATGACGATCAGGCGCTGGAAGCGGTTTCGATCCCGCTGTCAGGCAAGTCGAGCATCGCCGATTTCATGGTCATCGCATCGGGCCGCTCGACGCGTCAGGTGGCGTCGATGGCGCAGAAGCTGGCCGAGCGGATCAAGCGCGAGCGTGGCGTTTCGCCGCGTGTCGAGGGGCTGCCGAGCGCCGACTGGGTGCTGATCGATGCGGGCGACGTGATCGTCCACCTGTTCCGGCCGGAGGTTCGCAGCTTTTATAATCTGGAACGGATGTGGGCGTTCGGCGAAGCGCCGACTCCGCCCGAACAGCCCGCCCAGTCCTGATCCCGTCCGGCGAGGCCCGCGATGCTGCTGCATGTCGTCGCGCGCGGGCGCATTGGGCGTGGGCCGGAACATGAACTGGTCGAACGTTATCTGAAGCGCGTCGGCTGGCCGGTTCGTATCACCGAACTGCCCGATGCGGGCGGGCGGATGCCGGCGGTGGAGCCGGGCACGCGGATCGTCATGCTCGATGAAAAGGGCGATCAGGCGACGTCGATGGCGTTCGCCGACCGGCTGGGGCGGTGGCGTGACGACGGCGTGCGCGAAGTGCGCTTCCTGATCGGTGCGGCCGATGGTTTCGATGACGACGCGCGTGCCGGCGCCGACTGGCTGATCGCATTCGGGCGCATGACGTGGCCGCACCTGATGGCGCGCGCCATGCTGGCCGAACAATTGTGGCGCGCGACCAGTATCCTGGCCGGCCACCCCTATCACCGGGAAGGCTGAATGCGCGGCGCGTTGCTTTCCGCCGTGATCGTGCTGGCGATGCTGCCCGCCACGACAACCGGCGCGCAGCAGATGTCGGTCGCCGACCAGCAGGCCGAGCTGACGCGTGCCAACCGTGCATCGCGTGCGGCACAGGCCCGCGCGCGGCGGCTGGAGCGTCAGGCCGATGCCGCCAAGGGCGCGGCGCGGCGGGCGCGCCGCGAACAGGCGGCCGTCGCCGCGCGGGCGGAAGCGGCGGAGGCCGACATCGCCGCCGCGCGTGCGCGGATCGCGCTGGTCGACGCCGCGATGGCGCGTCAGCGGCGGCGGCTGTTGGCACAGCGCGCGCCGACGGTGCGTCTGGTGGCCGCGCTTCAGGCTTTGGCGCGCCGTCCGGCTTCACTCACCTTGCTCCAGCCGGGGTCGGCGCGCGACGCCGTGCATGTCCGCGCGCTGCTCGCGTCGATCGGCCCGGTGGTGCAGGCCCGCAGCGCTGCCATCCGCGCCGAAATCGAGCGCACGAGGCGGTTGCGCGAAGGCGCGCGGCTGGCGGCGGCCAGCCTGCGCGATGGGCGCGCGCGACTGGAATCGCAGCGGCTGCGCCTGGTTGAGCTGGAGGCCGAGAGCCGGTTGCGTTCGCGGTCGCTGGCCCGCGGCGCGCTGTATGAATCCGATCGGGCAATCGCGCTGGGGGAAGAGGCGCGGGAGATTGTCGAGCGGATCGAACAAACCGAAGCAGCGCAGGACGTTCGCCGCCGACTGGTTAAGCTCGACGCGCCGTTGCCCCGGCCCGATGCCGGCGGCAACGCGATAACGGGCGCGCCGCCCTATCGCCTGCCGGTGGTCGGGCGGATTGTCACGGGCCTTGGTGAAGTCAGCGACAACGGCATCCGCGCACGCGGTCTGACGATCGCGACGGCACCGGGTGCAGTGGTGGTTGCCCCGGCGTCGGGAACCGTGGTGTTCGCGCGGCCTTTCGGCACTTATGCCAATGTCGTCATCCTCGACCATGGTGATGGCTGGACCAGCTTGCTGGCAGGATTGGCGCGGGTTCAAGTCAAGCGCGGCGACGCGGTCGGTGCCGGTCTGCCGGTCGGGCGGGCGGGGACCGAGCAGGGTGCGCG
>NZ_DATJLI010000119.1:0-32724 GCF_035490575.1 Sphingomonas sp. | reverse complement strand
GCGCCATAAGCGGCGAAATGCTTGGCGCACGCCGCCATCGCGTCGTCGGCGGTCAGCCCGCGACGGCCCTGAAAACCGCGCGTGCGTGCCGCCGCCATGATCCGGCCCAGCAGCACATCCTCGCCCGCGCCCTCGATCCCGCGGCCCCAGCGCTGGTCGCGCGCGATGTCGACCATCGGTGCGAAGTTCCAGTCGATGCCCGCCGCCGTCGCCTCGACCGCCGCCGCGCGCGCGGTGCGTTCGGCCAGGTCGGCGTCGAAGCTGCCCGCTTCGGCCAGCGGCATGGGAAAGACGGTGCGGAATCCGTGGATCACGTCTGCGGCGAAGATCAGCGGCACCTTGAGACGCGATTCGCGCACCGCCACCGTCTGCATCCGCCGCGCCATTTCGGCACCATTGCCGTTGAACACGCCGCCCAGCCGACCCGCGCGCGTTTCGTCCAACTGGTCGTCAAAGCTGTTGTTGCCCGACGGCGGATTGAGCGCGGTCGCCGCACCGCCCGCCCATGCGGCCGCCATGAGCGTGCATTGCCCGGCCTTTTCCACGACCGTCATGCGCGCCAGCAGGTCGCGCACCGATGCGGGAAGACCATCGGCACTGGCCTGCATCATCAGCGCGCGCGCCGGGGAGGCGGCCCAGGCGGCGGCGGCACCCGCGCCGATCATCAGGGCACGGCGGGACAGTCGGGGCGTTTGCGGCAAGGGGTGTCTCCTCTCGAAAAGACGGCGTTGCGGCGCGCCCGGCCGGGCGCGACGAATCGTTGTTGCAGCGGGTCATAGTTTTCTGTAACCGGTTTCATCAAGAGCCGATCGCGTCTAATGCGCTGCGCGAACCGGGTTTCGGAGAGGGTTGTCGAAGCGAAATGGCGAACGCCACCATCCGCGATGTCGCGCGGGCTGCCGATGTATCGGTGGCGTCCGCGTCGCGTGCGCTGAATGGCCGCGACAATGTCCGCGCCGAATTGCGCGCACGGGTGGAAGCGGCGGCGCAGCGGCTTGGCTATGTGCCCCATGCCGGCGCCCGCAGCCTCAGCCTGGCGCGCACCAACGCGATCGGCGTGGTGCTGCCCGACCTGCATGGTGAGTTCTTTTCCGAATTCGTCCGCGGCATGGACCGCGAAGCATCGACGCGCGGGATGCACCTGTTGTTGTCGAACATGCACGCCGACCCCGAACAGGGGGTCGAGGCGCTGCGTGCAATGCGTGGCCGCGTCGACGGGCTGGTGGTGATGGCGCCGCAGGTCGATGCCGACGCGCTGGGCAGCCATTTGCCCGCCAGCGTCCCCGCCGTGCTGGTCAATTGCGCGCCCAACCAGCAATCGCGCGCCGAAATGCGGATCGATAACGCCGCGGGCGCCGAAGCGATGGTCGAGCATCTGCTGGCGCAGGGGTGCCGACGGATCGTCCATATCGCCGGCCCCGCCGGCAATATCGACGCCGATGAACGTCGGCGCGGCTATCTGAGCGCGGTGACGCGCGCGGACCTCGGCACCCATGTGATCGAGGGTAATTTCGAAGAAGCATCAGGCGCCGAGGCGGTGGCCGCGTTGCTGCGCGAGAGCGTCGATTTCGACGCGATCTTCGCGGGCAACGACATGATGGCGATCGGCGCACTGGTCGCGCTGCGCGACAATGGCCGGGCAATCCCGCGCGATATCAAGCTGGCCGGGTTCGACGACATCCCGCTCGCGCGGCTGGTCAGTCCCGGTCTTTCGACCATGCGCGTCGGTATCGCCGATGCAGGCGCGCGCGCGGTTGCGCGACTGGTCGCAATCATCGCGGGCGAAGCGGATCATTCGGTCGAGGCAATGGTTCCGCGCCTTGTCGTGCGCGAAACGACCGTAGGCACATCCAACAACACCCCGGCAACAGAGGGTGAAGGTTCAGGGGAATGAAGAATATGAGCAGGCAGAACGCAATCCGCATCCTCCTGGCCAGCGCGACCGCGCTGACCGGGGGCGTCACCATGGTCGTACCGGCAGCGGCGCAGACCACCACCGCAACCTTGCGCGGCGTCGTGCGCGGCACCGACGGTGCGCCGGTATCGGGCGCGACGGTCACGGTCGTCAGTCAGGCGACCAACCGCACGCTGACCAACACCACCGGCGCGAACGGCGCTTATATCTTCAACGGTTTGCGCCCCGGCGCCTATCAGTTGATGGTGGAAGCCGATGGTCAGCGTTTCGAGCGGGTCGTGACCGTGGCCGTCGGCCAGTCGGCGACGTTCGACGTTACGCTGGGCGCGGCAGCCGCCGCCGGCGCGCCGCCGCCCGTCACCGCGCCCGGCGAAACGCCGGTCGATGGCGAAGTCGTGGGCGGCAGCGTCACGTCGCAGGGCGAGGACATCATCGTCACCGGATCGACGCTGCGCGAGGTTCGGACCAGCGAAGTCGCCACCAATGTCAGCCAGGCGCAGATCCGCACGCTGCCGCAGACCGACCGCAACTTCCTGAGCTTTGCCGCGCTGGCGCCGGGCGTGCGCTATAACGACAGCGAAACCGACAAGGGTTTTCAGTCGGGCGCGTCGGCCGCCAGCCAGGTCAATGTGTTCGTCGACGGCGTCAGCCTGAAGAACAAGCTGCGCGAAGGCGGCGTGGCGGGCCAGCAGAACAGCCGCGGCAACCCGTTCGGTCAGCTGGCGGTGCAGGAGTTCCGCGTGCTGACGCAGAATTACAAGGCGGAATATGAGCAGGCCGGGTCCGCCATCATCACGTCGGTCACGAAATCGGGCACCAACGAGTTCCACGGCGAAGTGTTCGGCCAATATACCGACAAGAGCCTGACGCAGAAAAGCTATATCGACATTCGCGACGGCAATGCCGAACCGGCGTTCGAGCGCAAGCAATATGGCGCATCGCTGGGCGGTCCGATCATCAAGGACCGTCTGTTCTTCTTTGCCGCATATGAGGGCAACGACCAGGACCGCGCGTTCAACGTCAATCCGCGCGCGACCGCGAATGAAGACGCGCTGGCCGAATACGCCCAGTTCGGCCCGCGCCCGCTGTCCGATTTCGAAGGCGCGTTCGTCAGCCCGTTCCGCCAGGATTTCTATTTCGGCAAGCTGACGCTGACCCCCGATGATCGCCAGACCTTCGACCTGTCGTTCAGCCGTCGCGAGGAAACCGACATTCAGGGTTTCGGCGGCACCGTCGCGTTCGAGAATGCCGAGAACAAGATCAACAAGGTCGACACCTATATCTTCAAGTGGACGTATAACGGCGACAATTTCATCAACGAATTCAACGCCAATTACCTGAATTACGAGTTCAACCCCACGTCGATCAACCCGGACCTGCCGACGTTCGACTATGCCGGGGTGATCGTGTTCGGCGGCAAGGATTCGACGCGCCGTGAATTGCAGCAGGGCTATACGCTGCGGAACGACACGACCTTTACCGGGTTCGACAATCACGCGATCAAATGGGGCGTGCGCGTCGAAGTGACGGACATTGAATTCGCCAACAACGCCTATGTCCAGCCGCGCTATACGTTCAACCGCGCGGATAATGCCGGCACGCCGGACGATCCCAGCGACGACCTGACCTTCGCCGCGCCGGCGGAGGCGCGGCTGGGTCTGGGCAATGGCCGCATCTATGGCTCGAACACGCAGCTTGGCCTGTATCTGCAGGACGACTGGGACGTGAGCGACCGGTTGCAGTTGAACCTGGGCGTGCGCTGGGATTACGAAACCAACGCCAAGAACAATAATTTCATCACGCCGGGCAATGCGCGCGCCGCACTGCGCGCATTGCCTGCGACCGATTATTTCGATCCCGAAAACTACATCAATACCGGCGACGACCGTGAGCCGTTCATGGGCGCAATCGCGCCGCGCGTCGGCTTTTCGTGGGATCTGACGGGTGAGGAAACCACCGTGATCTTCGGTGGTGCGGGCCGTTATTACGATCGCAACAACTTCAACAACACCGTCGATGAACTGTCGCGCACGATCAATCCGATCGGCGTGTTCCGCTTCTCGCCCGACGGAACGCCGCGGCGCGGCCTGCCGACGGTGGCGTGGGACGACAGCTATCTGACGCGCGAGGGGTTGCTGCAACTGCTCGCGACCAATCCCGAAACCGCACTGCCCGAATTGCTGGTGACGAAGAACGACACCAAGCCGCCGGTCAACGACCAGTTCTCGCTGGGTGTGCGTCAGCGGATCGGTGCATTCCAGGCGTCGCTTTCGGGTTCGTATCAGCGTGGCCGCAACGGCTATACCTATCTGTTCGGCACGCGGCAGAATGGCGGCACGGGTCCGTGTTGCGACCAGGACCTGCTGGCGACCGTTCGCAGCTTTGGCTATTCGAACGTCCTGATCGGCAATGACGGGCTGGATACGCGTTACAAGGCGTTGTTCTTCACGCTCGACAAAACCTATACCGAGCGTTCGGGCTGGGGCCTGAACATCGCCTATACGCTGGGCAAGGCCGAGAAGAATGGCGCCGACCTTTTCAGCCTGGATGAAGTGACACCCGACGCCTATGGCTGGCGGCCGACCGTCGGCGACGAACGCCACCGCGTGGTCGTGTCGGGCATTGTCGACCTGCCGCTGGGCTTCCAGTTCTCGACGCTCAGCACCTTCGGTTCGGGTCAGGCCTATAATGTCGTCGATTCCACCAACGGGACCGAGCCGGGGCAGCGCGAGTTCACCGTCGCCTATCCCGACCAGAACTGCATCGGCGGCATCTTTGCCTTCTGTGAGGTCAATCTGACGCTGGCCAACAAGCCCAGGATCCTGGGCGGCCAGGTCGAGGTCGCGGTCGACGTGCTCAACGCCTTCAACAACAAGAACGGCGCGGGCTTTGACGAGGGCATCAACCTGAATGCCACGCCGGAGGCCGATATTCTTGAACCCGCGACGATCGAGAATGCCAGCCGCCTGCTGACATTGCCGCGGCGTATCCAGTTCCGGGTCGGCTATCGTTTCTGATGGCATGACCCCGCCGGGGCGGACCCCCTCTCCCCCCTAAAGTCCGCCCCGGCACCCTTGTTATCCGCGTAACCACGGGAGGGTCGCTTGTTCGACCGACGTCAATTCATGAACCGCGCAGGGCTGGGCCTTGCGGGGGCGGTGGGGGCTTGCGCCGCGCCGCGATCGTCCGATCCGCTTCGCGTCGGCAGCACCGATCCGACCCGGCCACTGGCAGATACCGCGGCATCGGGCCTGATCGATGATATCCAGGCGCGCGCGTTCCGGTTCTTCTGGGACACCACCAACCCCGAAACCGGCTGGGCGCCCGATCGCTGGCCGACGCCCAGCTTCTCCTCGATCGCGGCGATCGGCTATGCGCTGACCGCCTATCCGATCGGCGAGAGCCATGGCTGGATCACCCGCGCGGCGGGACGCGACCGGACGCTCAGGACGCTGTCATGGCTGTCGGGCGCGCCGATGGGCGACGGCGAGCGGCGGTTCAGCGGCTACAAGGGCTTTTTCTATCACTTTCTCGGCGTGACCGAGGGGTGGCGGTTCGCCCGGTCCGAGCTGTCGACCATCGACACCGCGCTGTTGATGGCGGGCGTGCTGTTCGCGCAGAGCTGGTATGACGGCGACGATCCGGTCGAGGCCCGCATCCGCGCGCTGGCCGACCAGCTTTTCCGCGCGATCGAATGGACCTGGATCACGCCGCGCGCGCCCTTCGTCTCGATGGGCTGGCATCCCGAAACGGGCTTCATCCCCAGCGACTGGAACATCTATAACGAAGGCATGATCCTGTATGTGCTGGGCCTGGGGTCGCCGACGCACCCCTTGCCCGATGGCACATGGGAAGCGGTCAGCGACCGGTTCCGCGCCAGCTGGGGCACGCATTGGGGGCAGGAATATCTGCATTTCGCGCCGATGTTCGGTCATCAATACAGCCATGTCTGGATCGATTTCCGCGGCATTCGCGATCCCCTGATGCGCGAAAAGGGCATTGATTATTTCGAGAACAGCCGCCGCGCGGCCTATGCCCAGCGGCAATATGCGGTCGAGAATCCCGGCGGCTGGATCGGCTATGGTGAGGATTGCTGGGGCCTGACGGCGTGCGACGGACCGGGCGATTTCCGCATGAGCACCGCAGGGCGCGAGCGGTCGTTCTTCAGCTATTCGGCGCGGGGACCGGGCGAGCGCGACGACGGGACGCTGGCGCCGACCGCATTGCTGGGCAGCTATCCGTTCGCGCCGGAAATTGTCGAGCCGGCGGTGCGCGCCATCTATCAGCGTTACGGCACCGGCATCTATGGGCAATATGGCTTTCTGGATTCGTTCAATCCGACACTGGCCGGCCGGCCGCCGGAGCCATTGAAGCACGGCGAGATCCGGCCCGGCACCGGATGGGTCGCCGACGATTATCTGGGCATCGACCAGGGACCGATCGTCGCGATGATCGAAAATCACCGCACCGGCCTTGTGTGGAAGACGATGCAGAAAAACCCCTATATCCGCCGCGGACTGCAGCGTGCCGGATTCACGGGCGGCTGGATGGGCTGATCTGAAAAAGGGTAAGTCCGGGGGGATTCTGTTGCTCGGCCCCCCCGGCGGCCGCCGGTATCCGCTTCTGTTGCCCGGTGCGGTCCGAACCGCGCTTTCGTCGTTCTAACCTAGACCGTGAGGTCTTGGGTTAGGCCGCAATCGCGAGCGCCTCGTTATCGTTGGCACTTGTGAGATGGGCCGTTGCGGTGGTCCCATTCCGGGCGAAAACAGCGCTTTTCAACACACGTCGATCCTGGTTCGGCCCCGTCATCAACCGCCTGGCAGACGGGTGGTGGTGGAGCCGCCGGGTACTGCCCCCGGGTCCGCTGCGCCTATGACACGCCGCAGTTTATCGCCATATCCGGACAAGTCCGGCACCGACCGATATAGGCACATTGCCGACAAAGAAAAGCCCCGCACGCGATTTGCATTTCCGATCGGAAATCGGGTGATTAAGCCTTTCCAGCGCCGCAATCGGGTGGCATGGCAGTCGGCATCATGTTGACGCAGCGCTCTCGTTACGCGCTTCGCGCGATGATCTTCCTTGCCGGACAGCCGCGTGACGGTGCGCCCGTGCCGATGGGGCGGATCGCGGTCGAAGCGAATGTGCCCCGCAAGTTCCTCGAACTCATCCTCGCCGATCTGCGCGAGGCGGGGTTCCTGTATTCGACGCGCGGCAAGGCGGGCGGTTATCGCCTGTCGCGCCCGGCGCACCTGATCTCGCTGGGCGACATCATCCGCACGATCGAAGGGCCGCTGGCGCTCGTTCCGTGTGTCAGCCACACCGCTTACCGCCCCTGCCGCGATTGCCGGGACGAGGCGACCTGCGCGATTCACCTCGCGATGGCGCGTGTCCGCGACGAAACCGCCCGCATCCTCGACGGCACCAGCCTGGCCGATACCCAGGCTCAGGCGATGGCCGCCTGAACCCGGGAAATCGTGGCCGTCAGGCCGCTTCGCGCGCCAGCGCCGGATAGTCGGTATAACCCTCCGACCCGCGTGAATACCATGTCGCCATGTCGTCCTGGGCGATCGGCGCGCCGGTTCGCAGCCGTTCGACCAGATCGGGATTGGCGATGAACTTGCGCCCGAACGCCACGCCGTCAGCGCGCCCCTCGGCAACGACGGCCTCGGCGGTGGCCCTGTCATAATCCTGGTTGAGGATCAGCGGGCCAGTGAAACGCTCGCGGAACGCGGGCGACACCGGCGGCTGCGTGGTCGAGCCGAACGTGCCGTCGGGTCCGGGTTCGCGAAGCTCGACAAAGGCGATTTTCTGCGTCTCCAGCCAGTCGGCGATCGGCAGGAACACGGCCTCGGGATTGCTGTCGATCACGCCCTGGGTGTCGCCATTGGGGGAGAAGCGCACGGCGCTGCGATCGGCGCCGGCAATGGCGATGATGCGTTCCATCGCTTCGCGCAGCAGGCGCCCGCGATTTTCCGGGCTGCCGCCATAATCGTCGTCGCGGAAATTGGCATTGTCGCGCAGGAACTCGTCGATCAGATAGCCATTGGCGGCGTGGAGCTGAACGCCGTCGAACCCGGCGGCCAGCGCGTTGCGCGTGGCACGCTCATAATCGTCGAGCACGCGGGCAATGTCGTCCAGCGTCGCGGCGCGTGCTTGGCCATAGGGCTTTTTCTCGCCGTTCGACAAATAGGTGCGAACGCTGCCCGGCGCAGTCGTTGCCGACGACGACAACGGCGCGGCGCCGTTCAGAAAATCGGGATGCACCAGCCGGCCCATATGCCACAGCTGGGCAAAGATTCGCCCACCCGCCTGATGCACCTGCTCCAGCACGGGCTTCCATCCTTCGACCTGTTCGTCGGTCCACAGGCCCGGCGCATAGGCCCAGCCCAGCCCCTCCCGGCTGATGCCGGTGGCTTCCGAAATGATAAGGCCGGCGCCCGCGCGCTGGGCGTAATAATCACCCATGATCGCGGTCGGCACATGCGCCTCGGTCGAACGGCCGCGCGTCAGCGGCGACATCAGCACGCGATTGGGCGCTTCCACCGCGCCCAGCCGAACGGGATCGTAAAGCGATGCCATGCGAAAACTCCATTGATTGACAAGACAGGCACACAGGTAGGGCGCTAAAGAGCGCCATGCATCGTCCCGACCCCGAAACATTAACTTCGCCGCGACCAAGCGCGTTGCCGGTTGTCGCGGTCTGCGCCGCGAACATGTTCCTGGCGAGCGGACCGCTGTTCGTGCGGCTGGCCGATACCGGGCCGGTGGCGGCGGCATTCTGGCGGATCGCGCTGGCCGCCCCCGTGCTGCTGATCGCCGCCAATCTGCTGCGCGAACGCCCCATCGCCACCGCACGGGGCCTGTGGGGGGTGCTGGCGCTGTCGGGCATGGCCTTTGCCCTCGACCTTGGCAGCTGGCACATCGGCATCCTTCAGACGACGCTGGCCAATTCGACGCTGTTCGGCAATTCGGCGACGCTGATCTATCCCATCTATGGTTTCATCGTCGCGCGGGCATGGCCGACGCGCACTCAGGCGGCGGCGCTGGCGCTGGCGGCGGTGGGCGGCGCGGTGCTGCTGGGCCGGTCGGCGGAACTGTCACCGCAGAACCTGGTCGGCGACCTGTTCTGCCTGCTGGCGGGCGTGCTGTATGCCGTCTATTTCATTCTGATGGCGCGGGTCCGGCGGGCGATGCCGCCGGTGTCGGCGCTGGCGCTGTCGACGCTGGCCAGTGCCGCGCCGCTATTGATCCTCGCGCTGGCGCTTGGGGACCGGGTGATACCGGTCGACTGGACGCCGCTGATCCTCCTTGCGCTGTTCAGCCAGCTGATCGGGCAGGGGTTGCTGATCTATGCGATCGGCCATTTGCCGCCGTTGATCGTCGGACTGGCGCTGTTGATCCAGCCGGTGGTGTCGGCGACGATCGGCTGGGTCTGGTTCGATGAGCGGCTGGGCATGGCCGATCTGGGCGGCGCGGTGCTGATCGCGGTCGCGCTGGTGCTGGTGCGACGGCCGGAGCGCCGGGCGAAAGTCCCGCTTGCGTCCAATCCGGCGGACCCTAGATCGGTAGCATGAGTTTGGGAGCACCCGCATGACCGACCTGCCACCCGATCCGACGATCGACGAGATGCGCGAAGCGCTGGCGCCGCTGGTCGCGAGCAATGCGGCGTTCGACGGATGGAACGCGCAGGCGGTGGATGCCGCCGCCGACCGGCTGGCGCTGGACCGCGATGTCGCGCGGCTGGCCTTTCCCGGCGGGGCGGTCGACATGATCGATGCGTGGTTCGCGCATGTCGATCGCGCGATTCTCGACCGGCTGCCGCCCGAAACGCTGGGCGCGATGAAGATCCGCCAGCGGATCGCGTCACTGGTGGAAGTGCGCCTCGACCTGCTGGCGCCCGATCGCGAAGCGCTGCGCCGGGCGGCTGCAATTCTGGCCATGCCGCAGAACATCGCCCGCGCCGCGCGGCTGGGCTGGCGCGCGGCCGACGTCATGTGGCGCGCGGCGGGCGACACGGCGACCGATTATAATCACTATACCAAGCGCAGTCTGCTGGCGGGCATCTATGCCGCGACGATCACCGTGTTTCTGGATGACGAGAGCGAGGGACAGGGCGACACCCGCGCGTTCCTGTCGCGCCGGATCGACGATGTGATGCGGTTCGAAAAGGCAAAGGCGAAATGGACCGGCCGTTCCCATCGCCTGAGCCTGTCACGCTTTGTCGGGCGGCTGCGTTACCCGCCCGCCGCCTGAAGCCGCACCAGCGCGCGTTCGCGGCCGATCAGCGGCAGCAGCGCGGCCATGTCCGGCCCATGTGCCTGCCCGGTCAGTGCCAGACGGAGCGGCAGGAACAATGGCTTTCCCTTGCGCCCGGTCGCGTCCTTGAGCGCCGCCGTCAGCGCTTGCCATGGGTCGGTCGCCCAGTCGATGGCGACGGCCAAACGCGCGGCGTCGGCAAGATAGGCGCGGTCCTCCGCTGACAGTTCGGCAGGCGCCACCGGTCCCTCGATCACGCGCCACCAATCGGCGGCATCGCCGACGCGCGCCAAATTGGGGCGAACCGCCTGCCACGCCGCCGCGCTCATGCCCGACGGCAGCCGGTCGGCGACGGTGTCGTAGTCCAGCTGGTGCACGATGCGCGCGTTGAGCGTGGCCAGTTCGCCCTCGTCAAAGCGCGCGGGCGCACGCCCGAACCGTGCGAAGTCGAAGGTTGCCGCCAGCGCCATGGGATTGGCGAACGGCTCGACCGGATCGCTGGTGCCGATCCGCGCGAGCAGGGCGATCAGCGCCTGCGGCTCCAGCCCTTCCTCCCGGAAATGCGCCACGCCAAGCGAGCCTAGCCGCTTGGACAGCTTGCCCTCGCTGCCGGTCAGCAGCGCGGCATGGGCAAAGGTCGGCGGGTTCGCGTCCAGCGCGGCGAACATCTGCACCTGCGCCGCGGTGTTCGACACATGATCCTCGCCGCGCACGACATGGGTAATGCCCATGTCGATATCGTCGATGACGCTGGGCAGCAGATACAGCCAGCTGCCGTCGGCACGGCGCACCACGGGATCGCTCATCGTCACGGGGTCGAAGCGCTGGGGACCGCGTATCGCGTCGGCCCACTCGATCGCCGCCGAATGATCGAGCCGGAAGCGCCAGTGCGGCCGCCGCCCTTCGGCCTCGAACCGCGCGCGGTCGGCATCGGTCAGGTTCAGCGCCGCGCGGTCGTAAATGGGGGGCAGGCCCCGGCCCAGCAGGATCTTGCGCCGAAGCTCAAGCTCCTCGGGCGTCTCATAGCAGGGATAGACCCGCGCCGACGCTTTCAGCGCATCGAACCGCCCTTCATAATCGTCCAGCCGCGCCGATTGCCGCGCCTCCCCGTCGGGGGTCAGGCCCAGCCAGTTCAGATCGTCGCGAATCGCGGTGACGAATGCCGCTTCGCTGCGCGCGGCATCGGTATCGTCCAGCCGCAGCAGAAACTGCCCGCCATGCCGCCTTGCAAACAGCCAGTTGAGGATTGCGGTCCTGAGGTTGCCGACATGCAGGTGGCCGGTGGGGCTGGGGGCGAAACGGGTGACGACGGACATGTCCCCGGCCTTATGCGGGGCACGCGACAGCGGCAATGCCCCTTTCGATTCGCGCAAAGGGGGTCTAAGGGCGGCGTCTCCATTTTGTCATCAAGGACGGTCGCGCGCATGAAACTGCTGGCGGGCAATTCCAACCATCCGCTGTCGCGCGCGATCGGCGACTATCTGGACATTCCGCTGACCCAGGCGAACGTCCGACGCTTCGCCGACGAAGAGATTTTTGTCGAAATCCTCGAAAATGTGCGCGGCGAGGATGTGTTCGTCATCCAGTCGACGGCGTTTCCGGCGAACGACAATCTGATGGAAGCGCTCATCATGATCGACGCGCTGAAACGCGCGTCGGCCAAGCGCATCACCGCGGTGCTGCCCTATTTCGGTTATGCGCGGCAGGATCGAAAGCCCGGTCCCCGCACGCCGATTTCGGCCAAGCTGGTCGCCAACCTCATCACCACGGCGGGCGCCGACCGGGTGTTGTCGGTCGACCTTCATGCGGGGCAGATCCAAGGTTTCTTCGACATCCCGACCGACAATCTTTATGCCGCGCCGGTCATGTCGGCGGACATCAAGACGCGGTTCGGCGACCGCAACCTGATGGTCGTGTCGCCCGACGTGGGCGGCGTGGTGCGCGCGCGCAGCCTGGCCAAGCGGCTGGACAATGCGCCCTTGTCGATTGTCGACAAGCGGCGTGAGCGACCCGGCGAATCGGAAGTCATGAACATCATCGGCGATGTCGAGGGACGTTTCTGCATCCTGATCGACGATATCGTCGATTCAGCTGGCACATTGTGCAACGCCGCCGCCGCGCTGAAAGCCGCCGGGGCCGAGGGCGTCGTCGCTTATTGCACGCACGGCGTCCTGTCGGGCGGCGCGGTGGCACGGGTCGAGGCGTCGGCGTTGCAGGAACTGGTCATCACCGATTCGATCGGCAACCATGACCTGATCGCCGATGCCGGCCGCATCCGCCACCTGACCATCGCGCCGCTGGTGGCAGAGGCGATCAAGCGCATCGCCGACGAGGCATCGGTGTCCAGCCTGTTCGATTGACGACACGGGCGAGCGTCGATTGCCCGATCCTAACGATCGGCGATCCGTGACAACGCCGATGCGATTCTGAGCAGCACGACCAGCCCCGCCGCGGCAAAGCCCGCCAGCGCCGTGACGGCATAGGTCAAGGCGCGAAGCCAGCGCTCGGTCGGGGCGGGGGGCGGGAGCACGGTGGGTTCGATCGGTGTCATCGGCTCGATCACGCGCGGATCGCCCGTGCCGGCAATGTCAACCGGCAGCGGCGCAGGGGTCTGGCTGACGGGGGCGGGCAGCGCGCCCGGCCCAGTATCGGCGGTTTCGGCAATCGCACCGATCAGGCTGAGCGTCGCGGTTCCGCTGAGCACCATGAGCGCGATCCGGCCGATGGCGCCCGGCGCGTTCACGCCACCGGTTCGCGCGGCGCGCGCACTCCCGCATTGCCGCGGCGTTTCAGTTCGGCCTTCAATGCTTCGGGCCGGGGGGCGACGAGGAAGCCGAAGCTGACCGTCCCGTCCTTGGTCTCGACCGCATGGTGCAGCCGGTGCGCCGACACGATCCGCTTCATATAGCGCGATCGCGGCAGGTATCGCGTCGAGACGCGGCGATGAACGATGATGTCATGGAACCCCAGATAGATCGCGCCATAAGCCGCGATCCCCGCGCCGATCCACACCGTTGCGGGATGCCAGCCCCAATAGGTGCCGCCCACCAGCAACAGGATCGACGGTGCGGCGAAGATCACGAAATACAGGTCGTTGGCTTCCCAGAAGCCAGTGCGCGGGCGGTGATGGCTTTTGTGCAGGAACCAGCCCGGACCATGCATGATCCAGCGATGCGCGCCATAGGCGACGCCCTCCATCACGGCGACGGTGGCCAGAAACACGAGGATGCCCGACAGGATGCTCATGCCGCCTATATAGGCGCAACCCGGCTTCCGCGAAACCGGCGCCGATTGCGGTATCGGATCACGCGCCCCTCATGAAGAAGCGGCGTGACATGAAAGGCGCGTGCAGCGCCAGTCCGGCAATCGGTCGCGGCAGAGCGAGCATACCAAAAAGTCAGCCCGAGCTGGTGGCGGCGGCATTTTTGCGCGTCCAGCCTATTCCGAGCGCCACAGCGAGCGCTGCCACGGCAAATAGCGAGCCTCTGGGCAGTTTCTGGACCGAGAGCGCCATGCTCGAGCGCCGCGCGTCGATATTCTGATTGGATAAAATGCGGCCATCCGCTCTGGCGGCATATAGATTGTCGGAAGCGCCGGGCGCCGGCGGGGTAGTTGTCGTTTGCGTCGGTCCGGCGGCCAATGCGATGACCCTGTCAACACCCGCTGGCCATATGCGATCCGCCCAAACCGCCAGCGATCCGACGCCGCCGACGGTCAGTTCGCGCCGCCGATGGGTCGCGGCAAAGCAGATCGCGTCGGCAACCAGCGCGGGGTCGTAAACAATGGGCGGTATCCGTGCCGGGCGGCCCGTCAGGTTGCGGGCATGTTCGGGCCATGGCGTGTCGATGCCGTGCGGCTTGATCAGCGTGACCTGAACTGCGGCCCGATCCGCGATCAATTCGGTGCGAAGGGCGTCGGTATACCCCTTCACGGCGTGCTTCATCGCGCTGTAGGCGCCCTGGATGGCGACGGCGCGTTCCGAGAGCGTGGAGCCGATGTTAATCAACGTGCCGCCGCGATCGCGCATCGCGTCGACCGCGATCTGCGAAGCCTGAACCATGCCGAAATAGCCGACATCGAACAGACGGCGATGGTCCTCGATCGGCGTGTCACGCAGGCAGGCATAGATTCCTGCCGCGGCAGCATTGACCCAGCTGTCGATGCCGCCGGACTGCTCGAAGGCCATTCGTGCTGCCTGCCGCGAAGTGTCTGGCTCGGCGATATCCCCGGCGACGAAACTCGCGGCCGCGCCTTTCCGGTTCAGATCACGAACGATCGTCTCCAGCACCGCCTGATTCCGGGCGACCAGGATCACGCGTGCGCCGGCCAGTGCCGCTCGCCGGGCTGTCGCCAGCCCGATGCCGGAAGATGCGCCGGTGATGACGATCGTCTGCGCCGACAGCGGCTTGGGGTGAAAGGTCATGCTTGCTCCGGACGTTGTCGGGTGGACAACGCCACCCGGCCATATCGGTTCAGCCAGTGGCGAGCGCGTTTTCATTGACGGTCTTGTCGGCGATGTCGGTCAGCAACTCGTCGGTCTGCGATTCTTCTTCGAGCGTCTGTTCGATCAGGCTGACGGCCTCGTCCAGACCGAGCAGCTGCGCCCAGCGCCGCAGCGTGCCATAGCGCGTGATCTCGTAATGCTCGACCGCCTGCGCCGACGCCAGCAGACCGGCGTCGAGGGCCGGGCTGTCCTTGTAATCCTCGATGATCTCTTCACCCTCGGCAACGATGCCGTCAATCGCTTCACAGGTTTTGCCGCGTGGGGTCTTGCCAATGATTTCGAAAACCTGCTGCAGGCGTTCGATCTGCCCCTCGGTCTGGTCGCGATGCGTCTCGAACGCGGATTTCAGTTCCTCCGACTTTGCCGCGCGCGCCATTTTGGGCAAGGTCCGCAGGATTTTGCGCTCTGCGTAATAGATGTCGCGCAGGGTGTCGTGAAACAGCGTTTCAAGCGTTTTATTCGCCATGGGAATGTGCCTTTTCAGTATGTTGAAGGGGGATCGCTGGCAGGGAAGGATTCGTCGGACGCCTGATCGACGCGGGTCCAGCGTCTGCGTTCGGGATCGGCCATGCTGGCAGGTCCCGCGTCGCGAACCACCGGGCATTGCCGTGCTGTTGGCCGTGCCCGACCGCGACGGACGGTCAGTATGGCGACACCCGCGCCCAAAGCCGCGACGGCCGCGCCCAGCACGGCGCCGCGCACCATTGCATCCGGGCGCAGCGCCGGTCGGGGGGGAATGTCCCGCACCGCTTCGGCATGGGCCACGCCGGACGTGTCGATCACGTCGATACCGGCCACCCGGCGCGGATAGCCTTTGCCCTCGGGTTCGCCGCTCCGCTCGCCTCGCATTCCGCCGGGTGCGGGTGCTTGTTTGGCTTGCGGGTCGGTGGTGCTTTCAAGCAGCGTCGCACCCAGGCCGGTGTCCTTCACGCTGTTCACGGGTTGTTGCCGATCCGGCGCAATCGCTCCAGATGCTGCTCGATGATCGGAACGGCAGCCGTGGCGGCCTTTTGCAACTCAGGCGTGTCGCCGCCCTCTGCATAGCCACGATGCAGCGTCAGCGCTTCCTGATGCGCCTGCATCTGCTGTGTCAGATAGGCAGAATGCAGGGCATCCCCTTGCTGAGCGCGCAATTGCGCCAGCATCTGCGCGTGCTTGGGCTGGAGTGACGGGGGCGGGGGCGTGATGCCCGCCGCTCGTGCGGCGCCTGTCAGCGTCTGGGTCGTTTTCTGATGATGCTGGATCATCATCCGCGCGAAATCGCGCACCGGCGCGGGGGCGTCGCTGCCCTCCACCATCTGGGAGGACTGGATCTCATACTGGTCGCTCGATGCCGCTGCGGCCAGATAGGCGGATGCGGTTGTCGGCATGGCGCCGGCTGGTGCATCGGGGTCCATCCGGGCAGCCTGGTCGGGCGTGGCATTGCCGATCGGGTCATCGGCGCAGCCCAGCAGCAACACGGCCGCCGGCAAGGCAAGTGCAACGATATGTCGCATCGTCAATCTCCTGGAAATGGGCTGGATCAGCCGCGATCAGGTGTGATCGCGTCCTCGATGGCATGGGCTGCACGGCCGAGAATGCCCTCTCCACCGCCGGTCATCTGTTGCGTCTGCGCGCCGCCGCCGGGGCGGGGGGGCGCCAGTTGCGGCTCGCCGCCCAGCGGTTCCATCGGCCGCTGTGAATATTGCGACTTGCCGTCCAGGGACGGCCCTTCGGACCAACGGCCGGCGGGCGGCGGCGTGCCGTCGCGATTGAAGCCGAGCTGCACATAGGCGAACTCGCTATTCTCGTTTTCCTGGGGGAAGCTGTTGGGGATGGGCAGATTGCCCTCCAGTCCGCCCAGTTCCTCGATCACCGCCATGAATTGCTGCTGATGATAGGTGTCGCGGGCGATCAGGTAGGACAGCATGTCCTTCATACCGGGATCGTCGGTCATGTTGTACAGCTTGGTCGCCAGCATCCGGCCGGTGCTTTCCGCCGTGACGTTCGCCATCATGTCGGCGGCAAGGTTGCCGCTGGCATAGACATGGCTGCAATCGAATGGAACGCCATTGGCGTCGCTGGGCAGCGCGGTGAGCGCCGTCGACAGGACGTGGCGCATGTCCATGCCGTTAAGGACCGATCCCCCCGCGGCGTCGGCGGCCACATCCTCCTTGATCGACAGCGGCGCATCCTCGAGGTTGAGCGCGACTGCGGTCGCCAGCATCTCGATATGCGCGATCTCCTCGGTTGCGGTATTCAAAAGCAGGTCGCGATATTTGGCGGGTCCGCGCGCGCCCCATGCCTGAAAGAAATATTGCAGGCAGACCCTGATCTCCCCCTCGATACCGCCAATGGCCTGTTGGAGGGCGCGGGCAAAGCGAGGGTCGGGGCGTTCGACGCGAACGGGATACTGTAGCAGTCGATCGGTATAATACATCGCGATTTCCTCCGGGTGAGATGGTTTCAACCGTTGTTGCGAGTGACAGCGTTCGGGGTGCCGCCGGTTGACTGGTCGCCAAGTTGTCCAGGCCCATGATAGGCCTGCTCGCTCTGGCCGCCGTGCTTCGGGTTCCTGGCCCCGGCCTTGCCGGTATGGGGGTTGGGGTAAGCGGCACCGTCGCTTTCGCTACCGGCTTTGCCGGAAGCTGGACCACGTGTTCGATCCGGGTCGCGGGGACTCATGGCTCGCTCCTTTTGGTGTCCGTCCAAGAACCGGACAGCGAGCAAGTTGTTGCGGCGAAAGGGAAACGCGGAATTTATAATCAGATATGGATCATAAACCACCGGCAAACGACCGCCACTGCGGCAGGTTAATGATGCGTATCTGTCTGCCTGAATGCCGATTCGATCTTGAGGCGCCTTGCAGCCGACTCATCAGGGCTTTTGTCCTCCGAACGGCCATGGCAAGCACTTGCGAGATGGGAACGACAATGATGTTGAATGCTCGATGACCCTGCCGAACGCCGATATCGGGTATCGCGCGATCGTCGCGATCGTCGCTTCCGGCGGCGCGCTCGACGCGCTGCAGGCGCTGGTTGCCACGCTTGACGACGGCGGCGTTGCCTACCTTGTCTGCGTCAGCCAGGCGTTCTCAACCGATGGCGAACTGATCGAGGGGATAAGGCAGGCCAGCCATTTGCCGGTTCTCGTCGCGGATGGCCGTTTTCCGAAGTCGGGCACGATTCAGTTGATGCCGGTAGATCGGCTTGCCACCTTGACGGGTGACGGAGTCTTGCTCGATCCACTGCCCGTCGGGGCGAACGACCGCGGCCGGGCCGACAGCTTTCTGGTCAGCGTTGCTCGTTTGGCTGGGCGCCGCTCAATCGCGGTGATCCTGAAGGGGGTGTTCACCGAAGGCGCGCTGGGGTTGGCCGAAATCAAGCAGCATGACGGCCTGGCAATCGTCGAGAAGAGCGATGCAGCCGAACAACAGCGGGAATTGGGCCGCGCGGCACCCGCGCTTGCCGATTATGTGCTTCCCGTCGATTCCATCGCCGAATGCATGGCACGCTTCATCGCATCGGTTGAAACTGCGCCCGAGACCAGCCGCAACGCGTCGGGCGATCTCAGCCGGATCAGCACCATCCTTCAGGGGCGCACCGGCCATGATTTTCATGGATACAAGCTCGCAACCTTCCAGCGGCGGGTCGAGCGCCGGATGCAGGTTACCGGGCACGACAGTCGCTCGGCCTATGTCGAGCATCTGCGCCAGTCACCCGAGGAAACGCAGCGGCTGTTTGATGATCTGCTGATCGGCGTGACGGCGTTTTTCCGGGATCCCGGTGAGTTCGCCTATCTCGAACGGCACATTATCCCGCGTCTGTTCGAAAGGGCGCGGGAAGCAATGTCGATCCGTGTCTGGGTGCTGGGCTGCTCCACGGGTGAAGAGGCCTATTCGATCGCAATGTTGCTGAAGGAACATGGCGCGGCGCTGGGCCTCAAGCCCAGAATCCAGATTTTCGCGACCGATATCGACAACCGCGCATTGGCACATGCCCGTGCCGGCCGCTACACCGAAGCCGTTACGGCCGCACTCTCTCCGGAACGTCTCGCGCGCTGGTTCTCGAAGGAGGGCGCGACCTATGTCGTCAGTGACGAACTGCGCGAATGCTGCATCTTTTCGCAACACAGCATCGTGCGCGATGCGCCGTTTTCGCGCATCGACCTGGTGTCGTGCCGCAACCTGCTGATCTACATGGACCGGGAAACGCAGGATCGCGTCATACCGATGTTTCACTTCGCGCTGAACCCTGACGGCTACCTGTTCCTGGGAACGTCGGAAACGGTGTCCCGCCATGGCCGTCTGTTCGCCCCTGCCGATCGCCGTTCGCGCGTGTATCAACGTCGCGCCACGATGCGCGCGCGCGACGCGATGCTGGCGATCGCGCAGCGGACGGAAGCAGCGCCGATGGGTCGGAGCGTCCGCAACGACGAACCCGTCGCCTCGCTGACCAACCGGGTGCAGCGTGTCATCGAACGACATGCCCCCGCCCACGCCGTCATCGACCATCATTATGAGGTTCTGCACTTTTCAGCAGGGGTGGGACAATATCTGGATCCGGCCAGCGGTGCGGCCAACCTGAACTTCCTCAATCTGATCGCCCGCGACCTGCGTCTCGATGTCCGCACGCTCTTGCAGCGGGTCAGTGCCACGCTGACGCCGGAAACCTCCCGTCCCGTCCGATTCGCCGCGAACGGCGCCGAAAACTGTGTAACGGTCGCCGTCGAACCGCTCGCGGGGGATGATACGGGGCCGGACGCGTTCATCGTGTTTTTCCGGAACATGGAAACCGATCGGCGCACCGTTGATGGCAACCCGGCATCCGATACCGATACTGATGAGCTTGAAGATGAGCTTCGGGCAACACGTGAGCGTCTTCAAGCCACCATCGAGGAACTGGAAAGCACTAACGAGGAACTTAAGTCCTCGCTGGAGGAATATCAGTCGCTTCACGAAGAAATGCAGTCCGCCAACGAGGAGCTTGGAACGTCGAAGGAAGAGTTGCAGTCCGTGAACGAGGAACTGCAAACCGTGAACGGAGAACTTGCCAATCGGGTCAGTGAGCTTGGAAGAGCCAATTCCGATCTGTCGAACCTGCTCGAATCAACGCAGATTGCGACGATTTTCCTCGATACGGAATTGCGGGTTAAGCTGTTCACGCCTGCGGTGCGGGATCTTTTCCCGTTGCTGGAACAGGATATCGGCCGGTCGATCGAGGATATCGCGACCCATGTCCGCTATCCGGAAATGCGCCGCGACTGCCTGCGCGTCCTCCAGACGCTTGGCTCGGTCGAGCACGAGGTGGAAGCACCCGCGACGAATAAGCGATATCTCGCGCGCGTGTTGCCTTATCGCAGTTGCGACAACTTCATCGCTGGCGTGGTCCTGACCTTTTCCGACATTACCGAAGCAACGCGCGCCGAACAGGCGCTGCGCGCGTCGGAGGAACGGTTCCGCAACCTTGCACGATCGGTCGATCTGTTTCTGTTCATCGGCAGGCGCGAACTCGATTGGAGTTACATCAATCCGCGGTTCTTCGACTATACCGGCCTGAGTGAAGACGCCGCTCTAGGCGAAGGGTGGTTACAGGCGATCCATCCCGAAGACGTGACCACGATCAGGGAAAGCTGGGTTCCGGGCTGTTTCGATCCGGTCGAGATCAAGTTTCGCGTGCGCGGCATTCACGGCAATTATCGCTGGTTCCTGTGCCGCGCCCTGCCGACCGTGGATGATGAGGGTAATCACCGTTGGTATGGCGCGTGCACGGACATCCACTCGGCACATGAAAGTGAGGAACGGATGCGATTCCTCATGGCCGAACTTCAGCATCGCGTGCGTAACATTCTGGCAGTGGTTCGTTCGATCTTTGTCCGGACGGCCGAGACGTCGCGTGGCGACAACGACCTGAAGGCTCATTTCGAAGGGCGCCTCGATGCCTTGGCCCGAACCCAGAACACGCTTGTTCGAACACCGGTCACCGGCGTTGACCTGGAGGAAGTGGTCAGCGCCGAGTTGATGAGCCACGGGGGACCGGACGATCGGCGTATCGTGGTGCGCGGCCCGCGCATTCGCTTGCGCGCGTCCGCGGCGGAGTCGTTCGGACTACTCGTTCATGAACTGGTGACGAACGCCGCCAAATATGGCGCGCTGGCGACCAACAATGGCGAAGTGCTCGTTCAGTGGAGCACGTTCGACAAGGGGCAGGGGCCGCATCTCGTATGGGAATGGATCGAAAGCGGCGTGGCCGTCGTCAACCCCGCGCCGGCCCGTTCCGGCTTCGGGCGCGAGTTGATCGAACACGGACTGCCTTACCAACTGGGCGGTTTATCTGAAATCGACTTTCGGCCCGGTGGTATTCGTTGTCGAGTTGAACTCCCGTTGTCGGATCGCGTTACAGTTGAACGCGATCAAGAAAACCGACCGGAGGACGTCGTTATATGAACGCCTCGACCAACACGCCGCTTTCCGGTCGTGCGATTCTCGTGGTCGAGGACGCATATTGGATCGCGGCCGATGTTGGTAGAACGCTGAAACGCGCCGGAGCGCACGTGATCGGTCCGGTTCCGTACGTTGAGCAGGCGCTTGCCGCGATCACGCGATCGCGCGTTCACGCAGCCGTGCTGGACGTGAACCTTGGCGGGGTGCCATCCTTTGCCGTCGCCAGGGAACTGGAGCGTCATGCGATACCGTATCTGTTGGCGACGGGGTATGACCGACGCGCGCTGCCCGGTCGTTGGCAAGAGGCAATCCGAATCGACAAGCCATTCAAAGCGAACGAATTGATCGATGTGCTCAGCCGCATGTTGTGCACGGCCGACCAGCCTTTTGTCGGAGAAGAACATTGAGGATCGTCGAACTCGCCAGGCCCCTTTCCTCTGCGCCGGACAATCCGTTCCTGGAACGGATCCGCAGGCTCGGCGATCTGACGGCTGACGCACTCGCACAATTCGAGCGCGCTATTTATCCACCCCGGCGCATTGGCGCGCGTGGCGTGCTTCTGGCGGAGCTTCGCTTCCCGTCGGTGCAGCGCGCGCTCATCAGCGGGTGGGCCGGGCGCGTTCGCATTCTGTCGGACGGCCGGCGCCAGCTGATCGAGCTGTTCCTGCCGGGCGACATGATTGAGATCACGTCGTCGACCGCAACCGCAAACCCGGACGACGCCGTCGTCGCATTGACCGAGGTGACGTCGTGCGCGATCGATCCGGCGATATGGGATGATCCCGCACTGCGCGATCTTCGCCGCAAGCTTGACCGGTTTGCTACTGCATTGCTCCGGAATCAGGTGATGCGGCTGGGGCGTCAGTCCGCCTATGAGCGGCTGGGACATTTGCTGTTGGAACTTCGTGAACGGCAGGCCGTGGCGGGCATGGATGCCGGAACGGTTGTCGCCATGCCGTTGACACAGGAAATGCTGGGCGAAACGCTGGGTCTGACGACGGTTCACCTTAATCGGACGCTGCAGCAATTGCGGCGAGAGGCGATGGTGCGGACGTCGCGCGCCGGTATCGAGCTGCCGGATCCGGAGACGCTGGCGCGCATTACGGACTACATCCCGATGAATGCATGACCCGATGCGGGCGGCGCGGCGCCGCCCGCATCGTCGCTTCACTCTGCGGCGATACTCAGCGCCATCAATCCGGTTTGTCCCCGCACCTCGCGGAACCATTCGACAGTTCTCGCCAATCCCGCTTCGATCGGCGTCACCGGGTCCCATCCCAGAAGCGTTTTCGCACGTTCGACATCGGGGCGCCGGCGCAAGGGATCATCCTGAGGCAGGGGCGTGAACCGAATATTCGGCTCGACACCTAATATTAGCGCGACCGTCGCGACGATCTCAAGGATCGAACGCTCGTCCGGGTTCCCGAGATTGACGGGCACGTCGCGCACCGTGTCGCCGTCCATCAGACGGATCAGCCCGTCCACCATGTCCGCGACATAACACAGGCTCCGGGTCTGGCTGCCGTCGCCATAGACGGTAACGGCCTCGCCGCCCAGCATCTGGTTGATGACGTTCGATACGATGCGCCCGTCATCCGCCTGCATATGCGGGCCATAGGTGTTGAAGATGCGGGCGACCCGGACGTCTGCCCGCCCCAGACGCGCAAAGTCGAAGCTGAGCGCTTCCGCCGCGCGCTTGCCCTCGTCATAACAGGCGCGCGGACCCGTGCAGTTTACGCTGCCGCGATACCCCTCCACCTGGGGGTGCTGTTCGGGGTCGCCATAGACTTCGCTGGTCGAGGTCAGCAGAAACCGCGCGCCTGCAGCTTCCGCCAGCCGCAACAGCTGGTCGGTGCCGACGACGTTGGTCAGCATCGTATGTTCGGGGTCGGCCTGATAGCGGGGCGGCGATGCCGCGCAGGCCAGATTCCAGATATGCGTCAGCCCTGCCGTGCGCCGCGTGATGATGGCCGGCAGCGGCGCGCTGATATCGCCGGCCACGAACTCGAAGTTCGGCTGGCGGCGCAGATGCTCGAGATTGCCCGGCCAGGCGCTTTGCAGATTATCGACGCACAAGACTTGGTCGCCGCGCTGCAAAAGCGCGTCGCACAGATGCGACCCGATAAAACCGGCGCCGCCGGCAACGAGGTGGAGTGGCTTGACGTTCGGCATAGTGTGTCGTGCTCCAGTCAGGCGGTCAGGGCGACTTGGGTTGATGTGGCACGGGCCGTTTCGGCCAGCAGCGCTTCGAGCTGCGCGGCGCGGTGGGCTGCCGTGTGTCGCGCCAGAACGGCGCGCCGCGCGGCGATGCCTCGCGCTTCCGCGTCGGTCGTTAGCGCGGTCATGATATCGGCGGTCGTATCCACCAGCCCGATTTCGCCGGGCGGGCGCAGCACATCTTCGATCCCCGCCCAGCGGTCGGACAGGATCGCGGTGCCGCACGCGCCCGCTTCAAACAGGCGAACCGACGGCGACCAGCCTGCCACCCGCATATCCGCGCGGGTGACGTTCAGCGTATAGCGGGACGCGGAATAGAAATCGGCATGTGCCTCCGGCGGCAGATGCTCGATCCGCTCGACATTGGCGGGCCAGGCAATGTCCGACGGATATTGCGGCCCCGCCACGGCAAACCGGCGATCCTGCATGTGCCGGGCTGCTTCGATCAGCAATCTATTAAGTGTCGGTTGTCGGTCGGCGCTGTAGGTGCCCAGATAGGACAAGTCCCATCTTTTGGCCGCGCCAGTCGGGTGATAGCGATCAACATCGACGGCACAGTAAAGCGCCTCGGCCCGTCTCGCGTCATATTCGCGCTCCAGCCGGTCCAGCGTCGGCCCACCGGTGAAGGACAGATACAGGTCGAAGCCGGCAATGCTGTGTGGGTCGATATATTCATGATCGCCCCGATCCAGTCGGGCAAGCGTCACGGGGGTGTCGATGTCGTAAAAGGCGGTGACGCCGCGCGCATGGCGGTGCACCCAGTGCGATACCGCCACACCGTCCGGAACATAGGAGCCGACGATCACCGCATCTGCATCGCGCACCACCGTCGCGAAGCGGTTCAGCCCCTCCAGGCCGGCATAAAGATCGAACGCGCAGAAATCGGGTGCGGGCAGGTCGCGGTGTGCCGCATACCAGGGCACGTCGCGTTCGAGGAAGTGCACGGCATGGCCGCGCGCCGCCATGCCGCGCAGCAGCGCGCGCCAGGTCGTTGCATGGCCATTGCCCCATGCGGAGCTGAGGCTGAGGCCCAGAACGACGATCTTCATGCCGTCACCTGTCGCGCTGCGGCCATTTCGGCCAGCAATGTGTGCACCAGCGCGCCGCGCTGGGCATAGGTGTGTTCCGCTCGCACGCGCGCCAGCGCCGCCTGGCCGACCGCCTGGGCGCGCTCGGGCGTCAGCGCCGCCAGCAGCGCGGCGACATCCTGTCCATCGCGTGCGACCAGCACTTCGGCTTCGGGCTGGAGGAACAGCTCGATCCCCTCCCACGCGTCGGTAATCAGGCAGGCGGCGGCGCCGGCTGCCTCGAACACGCGCGTGGCGGGTGAAAAGCCATTCGCCGCCATCGCATCGCGCGCGACGTTCAGCACCGCCAGCGGCGTCGCATTGAAGGCGTTGTGATCGCGGGTGGATACATGGCCCAGCCGGGTGATGTTGGACGGGAGGTCGACATGATCCCATCCGGCCCCGCCCAGCAGATAGCGGCGACCCGGCGTGCGCCGTGCGGCATCGAACAGGAAGGCGGCAACCCGCGCATCGCGGTCGGGAAGCCGATTGCCCAGGAACCCCAGATCGCAGGTGAAGCGCGGGTCAGACGCGACGGGGAAATGCGTTTCGGGGTCAAGCGCATTATATACCGGCACGCATTGCCGGGCGCCGAAATCGCGATAGGCGGCGATCACCGGCTCGCCGCCGCCATAGGTGAAGACCGCATCCAGCCGGGGCAGGGCGGCGCGCACGGGGTGGTCGTCCGTCCGGCGCATCTCGGCCAGCGTTTCGGCGGCGTCGACATCCCAGAAGATGCGAAGCGCACCCGCCCGGCTTTCGCTGATGATGCCCGCCAGTAATTCGGTGTCGAACACCCCCACGCCATTGGCCTTGACCACGACATCGGCGTTTCCGGCTTCGTCCAGCACCGACCGCAGCCCTTCGGGCGTCGCGGGATAGACGACTGAGCGCAGCCAGTCCGGCGGATCAATGTCGCGGTGCTGCTGCCGGTCGAAAGCATCCGGCTCGTAAAAAGTAATGGCGTGACCCCTACGGGCGAGATCGCTCAGGATGCCGCGATAATAGGTCGCCGCGCCGTTCCAGTAAGCGGACAGGATGCTGGAGCCGTAAAAGGCGATCTTCATGCGGCGTTCCTCTCTCGAACGTCGAGTTGGCCAGCGATGCCGATCAGCTCGCTGGCGCGGTGGTCGCAACTGTGCCGCGACATGATGCGCTCCAGCCCGGATCGGACCAGCGCGGCGCGAAGATCGGCATCATCGCGGACGGCGATCAGGTGGCGGCGCATCTCGGCCCCATCACGCGCCATCAGGAAATCGGTGCCGACGCAGAACAGGCCCTCGCAATCGTCCCACGGCGCGCTGACCAGCGGGATGCCGCAGGCCAGCGCCTCGAACACGCGGATGGTGGGGATGCCGGGCAGCGTCTGGACATAATGGCGGCGGGGCACATGCACCGTCGCCAGATGATGCGCGAACACCTCTGGCGCCTGGGCATTGGGCAACCAGCCACGGTAATGTGCGCCGTGCGCCGCCAGCGTCGCCAGCGCCTGTGGGGGATAGCGCACGCCATGGATGTCGAGCGGTAATCCGGCCTCGGACGCTGGCCGGAACAGGAAGTCCTCCAGTTCCGCCGTCCGTTCCCCGTCGCCCCAATTACCGATCCAGACCAGACCGGCCCGCTCGGCCTGCCGGACGGGCGGGCGGAACAACCGGGTATCGGCGGCCTCGTGCCAGACCCAGCTTCGGCGCTCCCAGCCCCAGCGGCGATAGACGGCCGCCAGTGCCTCGCCAAACGCAAGCACACCGTCGAACCCGCTCAGGTCATAGGCGCGCATCGCCGCCGGTTCGCTGACCGCGCGGTGGTGGGTGTCGTGGAACAGCAGGCGGAAGCCGCCGCCCTGTTTGCGCCGCTCCCCGAACGCCTTGACCAGCGAATGGTCGTTCCATTCATGGACGATGACCAGATCGGCCTGCGATGCAAGATCGACCGCCTGCTCCACCGCTCGATAGCGGGTTGCGGACAGTTCGGGATAGGCTCGGCGAAAGGGTTCAAGCGCGGCTTCGCCATGGTCCGCCACCAGATTGTCGCGGCTCCAGTTGCCGACGGGTTCCAGTATCTGGACCTGGTGGCCCATCGCCATCAGCGCGCGAAAGACGCCGCGCAGGAAATGGGCATTGCCGTGGTTCCAGCAGCTCTCAAGACTGTGGGTGAGATAGGCGATTCTCATGCCGCCGCCCGCCGTGCGCGATCGTCGAGCAGCCGGTCGAACAGTGCCCCCATGGCGCGTGCTGTCGACAATGGGCGATACTGCCCGGCACGCGCCGCCGCCGCTTCGCCCAGGGCATGGCGGACGGGCGGATCACCGATCAGGGTCTCGATCATATACTGGAATGTTTCGGTGTCTTCAGGCTCGACGAAGATTGCGGCCCCGTCCCACAATTCCCGAAAGGTGGGGATATCGGAAAGGATCAGGGCGCACCCCGCCTGCGCGGCTTCAAGAACGGCGAGGCCGAATGGCTCGAACCTGGCGGCTGATACGAAGATCGGGCGCGGCGCACGCCATCTGGCGAGTGCATCGGCCGGCAGATGGCCCAAAAGATGGAGGTTCTCGATCCGGGGTCGCTCTCCATTCGGTCCCGTCAGCGCCCCGGCAGCGTGAAACGGCACGGCCAATCGACCCCCTACCCGGTCGAGCGTGTCGATATTTTTCGCACGATCCCAGAGGCGCCCCGCCGTGAGCACATAGTCCTGTTGCGCCGCCGGGGCGGGGCGACACGCCGGATCGCGGCCATTGCGGACAACCGACGGGGCCTGGCGGAGCTGGTAATGATCCGCGACCATGGCGGCATAGCTGGCGCTGGGCGCGACCACCGCGTCGGCGCGGCTGAGGCCTTGCTGCATCATGCGCCGATGCCAGTGATATTGGGGCGCCAGCGGGTCATTCCGAGCGCCGCTCCACCATGTCGAGACGCAACCATGCGTCACCGCGACCACCGGCTCGGTGAATGCGCCATTGGCGGCAAGCGTCGGCATGTTGAGCTGAACCAGATCGCAGCTTGCCTGCTGCGCGATGCGGGCAACATGCTCTGCCGCGCGCGCCACCGGCGCCGGCCCGGCCTCAAGCCAGTCGAGCGGAAGGTTGCTGACGCGAAGTTCCAGATTTGGAATGGCGTCCGCTGCCCGGCGCTGATCCGCATCCGGCTCCGGTCCCATCGCGACAAGAGTGACTTCCCAATCCAGGGTCCTGAGTTCGCGCGTCAAATCCAGCGCGTATTGCCAAACGCCCCCGACCGCGTCGGCCGTCATCAACAGCCGCTTCACGATGTCGCCACCGCGCGGAGCACGGGGCCGCGTTCCGCTTTGAATGCGCGGACCAGCATATCCAGCCCCTCGCGCCATGGACGGGCATCTTTCAGGCCCAGTGCCGCACGGGCGGCGCGAGTGTCGGACACATACCAGCGCTGATCGCCCGTGCGCCAATCCGCTTGTTCGACGGGGACATCGCGCCCGATGACCGTGCCCAGTTCCTCAATTACATGCCGCAGGCTCACCGCATTTGCGGGGCCGCCGCCCAGATTGAACGCCTGGCCGGAAACGGTGTCGATCCGTTCCAGCCCGGCGACATAGGCATCGACGCAGTCGCGCACGTCCAGCAGGTCGCGCACCTGCCAGCCATCGCCGAACAGCGTGATCGGATCGCCCGCTGCTGCGCGGCGCGCGAAATGCGCGACCCATCCCTGATCCTCGCTGCCGGTCTGCCGCTCGCCAAAGACGCAGCTCATCCGAAAAACCAGTGTTTTCAGCCCGAAGCTGCTGGCATAATCGAGCACATATTGGTCGGCCGCGCCCTTTGAGCAGCCATAAGGCGACTTGAAATTCAGCATCGCCGCTTCCGAGATACCCGCGTCGCGGATGGCGGCATCGGCGGGGACATAGCCGCGGTCGGTTCGCTCCAGCGCGACCTGTTCCAGATTGCCATAGACCTTGTTCGTCGATGCCAGGATCACGGCTGGCCGATGCGCGCTGGCGCGGACGAGTTCGAGGATGCCGATCGTGCCGGTCAGGTTCGCCGCGAAGTCGATCAGGGGGTTGACCAGGCTGGTCGTCACCGCGACCTGCGCCGCCAGATGCACGACGGCATCGGCGCGGTCGACCACATCGGACAGCGCGTCATGTTCCAGTATGTCGGCCACGACGATTTCGATGCGTTCACCGTGACGGTGCGCCAGCCACCGGGCATTCGCCTCCGTCCCCGGCCGCACCAGCGAGTCATAGACTATGACCCGGTCGCCTTGCAGCGCCAGACGGTCGGCCAGGTTGCAGCCGATGAAACCCGCGCCGCCGGTTATGAGCACGCGCCGGCCGGTCACGAAACCAGCCCCCGTGCATCCAGCTCGGCGCGCGCGGTCGCCACGCGGTCGGTCGGGCGCTGTTCGGACACCCATGCCGCAAGCCGTTGCAGTCCGGCGGCGAAGTCCTCCCGCGCTTCGAAGCCCATGACGTCACGCGCCAGCCGCGTATCGCAGAAACAGTGGCGAATATCGCCGATGCGGGCCTTGCCGACGATTTCGGGTGTCAGTTCGCCTCGTCCCAACGCGTCGGCCAGCGTCTGTGCGATCTCGCGGACCGAACGATCCACGCCGGAACCGATGTTCAGCGTGTGCCCCGCCGCCGCCGGGACCGTCAGCGCATCGCAAAAGGCGCGCGCCACATCGTCCAGATGCACGAAGTCGCGGCGCTGCTCCCCATCTTCGAAGATCATCGGCCGCTCGCCGTTCATCAACCGCGAGGCAAAGATCGCCAGCACGCCGGTATAGGGGTTCGACAGCGCCTGGCCCGGCCCATAGACGTTGAACAGCCTGAGGCAGACCGCCTCGAAGCCATAGGCCTGCGCCATGATGTGGGTCTGTCGTTCCTGCACATATTTGCCGAGCGCGTAGATGGATTCGAGCGACGGGCGCTTGGTTTCGGGCGTGGCCACCGGAATCAGCGGGCGACCCTCAGCGTCCAGCGGGTTCCATTGCCGCTGCTGGTCGCGCACGCCGATGCGGCGCGCATTCTCCACCAGCTTGCCGTCCGCGTCGCGATACAGCCCCTCGCCATAGATGCTCATCGACGATGCAGTGACGACGCGCCGGATGGGGCGGCCGATCAGCTTTTCAAAAAGGATCGCGCTACCGAGTTCGTTGACGGCGGTATAGCGCTCCACCTCATACATCGATTGGCCCACGCCCACTTCCGCGGCGAGGTGGATGACGGCATCGACGCCGCTGAGGGCACGCTCCACCGCAGCGGCGTCACGCACATCGCCCGCGATGCATTCGGCCATGGTGGGCAGCGGCGCCGGCCACCCCGCATCGCCATGAACCTGCTCGATCAAGGCATCCAGGATGCGGACACGGTGCCCCTGTTCCACCAGACGCGCGACGACGGCCCGGCCAATGAAGCCCGCACCACCCGTTACCAGAACCGTCTCCACCATAAAATCCACCTATGTTTATTATAGATGTAAAAGAAGTGATTGCATAATGAGCCAGACTAACAGTCTTAAAACATCTTTGTTCCTGATGAAGAAGATCAAGCTGGAACAAAAACACCGTTTGCAGCTTTGTAGATGCTAATCGAGACGATGCGTTTATTGCATAGATTATAAAGGAATATTGGTTGGCCTGTGACATTCTGCTGATCCGCCATGCGCGACACGCCGAGTTGGGCCAGGTGCTGTCTGGGCGTCGCCAATGTGCAGGACTGGATGCAGAAGGGCGGCGCGACGCCGAAAGGCTCTCAGGCGCGCTGGCCGCGCTGCCGATCGGGCGAGTGGAGGCCAGCCCCGTTACGCGCGCGCAGGAGACGGCGGCACAGATCGCCGTGTCGCACGGGCTGCCGGTCGAAACGTGCGCCGCCCTCGATGAGATCGATTTCGGGGCATGGGCGGGGCAGCGCTTTGAAGCGCTGGAGCGCGACCCCGAATGGACCGGCTGGAACCGCCGCCGGGCCGAAGGGGCCTGTCCAGCCGGGGAGACGATGCGGGCGGTGCAGGCCCGCGTCCTGGCGCATATCGACGATTGCGCGCGTGCATATCCCGGCGGGACGGTAGCGATGGTGACGCATTGCGACATCATCCGCGCAGCGATTGCGGGGGTGCTGGGTTTCAGTCTGGACCACATTCATCGCCTGGTGGCGGATCCCGCGTCGGTCACGCACCTGCGCCATGACGGGGGGCCTGTTCTGGTCGGCCTGAACCGGGTGGCGACATGACGGGTGATGCACAAGGCGTGCGGGCATTGCAGGCACAGGTCGCCGAATTGGGACCGTGGTTCCAGAATATCGACCTGGGCGACGGCATATCCACCGCGCCCGACCATTTCCTGGGCGATTATCCAGCGTTCAAGTTCGCGCGTTTCGCTGACGCGCTGCCCGACGACCTTGGCGGTCAAAGCGTGCTGGATATCGGCTGCAACGCCGGCTTCTATGCGGTCGAAATGGCCCGGCGCGGCGCGGCGCGCGTCGTGGGGATCGACAGCGACGCCCATTATCTGGCGCAGGCGCGGTTCGTGGCCGACCGGCTGGGATTTGACGGCATCGAATATCGCCGGATGTCGGTCTATGACGTGTCGACGCTGGGCGAGCGGTTCGACCTGGTGGTGTTCATGGGGGTGCTGTATCACCTGCGCCATCCGCTGCTCGCGCTCGACTTGATCCGCGAACATGTCGCGGGCGACCGGATGCTGTTCCAGACGATGCAGCAGGGCAGCGCGCCGGCGTTCGACCCGCCGCGCGACCATCCGTTCCACATGCCCGGCACTTACGATCCGCCGGCCTATTTTGACGCGCCGGGTTATCCGCGGCTCCATTTCATCGAACACAGCTTTGCCGGGGATCCGACCAACTGGTGGGCGCCCAATCCGGCGGGCACGCAGGCGATGCTGCGCGCTGCCGGCTTTTCGATCGAGGCCAACCCCGAACCCGAAGTCTATCTGTGCCGCACCGCCCCGGTGCCGTGCGCCAGCTTTCAGGATGCAGCCGTCTATCCGACGAGGAGGATCGAATGATCGAAGCCGCGATGATCTGGAACGAACCGAACAACAAGTCGCACTGGGACCCGCTGCTCGATCCTGAATGGACGCATTATGCCGATCTGGTGAAACGCACCGGCCAGGCGATTGCCGATGCAAACCCCGACGTGCTGCGCGTGCTGGGCGGCATGTCGCCGATCGACCCGCACTGGCTGGGCCGGATGCGCGAACTGGGCGCGCTGGGCCATGTGGATGTGGTGGCGGTGCATGGCTTTCCGCTCGACTGGAACCTGTGGTCGATTCACGCCTGGCCCGAAAAGCTGGCCGAGATCGAGGCGGCGGCGCCCGACAAGCCCGTCTGGGTGACCGAGGTCGGTGCCGGATCGTTCGGCGCGGATGAGGTGCAGCTGTTCGGCCTGAACCGCACGGCCGAGCTGCTGATCGGGCGGGCGCCGCGCATCTATTGGTATTCGCTCTACGACCTGCCGATGGAATGGGGCGCGACCACGCGTCACCGCGAGGCGGAGGGATCGAGCTATTACCGCCATTTCCACATGGGCCTGATCCGCGCCGACGGCACGCCAAAGCCTGCTTTGGACGCCTATGCGCGCGTCGCGGACCGGATGGGGCTGATGCAATGGTTCCATTTCCACGATCCCCGGCTGGACGATGCTGTGGCGTGGATGAAGCGGCTGGGCGTGCGCCAGCTGCGAACCGGCCTCAGCTGGGCCGACAGTTTTCGCGAAGGCGCACTGGACTGGTTCGACCGCCAGATGGACGCGCTGGCCGATTTCGATGTCACCGTGACCTTTTGCTTCACCCCCGAACATCTGGGGGTGGAGCCGCATCACACGTCGCGGGCGCACGATCCGCAGGCGTTCGCCGATTTCTGTGCGGCCATGATCGACCGCTACGCTCCGGCCCGCGCTCAAGCCGCGGCTGCCGAATAAGGGAGACACCCATGCGCTCGCCCCATCCCAAACCGATCAACCTGGCGATCGTCGGCGTCGGCAATTGCGCCAGTTCGCTGGTGCAGGGGATTGCCCATTATCGCGACCATTCGAACAGCGCGATCGGCCTGACCCACGACGTGATCGAGGGCTATCGCGCCAGCGACATCCGTGTCGTCGCCGCGTGGGACATTGATGCGCGCAAGGTGGGGCAGGACGTGTCCGAAGCGATCTTCATGGCGCCCAACTGCACCCAGCGTTTCTGTTCCCAGGTGCCGCGCGCGGGCGCACCGGTGCGGATGGGTCGGGTGCTGGACGGGGTCGCCGATCACATGGCCGATTACCCGCCGGAGCGCGGCTTCGTCGTCGCCGATGAAGACCAGCCATCACAGGCCGATATCGTCGCCGTGCTGCGTGAGAGCGAGGTGGAGG
>NZ_DATJLI010000118.1:0-29374 GCF_035490575.1 Sphingomonas sp. | reverse complement strand
AATCCGATCCCGGCCCGCTGATGTTCATCGAGCCCATGACGGGACGGGTTTTGTCCTCCTGATGCGCCAGCGCCATCACCTCGCGCGCGACTTCGGCGCCGCGACCGCCATATTGCTCGCCCACCTCGTTGCCGATGCTCCACATGATGACCGACGGGTGGTTGAAGTCGCGGCGCATCATCGCGCGCAGGTCCGGCTCGCGCCAGTCCTTGAAGATCAGATGCGTGTCGAACGGCGTCTTGCGCCGTTCCCACACGTCGAACACCTCGTCCATCACCAGAAAGCCCATGCGGTCGGTCATGTCGAGCAGTTCGGGTGCGGGTGGGTTGTGCGCCATGCGGAGGGCGTTGACACCCATGTCGGCCAGGATATCGAGCTGGCGCTTCGCCGCGCGGTCGTTCCACGCCGCGCCCAGCGCGCCCAGGTCGTGATGCTGGTTGACGCCGTTCAGCATCACATGTTCGCCATTGACGATCACGCCGCGCGCCGGATCGAATTCCAGCGAGCGCACGCCGAAGCGCGTTTCATAGGTGTCGACGACACGCCCGCCTTGTCGCAGCGTGGTGACGGCGACATAGCGGTTGGGCGTCTGGTTGGGCGGCGGACCCCACAGGCGCGGCTTGGCGATGGTGGTCGAGCCGTTGACGCTGGCCTTGCCGTCGGCCGCCACCGCGATCGTGGCCGGGGCAATCCGCGCGACGGCGTTGCCAAGGCGGCGATCGTTGCCGTCGATCGCGAAAATCTCGGTCTCGGCAACGACATTTGCCGCCGCCTTGCCGAGATTCTCGACCGTCAGCGCCAGGTCGACCTGCGCGGAGTCCTTCGACACATTGGGTGTCGTGACCTTGGTGCCCCAATGCGCGACATGAACCGGGTCCGTGGTGGTCAGCCAGACGTTGCGATAAATGCCGCCGCCGGGATACCAGCGCGACGATTCCATCGGGTTGTCGAGGCGGATGGCCAGCTGGTTCTTGCCGCCCGGCACGATATGCGGCGTCAGGTCGAGCCGCCAGGAATTATAGCCATAGGGCCAGCCGCCGACGAGTTTTCCGTTCAGCCACACCGTGGCATAGGACATGGCCCCGTCGACATCGAGGAACACCGACTTTCCCCGGTCGGACGCGGGAATGTCCAGCATCTTGCGATACCAGCCGATACCCCAGCTGGGCAGGCGGCCCATCCCGCCATAGGGGCCATCCTGAATGAACGGCCCGGCAATCGCCCAGTCGTGCGGCAGCGTCACCGATTGCCAGCCGCTGTCGTCGAAACCGGCCGCGACATAGGGCACATCGCCGCCGGGATTGCCCGCCGGGCGCGCGTGCCGCTTTGCCGGGTCGCGGATCAGGTCATTGGCGCTGGGCAGGATATAGGGGCGAAGCACGCCCTTGCGGACGGTGGTGTCCGACCCTTCCATCGCCCCGGCGTCGAAATCGGCGCCATCGGGCCGCAGCTTGAGTTCGGGCAGCACTTCATAGCGCAGATCGGCGGTGACGCCCGTTGGATCACGCTTCTGAAACTTCCATCCGTCGTTGATCGATACGCGGGCGCGCTGTGCATGAGCAGGGGAAATGACGGCGACGCCGGCAATCAGCGCGGCGGTGCCGACCGAGCGTGCGTCGATCGCGAGTGCGACGGGGTAAAGCGCCCTGGCGGTGCGCCAACCATATTGCAGTCGACCGAGCATCACATTCTCCCCCATGATTGTCAGACCATTATTGACGATGTGCCGAAGGTTCGCAACCAAATTGGTCGGACATTATGTGATTGCAGCGCCCATCGTCGCAAAAGTCATCTTTTCAACACCGGACATGGCATGATAGATTTACTCTGACAAAATATCCGGAGAGCGATTTCGATGACCAGCCCCTGTTGCCCGCCTGCTTCGCGTCGGACGTTCCTGACCACGGTCGGGGTCGGCGGGCTGCTTGCCGGATCGCTCGGCGCCGCATCGCCGGTTCATGCCATGTCGCGGCAGGCACAGGCCGCGCCGGGCGGGGCGGCGACGCGCCCGCGATTGCAGCCGTTCGACCTCGCCGACGTGACCTTGCTTGAAAGCCCGTTCCTGCACGCACAGCGCAGGACCGAGGCCTATCTGATGGCGCTCGAACCCGACCGGATGCTGCACAATTTCCGCGTCAATGCCGGGCTGAAGCCCAAGGCGGCGGTTTATGGCGGCTGGGAATCGGAGCCGACCTGGGCCGAGATCAATTGTCATGGCCACACGCTGGGCCATTATCTGTCGGGTTGCGCGCTTGCGTGGCGCTCGACCAAGAATGCCGAATACAAGCGGCGCATCGACTATATCGCCGACGAACTGGCGGCATGTCAGGACGCGGCGGACAGCGGTCTTGTCTGTGCCTTTCCCGACGGCCCGCGCCTGCTGGCGGCGCATCTGCGCGGCGAAAAGATCACCGGCGTGCCATGGTATACGCTGCACAAGGTCTATGCCGGGCTGCGCGACGGCGCGGTGCTGGCCGACAGCGCGAAATGCCGCGCGGTGCTGCTGCGCTTCGCCGACTGGGCGGTGGTCGCAACGCGCCCGCTGGACGATGCCGCGTTTGAGACGATGCTGGAAACAGAACATGGCGGCATGAGCGAAGTGCTGGTCGACCTGCACGATATGACCGGTAATGCCGATTATCTCCGCCTCGCCGAACGCTTCGCGCAAAAGGCGGTGCTGGCGCCGCTGGTGCGCGAGCGCGATCATCTGGACGGGATGCACGCCAACACGCAACTGCCCAAGATCATCGGTTATCAGCGTGTATGGGAAGCGACGGGCAAGCCCGAATATCGCGATGCGTCGGAGTTTTTCTGGCGCACCGTTGCGCTGACCCGGTCGTTCGCGACCGGCGGGCATGGCGAGAACGAGCATTTCTTCGCAATGGCGGATTTCCGCGACAAGGTGTTTTCGGCCAAGGGGTCCGAAACCTGCTGCCAGCACAATATGCTCAAGCTGACGCGGGCGTTGTTCCTGCACGATCCGCAGGCGGCCTATGCCGATTATTACGAGCGGACGCTGTATAACGGCATCCTGGCGTCGCAGGATCCCGACAGCGGCATGGCGACCTATTTCCAGGGCGCGCGGCCGGGTTACATGAAGCTGTATCACACGCCCGAGGACTCGTTCTGGTGCTGCACCGGCACCGGCATGGAGAACCACGTCAAATATCGCGATTCGATCTATTTCCGCGATGACGACGCGCTTTACGTCAATCTTTTCGTGCCGTCGTCGGTGCGCTGGACCGACAAGGATGCGGTGGTGACGCAGGAGACGCGTTTTCCGGATGCGCCGGTCACGCAACTGCGCTGGGCGTCGCGACGGCCGACGGCGGCGACGCTCAAGCTGCGCCATCCGCACTGGAGCGAGCAGGCGGTCGTGCTGGTCAACGGGGCCGAAATGATGCGATCGAGCGTGCCGGGCCGCTATCTGGACGTGGCGCGTATGTGGCGGGACGGCGACCGGGTGGAACTGCGCCTGACCATGGCGGTTGCGGCCGAAAGCGCGCCCGCCGCGCCTGATATCGTCGCGTTCACTTATGGTCCGCTGGTGCTGGCCGGGGCGCTGGGGCGGGCGGGGCTGACGCCCGGTTCGGACGTCATCATCAACGAACGAAAATATGGCGAGTATAACAACACGCCCATCGACGTGCCGGTTCTGGCGGGTGAGCCGGAGGCACTGGTGGCCGCAATTCGACCAGGCGCGCGGCCGTTGGAGTTCACCGTTCCATCCAGCTCGGGCGAGCCGGTCCGGCTGATCCCTTATCACCGGATCGCGCATGAGCGGTACGCGACATATTGGCAGCTTGCCCCGTCGGCGCGTGCCTGACGCAATGCGGGATTTGCTTGCAACCTGAACCGCCTCTCGGCGATTGGACTGGTTGACCGGCCAAAGCCGGCAATCCGCAGGAACAAGTCCAACGACCAGAAAAGAGAGGAGGAACAGATGTCCATATTCCTGTCACTCGCGGCGTTCGCGCTGGGCGAGGCAATCGAGCATCGCGTGACGGTGGCGCATCGCGGGGCAGACGTTGCCGCGACCTATCGTGCGCGGGTCGCGCTCGATACGCGCACGCGTGGCGCGCATCTGCCCAACCGGCCTTCGCGCCAGATCTGCCGCTGGACGGCGGCGATCACCGTTGAGCGTGCGCTGGACGGGGCCGCCGCGTCGTCGCGTCCGGTCGCGTCCGATCGGTCGCTGTCGGGGACGCATCCCGGCGCATGCGACACCGCGCGTCCCGCGATCGAGGCCGAAGTGGCGCGGCGCACGCCGGCCGTTCGCGACCGGCTGATCGCCGCGGCAGAGGCCGACCGCGCGACCCTGCTTGCCGAACTCGACGCGTTGCGCCCGAATGGTTGAGTTGCGCTGGTTTGCCGCCGCCGCGCTTGGCATGATCGCCAGCGAGGCGGCGGCACAGGATCTGTGGCGCCCGACCGGATCGGTCGAGGCGACCACCGATCATCGCCGTCGCGGCCTGAGCTGGAGCGACGGCGATCCGGCGCTCGACGCCATCGTGTCGGTGCCGGTCGCGGGGTTGCGTGTCGACGCGCGTGCCACGACGACGCGCGGCGCGATCCGCCACGACGGCGCTGACGCGGTGTTTGACGGGTCGATCAGCTATACGCTGCCCCTTTCCAGCGGCCTTAGTCTGACGGGCGGGGCGACCGGGCATTTCTTTGCCGGGGCACGCGGGGATGCCGATTATGCCGAAATCGACGCAATGCTGGGCTATGCGCTCGGGCCGTTGCAGCTTGATCTGGGTGCCAGCTATGCCCCGGCGCAGGATGCCATCGGCGGCGACAATCTGTATGTTCAGGCGCGCGCCGGGGCGGGGCTGCCGGGCACAGGCATCGACATATCGGCGCATGTCGGGCGGACATCGGGTTCTACCGATGACCAGGTGCGGGCCGCGCGGCTGCGACCCGGTGGGGACAGCTATGTCGACTGGGGCGTGCGCGTCGAGCGGCGCTTTGGGCCGCTGGCGCTGGGGCTGCGTTATTCGGGGACCGATATCGATACCGATGCGGTCGCCACATCGCCGCTGGCCGACCTGGACGATGCAGGCGACCGGCTAACGGCGCACGCGGTCATCTTCTTCTGACCGAAAAGGGGCGGCGCGTCCCGCGACGCGCCGCCCGTCATTGTCACTCGGCCTTGGCCGCTTCCGACTTTCTGCCGCCCTTGCGCTTCGCCTTTTTGGGCGGGGCGGGCACGATCTCGAACGACAGCGCATTGTCCTTGAGCTTGACCGAAACCTCGCCACCATGGACCAGCTTGCCGAACAACAGTTCCTCGGCCAGCGGCTGCTTGATCTTTTCCTGGATCAAACGGCCCATCGGGCGCGCGCCATACAGCTTGTCGTAGCCGCGTTCGGTCAGCCAGCTCTTGGCCTCATCATCCAGCCGGATATGCACGCCGCGATCGGCGAGTTGCAGCTCCAGTTGCAGGATGAACTTGTCGACCACGCGCGCGACGACGGCGGGCGGAAGGTAGCCGAACGGCACGATCGCATCGAGGCGGTTGCGGAACTCCGGCGTGAAGAGCTTCTTCACCGCTTCTTCCTGCACATCCTCCCGCGCGATTTCGCCAAAGCCGATCGATTCACGCGCCATGTCCGATGCACCGGCATTGGTGGTCATGATGAGGATGGTGTTGCGGAAATCGACGGTCTTGCCGTGGTGGTCCGTCAGCTTGCCGTTGTCCATCACCTGCAACAGGATGTTGAACAGGTCGGGATGCGCCTTCTCGATCTCGTCCAGCAGCAGCACGCTGTGCGGGTTCTGATCGACCGCATCGGTCAACAGGCCGCCCTGGTCATAGCCGACATAGCCCGGCGGCGCGCCGATCAGCCGGCTGACCGAATGGCGTTCCATATATTCGGACATGTCGAACCGCTGGAGCGGGATGCCCAGGATTTCGGCCAGCTGGCGCGCGACTTCGGTCTTGCCGACGCCGGTGGGGCCGCTGAACAGGTAATTGCCGATCGGCTTGTCAGGATCGCGAAGTCCAGCGCGGCTCAGCTTGATCGCCGACGACAGCACGCCGATCGCGTCGTCCTGTCCGAACACCACGCGCTTCAGGTCGGTTTCAAGATTGGCCAGCACACGCGTGTCGTCGGTCGAAACCGTCTTTGGCGGGATGCGGGCCATGGTCGCGATGACCAGTTCGATCTCCTTGGGGGTGATGATCTTTTTCCGCTTCGACGGCGGCACCAGCATCTGCATCGCGCCCACTTCGTCGATCACGTCGATCGCCTTGTCGGGCAGTTTACGGTCGTTGATGTAGCGCGCCGACAGTTCGACCGCCGACTTGATCGAATCGGGGGTGTATTTGACCGAATGATGCTCCTCGAACGCCGAGCGAAGGCCGGAGAGGATCTTGATCGTATCCTCGACCGTCGGTTCGTTGACGTCGATCTTCTGGAACCGGCGCAGCAGCGCGCGGTCCTTTTCGAAATGATTGCGAAACTCCTTGTAGGTGGTCGATCCGATGCAACGGATCGTGCCGCCCGACAGCGCCGGTTTCAGCAGGTTGGATGCATCCATCGCCCCGCCGCTGGTCGCGCCCGCGCCGATGACAGTGTGAATCTCATCGATGAACAGCACCGCGTGGGGCAGCTTTTCCAGCTCGTTCACGACCTGCTTCAGCCGTTCCTCGAAATCGCCGCGATAACGCGTGCCGGCGAGCAGCGCGCCCATGTCGAGCGAATAGATGACCGCGGGCAGCAGCACCTCTGGCACGTCGCCCTCGACAATCTTGCGCGCCAGCCCCTCGGCGATGGCGGTTTTGCCGACGCCGGGATCGCCGACATAAAGCGGGTTGTTCTTGGACCGGCGGCACAGGATCTGGACCGTGCGGTCGACCTCTGGTCCGCGCCCGATCAGCGGGTCGACCTTGCCCGACTTGGCCTTTTCATTCAGGTCGACGCAGAACTGCTTGAGCGCGCTTTCGCCCTTCTGGTTCTTGTCGCCGGGCTTGGCCGGTGCCTTTCCCTCCTCGGCGCCCTTCACGTCGCGCGGTTCGGCGGGCGATGCGCCCTTGCCGACGCCGTGGCTGATATAGCTGACGGCATCCAGGCGGCTCATATCCTGCTGCTGCAGGAAATAAACGGCATAGCTTTCACGTTCGCTGAACAGCGCCACCAGCACATTGGCGCCGGTCACTTCGTCGCGGCCCGACGACTGAACATGCAGGATCGCGCGCTGGACCACGCGCTGGAACCCGCTGGTCGGCGACGGATCGGTCACGGCCTCCACCTTCAGCGCCTCAAGCTCAGTGTCGAGATAATGGGCGACGGTGGTTTTCAGTTCGCCGAGATCGACGCCGCACGCGCTCATCACTTTCGAGGCATGTTCGTCATCGATCAGCGCCAGCAGCAGATGTTCCAGCGTCGCATATTCATGGCGACGCGCGGATGCGGCCTCCAGCGCCTTGTGCAGCGTGGATTCGAGTGCGGATGCAAAGGACGGCATTTGGGAAACTACTCCGGTGGGGCCGCTTGGGGACTCGCGACCCGTAAGGGCAATGTCGGGACTGAACACGCCGCGCGCAAGTGACCTTGGCAAGCGCCCGGCCGAACCCGCGACTGACGGGCGCGCCACCGCCCGATCGTCATCGGCGAAACAGCGCCTCGGCGCTGGCGCGGTGCGTGCCGGCCCGTTCCATGTGCATACGCACGCGCGTCACCTCGACCTCCAGCGCGTCGATCCGCGCCTGCAACTCGGCGACCGACAGCGGGTCCAGGTCCTGCTGTCTCAATCGGGTGAGCAGGTCGCCCTGCTGACGCGGTAGATTGTCGTCGGCCTCCATGACGTCAAACGTTGACCGCCGCTGCCGGGATGTCAATAAGCGCCCGGTTTACCACGATCTGAATGGGCGGGGCGGTCGATGGATATTCCGGTGACGATGCGTGCAATTGATCCGGCAAGCGCGGGCGGGCCGGACGTGCTCGAACCGGTCGAACGGCCGGTGCCGCGGCCGGAAGAGGGTGAAGTGCTGATCCGCGTCGCCGCCGCGGGGGTCAACCGGCCCGATGTGCTCCAGCGCCAGGGCGGTTATCCGCCGCCACCGGGCGCGCCGTCGATCCCCGGCCTGGAAGTGGCGGGCACCGTCGTCGCCGTGGGCGAAGGCGTGGTGGATGTGATGCTGGGCCAGCCGGTTTGTGCGCTGGTCGCCGGCGGCGGCTATGCCGAATATTGCGTTGCGCCCGCCGGGCAATGCCTGCCGGTGCCCGAATGCCTGTCGATGGTGCAGGCCGCCGCGATGCCTGAAACGCTGTTCACCGTGTGGACCAACCTGTTCGAGCGCGGTTTCGCGGGCGATGGCGACACCGTGCTGGTGCATGGCGGGACCAGCGGCATCGGCACGATGGCGATCGCGCTGGGCAACCTGTTCGGCCTGACGGTTATCGTGACGGCGGGCAGCGACGCCAAATGCAAGGCCGCGCTCGATCTGGGCGCCGCTCACGCGATCAACTACCGCGAGCAGGATTTTGTCGAGGTCGTGCGCGACCTGACCGGCGGGCGGGGGGTTCAGGTCGTGCTCGACATGGTCGGCGGCGATTACCTGCCGCGCAACCTGAAATGCCTGGGCGAGGACGGGCGCCATGTCTCGATCGCGGTGCAGCGCGGGACCGAGGCGACGATTCCGATCTTCGACATCATGCGCCGCCGCCTGACGCTGACCGGCTCGACATTGCGCCCGCGCGACGCGCAGTTCAAATCGATGGTCGCCGATGAACTGGCGCACCATGTCTGGCCGCATGTCGAGCAGGGGCTGCTGGCGCCGGTGATCGACGCGTGCTTTCCGCTGGCCGCGGCGGCCGACGGGCATCGCCGGATGGAGGCCGGCGATCATGTCGGCAAGATCGTGCTGACGATCGACTGAGACGGATATGACAATGGCGTAACGCACGCGCCGAATCATTGTAACAAAGTTCCGGCATGTGTCGGCCAGCCAAGGGCTTGCCGGGGAAAATGCCATGGGCACTGTCACGCAGCTTCCGTTCGACGTTCTTTCCGATATCGCCGCGACGCGGCCCCATGTGCCCGAGCGCGAAGGGGTCGAACGCCGCCGGTATCGCACCGTGTGGATCAGCGACGTGCATCTGGGCACGCGGGGCTGCAACGCGGAAATGCTGATCGACTTCCTCGACCATGTCGACAGCGAAACCATGTATCTGGTCGGCGATATCTTTGACGGCTGGCAGCTCAAGAAGAAGTTCTACTGGCCCTCGACGCACAACGACATCGTGTGGCGCATCCTGAAACGCGCCAAGCGTGGCACCGACATCATCTATATTCCCGGCAATCATGACGAAATGTTCCGCCAGTTCACCGGGCTGAATTTTGGCGGGGTCAAGATCAAGCGACAGGCGATCCACACCACCGCCGATGGCCGCCGCCTGCTGGTGCTGCATGGTGACGAGTTCGACGCGATCACGCTGTCGCATCGCTGGCTGGCCCATGCGGGGGACGCGGCCTACCACCTGATGATGCTGCTCAACCGCTGGGTCAACGGATGGCGCCGGGCGATGAACCTGCCCTATTGGTCGCTCAGCAAATACGCCAAGCACAAGGTCAAGAACGCCGTCGAGTTCATTTCCAAGTTCGAGGAGATCGTCGCGCACGAAGCCGCGCTGCGCGGCGTCGACGGCGTCATTGCCGGTCATATTCACACCGCCGACTATCGCAAGATCGAGGCAATCGACTATTATAACGATGGCGACTGGGTGGAGGGCTGCACCGCGCTGGTCGAACATGAGGATGGCCGCATGGAAATCCTGCATTGGGGTGACGAGATGAAGGCACGCGAGGCGCTGGAAAGCGCCGCGGTGGCGCGCGTGGCCGCCTGATCGCCGCCGCGCCTTTTCCAGCGATGCGGATCGCGATCGTCACCGACGCCTGGGCGCCGCAGGTCAACGGCGTCGTCCGCACGCTCAAATCGGTCCGCGACGTGCTGGAGCGGCAGGGACATATCGTGCGGGTCATCTCACCCGATCTGTTTTATTCGCTGCCATGCCCGACCTATCCCGAGATTCGGCTGGCGATGGTGCGAACCGCGACGGTAGGCCAGTTGATCGAGGATTTCGCGCCCGACGCGGTGCATCTGGCCACCGAAGGCCCGGTGTGCGTCGCGGCGCGACGCTGGTGCCTGCGACAGGGCTATCCCTTTACCACCGCCTATCACACGCAGTTTCCCGATTATGTCTCCGCCCGGTCGGGCGTCCCGGCCGAATGGATATGGCGCTACATCCGCTGGTTTCACGCGCCCGCGCGCACCGTGCTGGCATCGACCCCGTCGATCCGCCGGACACTGGGTGAACATGGCCTGGGCCGGGTCAGCCATTGGGGGCGCGGGGTCGACCTGACGCGCTTTCACCCCGGCGTCGTGCGGCATCCCGAAATGGCGGGGCTTGCCGGGCCGGTCCAGCTTTATGTCGGGCGCGTCGCGGTCGAAAAGAATCTGGAGGCGTTTCTTCGAACGTCCCGACCGGGCACGAAGGTCGTGGTCGGCGACGGTCCGGCGCGGGCGCAACTGGAAGCCGCCTACCCCGATGTCTGCTTCATGGGCGCGCGCTTCGGCGACGAACTGGCGCAATGCTATCGCGCGGCCGATGTGTTCGTCTTTCCCAGTCGCACCGACACGTTCGGACTGGTGATGATCGAGGCGCTGGCGTGCGGGACGCCGGTCGCGGCCTATCCGGTGACGGGTCCGATCGACGTGCTGACCGAACAGGTGGGGGCGATGGACGAGGATCTGGACACCGCCATCGCGCTGGCGTTGACGCGTGACCGGGTGGCCTGTGCCGTTTATGGCCGCGGTTTCACCTGGGAAGCGAGCGCGGCGCAATTCCTGGGGGCGCTGGTGCCCATCCACCGCAACGCCGTGGCGGCCTGAACCGCGGCGGCTTGCCCTTTGCCGGCCGCTGCATTAAGTCGGGCATGTTCAGCGGTCACCCCGGAAGGGGTGGCCCTTATTGTTTCAAAGCCGATCAGGTTTTCGGAGATCGACACCGTGGCTCAGCCGCTCATGCCGCACGCGACCGCCTCCTGGCTGGTCGACAATACCGCGCTCTCGTTCGAGCAGATCGCCGATTTCTGCGGTCTTCACATTCTTGAGGTTCAGGCCATCGCCGACGATACGGCGGCGGCCAAGCTGACCGGTCGCGATCCGGTTCGCGCGCACGAACTGACGATGGAGGAAATCGAAAAGGGTCAGCAGGACCCCGATTACCGCCTACGCATCCTGAAGGGGCCGGATCAGGTTCGCCGGACCAAGGGGCCGCGTTATACGCCGGTCAGCAAGCGTCAGGACAAGCCCGACGGCATCGCATGGATCATCCGCAACCATCCCGAAGTGTCGGACGGCGCGATTTCCAAGCTGATCGGCACGACGCGCACGACCATCGCGGCGATCCGCGACCGCACGCACTGGAACATCGGCAACATCACGCCCAAGGACCCCGTGACGCTGGGCCTGTGTTCACAGCGTGAACTCGACGCGCTGGTATCCAAGGCCGCCAAGGCCGCGGGGATCGAGGAAGTGCAGGACACCCGGCTGGAGGGGGACCGCGAGGCGTTGCTCGAACAACTGCGGGCGGAGCGCGAGGCCGCTTCGCGCGCGGGCGAGGAAAGCGAAGAGCGTCCGCTGTTCGAGGATCCGTTCCGCCGTTGATTTCGACAATGCGTGGCGTGCCGCGCGTTGCCAGCATCGTCGCCGCACCGTAAAGGGCTGGTCATGGGTCTGAACATCTTCACTTGGTGGAATGGCGCCACCATCGGCACGCTGGCGGGGCTGCGCGGCAAGACGCGCGTCGGCGCCGACGATCAGGGCAATGTCTATTGGCAGGGCGGCAAGGATACGGCCGGTCGCCCGCGCCGCTGGGTCATTTACAAAGCGTCGAATGATGCCAGCGGCGTGCCGCCGGAGTGGTTCAGCTGGCTGCATCACCAGATCGACGACGTTCCCGACCGTGCCCTGCCGCCGCACCGCGTCTGGCAACAGCCGGCAATGCCGAACATGACCGGCACGGCACTGGCCTATCGCCCGCCCGGCACGTTGGAAAAGGGCGGTGAGCGCATCCGTGCGACCGGCGACTACGAGGCGTGGTCGCCCGAGGCGTGAGCCCCCGAGCCAAGTGGATCGGCGCGATCGCGCTGGCGGTGCTGATCGCGCTGGGCGGCTGGTTCGGTTTCGCTGCATGGCGTGACGGCCGTCCCCCTGCGCCCGGCAGTGCGCCGCTGCCCAACGCCACGCTGCCATCTTCCCAAGACCCATCGGCTCCGCCGTCCGCTGCTGGCGATGTGGTGGCCGTCGCTGAAAGCGCGACCGTCGTGACCCGGGGCGTGACGCCAATGGCCGAGCGTGTCGCGGTGCTGGGCCTGCTCAACAAGCGCAATGGCGAAAGCCGGGACCTGACGCTCAAGCCCGGACAGGCAGTGCGGGCGGGCAATGTCGTCGTGCGGCTGCGTGCGTGCGAGCGGACCGGCCCGTGGGAGCCGGAGCAATATACCGGCGCCTTTGTCCAGGTCGACGCACAGGGTTTCGATCGTCGCTGGCGCCGCGCCTTTTCCGGCTGGCTCTACAAGGAGCGGCCGTCGCTCAACGTCGTGCAGCACCCGATTTATGACGTCTGGGTCAAAAGCTGCACAATGTCCTTTCCGGAGGGCGGCGCCGATGTCGCGCCCGCTGCCAAGGGGGCGCCGACGCCGCGCCGGTCGAGCGCATCGAACGCGCCGGTCACGACCGCGCCGCCCGAAAGCAGCCCGGCCGCCGACGGTCCCAGCGAATCGCTCAACAACGCCATATAGGCGTCGCGCCGGATCTCGATCGCGCCCATCGATCGCAGATGGTCGGTCTGGAACTGGCAGTCGAGCAGCGTGAACCCGCCGACGCGCAGCCGCGCGACCAGCCAGGCGAGGGCAACTTTCGACGCATCGGTTGCACGGCTGACCATGCTCTCGCCGAAAAAGGCGCGGCCCAGCGCCAGCCCGTAAAGCCCGCCCGCCAGCCGATCGCCATCCCAGCATTCGACCGAATGGGCGAACCCCATCTGGTGCAACCGGGCAAAGGCGTGAGCGATGGTCGGGTTGATCCACGTCTCCGGCCGGTCTGCGGCGCTTTCGCCGCATAGCGCGATGATCGCGTCGAACGCCTGGTTGACGGTGACGCGAAACCGGTCGCGGGCGATCGTTTTTCTTAGCGAGCGGGACAGGCGAAACCCGTCGAGGGGCAGCACGCCGCGCATCCGTGGTTCGACCCAGTAAACGCCGGGGGCGTCGCGGTGGTCGGCCATCGGGAACACGCCCATCGCATAGGCGCGCAGCACCAGTTCGGGATCAAGTTGCTGATAAAGGGACAGCCGCCGGGTCATGCCGCCTTTGACAGGCGCCGTTCGATCGCCTGCCACAGATCGCCGAACGCCTTTGCCGCGGCGCTGCGCGGGGCGAAGCTGCCGACGGGTGCGCGTCGCGCCGCCATCGATTCGACCAGGCTGGCCATCGGGATCACCGGCCAGTCGGGCTGGGCGGCGATCGCCTCCGCATGGAGTTTCCGGCGGCGATCGACCATGGCGTGCACGGGCAACAACGGCACCTTGCCCCGCTTGCCATCCAGATGCGCGACGACTTCATCGAAGGCGCGGGTCGACAATGGGGACGGGATGACCGGCACGACGATCAGGTCGGCGGCGCGCATCACCTGTTCGCTCGTTTCGGTCAGGCCGGGCGGGCAATCGAGGATCAGCCGTTCATATGCCTTGTCCAGCGTCGAGACGAGCTTGGCGAGGCGTTTCTTCTTGTCGAGTTCGTGGAACACCCGATCGAGGCTGCGAAGCGAGGCGTCGGCGCCGATCAGGTCGATGCGCTCGAACGGGGTCGTTCGGATCAGGCGTTCGGCCTCGATATCCTTGGTGAAGATCGCCTGCGCCTGGTCGCGCGGCTTGCTGTCGCCCGCCATCAGCCATGTCGATGCAGCTTGCGGGTCGAGATCCCATAACAGCGTCCGGCGCGCCGATGCATGGGCCGCGCACCAGGCGAGGTTGACCGACAGCGTCGTCTTACCCACGCCGCCCTTAAGGCTGTAGACCGCGATTACCGCCACGTTTTTCCGTCCTTAGCTGCCAGGATCAAAGCTGCCTGTCCGGCGCGCGCCATGCAAGGGTGAGGCGTGCAAAAAAGGGTCGGCGAGCCTGTGCCCGCCGACCCCGTTCGTGGTTCACCCGTGCCGCGTTCAGACGTGACAGGTCAACTCGCCCTTTTCAGGCATGGTGACGGTAATGTTCTCTTCATCGCCGGTCAGCGAATAACCCTCGCCGGTCAGCGGCTGGCCCGCTTCCTCGGCCCTGAGCGCAACCGGCGTGCCGCCCTTTTCGGTGCGAAGGTTGGCGAGCTTGTCGCCCTGGAAGAAATCGACATACAGCAGGCTGTTGTCCTTGCAGCGGAACGAAACCGACGCCTTCATCGCGGGCGGCAGTTCGACCGGCGCGGCATTGGCGAGTTCCGCGGCATATGGATCACGTGGGCGGGTATCGATCACCTCCGGCTCATTGTTGCAGGCGGCGAGCGTAAGCGCGGCGGCAGCCGCGGCGAGGGGGAGAATGTGCTTCATACGGGCAAAATGCTTCGCCTATGCAGCATGTGACGTCAAGAGCACACGACCACAAGCAAGGGACGTTTTTACCGCGACGCAATAATGTTTCGCGCATCGGACGCAATAATGTTTCGCGCATCGTCAGCGGTTCAAATCATCGCCGGGCGCGCCATATGATGGCGAGACTATCGAAACAGGGAGCCTCCGGTATGAAGACCCGCGCCGCCGTCGCGTTCGAAGCCAAGAAGCCGCTCGAAATCGTCGAACTCGATCTCGAGGGGCCAAAGGCGGGCGAAGTGCTGGTCGAGATCATGGCAACCGGCATCTGCCATACCGATGCCTATACGCTGGACGGCCATGACAGCGAGGGCATTTTCCCCAGCGTTCTGGGCCACGAGGGCGCGGGCATCGTGCGCGAAGTCGGCGCGGGCGTGACCAGCGTGGCGCCGGGCGATCACGTCATCCCGCTCTACACCCCCGAATGTCGCCAGTGTAAGTCATGCCTGTCGGGCAAGACCAACCTGTGCACCGCGATCCGCGCGACCCAGGGGAAAGGGTTGATGCCCGACGGCACCACGCGGTTCAGCCACAAGGGGCAGCCGATTTTCTATTACATGGGCTGTTCGACTTTCTCGAACTTCACCGTCCTGCCCGAAATCGCGGTCGCCAAGATCCGCGAGGACGCGCCGTTCAAGACGAGTTGTTATATCGGCTGTGGCGTGACGACCGGCGTGGGCGCGGTGGTGAACACCGCCAAGGTGCAGGTCGGCGAAAATGTCGTCGTGTTTGGACTGGGCGGCATCGGCCTGAACGTCATTCAGGGGGCGAAGCTGGCCGGTGCGGGCCGGATCATCGGCGTCGACATCAATCCCGACCGGGAGGAATGGGGTCGCCGGTTCGGCATGACCCATTTCCTGAACTCGAAGGGCCTGTCGCGCGAGGATACGATCGCCAAGGTGCTGGCGCTGACCGATGGCGGCGCCGATTACAGCTTCGACTGCACGGGCAATGTCGAGGTGATGCGAACCGCGCTGGAATGCTGCCATCGCGGCTGGGGCACCAGCGTCATCATCGGCGTGGCCGAGGCGGGCAAGGAAATTGCGACGCGCCCGTTCCAACTCGTCACGGGGCGCAACTGGCGCGGCACTGCGTTCGGCGGGGCCAAGGGGCGCACCGATGTGCCCCGGATCGTCGACTGGTATATGGACGGCAAGATCCAGATCGACCCGATGATTACCCATGTCCTCGACCTTGAGGATATCAACAAGGGCTTTGACCTGATGCATTCGGGTGAAAGCATCCGTAGCGTCGTGGTTTACTGAAGCGGTAGAGGGAGCGAACGATGTTCAGCCATGTTCATCTGGGCAGCAACGATGTCGAGCGGTCCAAGCGATTTTACGACGCGATCATGGATGCACTGGGCGGCGCCAAAAGCTGGAAGGACGCCGATCGCAATCGCTGGTTCTGGCAGCGGGATGGCGCGATGCTGATCGTGGGCGAGCCGCTGGACAAACAGGTGGCGAGCGACGGTAACGGCATGACGATCGGTTTTGCCGTCGACAGCCCCGAACAGGGCGATGCATGGCACGCGGCGGGGCTGGCCCATGGCGGCACCGCGTGCGAGGACCCGCCGGGCATTCGCGACAAGGGTTCACGTGGCGGCATCTATCTCGCCTATCTGCGCGATCCCGACGGCAACAAGCTGTGCGCGCTGAAAATGATGGGCGGCGCATGACGATCGAGACGGTATCGACCGCACGCGCCTTTGGCGGGACGCAGGGTGTCTATCGCCATGCGTCGGATGCGACGGGGACCGACATGACCTTTTCGGTCTATGTTCCCGATCATGCGCCGGGCGCGCGGTTGCCGGTGGTCTGGTATCTGTCGGGCCTGACCTGCACCCCTGCCAATGTGACCGAGAAAGGCGAGTATCGTCGCGCGTGCGCCGAACATGGGCTGATTTTTGTCGCGCCAGATACCTCCCCGCGTGGGGAAGGGGTGCCCGACGATGCCGATGGCGCCTATGATTTCGGGCTGGGCGCCGGTTTCTATGTCGATGCGACGCAGGTGCCGTTCGACCGGCATTACGCCATGTGGTCCTATGTCACCGAAGAGCTGCCCGCGCTGATTGGTGCTGAGTTTTCCGCCGATATGGATCGCCAGTCGATCATGGGGCACTCGATGGGCGGGCACGGCGCGCTGACCATCGGACTGACCCATCCCGACCGGTTCCGCGCGGTCAGCGCCTTTGCCCCGATCGTCGCACCGTCGCAGGTGCCATGGGGTAAGAAGGCGCTGGGCGGTTATCTGGGCGAGGACCGCGCCGCATGGCGGCGGCACGATGCGGTGGCGTTGATCGAGGATGGCGCGCGCGTCGATGCGCTGCTGGTCGATCAGGGGGCGGCCGACAATTTTCTGGTCGAACAGCTTCGCCCGCATCTGCTGGCCGAAGCCTGTGAAAAGGCCGGGATCGACCTGAGCTTTCGCCTGCAACCCGGTTACGATCACAGCTATTATTTCATCTCGACCTTCATGGCCGATCACTTGGGCTGGCACGCCGCGCGGCTGAAATAAGCGGGGTCAGCGTGCCGGTTCGACCAGCACGCGTCCTTCGCGCCGGGGATCATAGCCGCCATCGATGCGACCATCGCGCACGATCACGGCATGCACGCCCGAATCCTCCCCCTGACCGGGGCGCAGCGTCACACCGCGCGCCGCCAGCCCCTCGATGACGCCGGGGGCGAACTTGCTGACTTCGCCGCTCATGCTGGAACCGCGCGCGACCAGATTGGGCAGCGCAAGCGCGTCCTGCATCGGCAGGCCCCACATCACGGCCCCCACCAGCGACTTGCCGACATAAGGGAGGATGGCGTTGCCGCCCGCCGACCCGATCGCGCCCGCGAACCGGCCATCGGCGTCGACCAGGATCATCGGCGTCATCGACGAACGCGGCCGCTTTGCCGGCGCCACGGCATTCGCGGCGGGCGCGCCATCAGCCTCGGTCGGGGAAAAGCTGAAATCGGTGAGTTGGTTGTTCAGGAAAAAGCCGTCGACCATCCGGCCGGTGCCGAAGATCGATTCGACCGTCGATGTCATCGACACCACGTTCCCGCTGGCGTCGCCGACGATGAAGTGCGTGGTGCCGGCCGGTTCGGCCGTGCTGTCGGCACCAACCATGGGCGCTCCGGCGGGCATTCCGAAGCGCGGCGGCGGCCCCGCGCGATCCCCGATCAGCGCGGCGCGCCGGTCGAGATAAGCGGGGTCGAGCATCCCCTGCACCGGCACGCGGGCAAAGGCGGGATCGCCGACATAACGGTCGCGATCGGCGAACATCACGCGGCTGGCTTCCTCGAACAGATACCATGCCTGCGGGTCGGTCGGCCCGCGCCTGGCGATATCGGTGCGCTCCAGCAATTTGAGCAGCATCAACATGCCCACGCCCGATGACGGCGGCGGCGGCACGCAGGCGCGGTAGCCAGCCCATGGCGCGCATAGCGCCTCGCGCTCGACCGGCTTGTAGGCGGCGAGGTCGGCCAGCGTCATCGTTCCCTCCAGCGGCGCGGCGCGTGTTTTCTGGACGATGCGCGCGGCGGTCTGGCCCTTGTAAAGCGCGTCGGGGCCTTGCGCCGCCAGCCGCACCAGGAAATCGGCATATTCAGGATTTTTCAGCCGGTCGCCCACCGCTGCCATCCGACCGCCGTTCTGCGTGAAATATCGCTGCGCGTCGGGTGCCTGAAGCTGCGGATAGCTGCCGGTCAGGAACCGGCCCAGGCGCGGCGTGACGACAAAGCCGTCGCGCGCGGTGTGCTGTGCGTCGCCGAACAAGGTGGACCATTCGAGTTTGCCATGCGCGCGGTGCGCCGTCGCCAGCATGGCCACCGCGCCGGGCACGCCCGTCGCCCGCCCGCTGACCACCGCCTGGCGAAAGCCGATCGGTTTGCCGTCGGCGCCCATGAACATCGACGGCGTTGCGCCCGCCGGCGCCACTTCCCGCCCGTCATAGACGCGGACATCGCCGCTCGCGCCGTCGAAATAGGTCATGAACGCACCGCCGCCCATGCCGGAGCTTTGCGGTTCGACCAGCGTCAGCATTGCCTGCACCGCGATGGCCGCGTCGACCGCGCTGCCGCCCCGGCGCAGCACCGCCATGCCCGCCTCCGCCGCCAGCGGATTGGCGGCGACGACGAACATCTCGCGCGCGGCAGGCGCGATTGCCACCGGCGTTGCCGCGCGCGGGGCGGGCGCGCAACCCGGCAGCACCAGCGCGACGGTTGCCGCAAGCGCGGTGAGGGGGCGGAAAAAGCGCATATCGTCATCCTGTCGTGCGATCGCCGGGCAGGCGCTTGTTTTCGTTGCGGGCGGTTGTTGCCTGCTCGGACCCCGGCACGCAATGTCGGGCTATGCCGTTTGGTTATCGCAAACTATCAATAGCGAAATGACCGGGCGACCATGATGCCCGCGCAGGAGCAGGAAATCGGCATGGCGCGCAAGCTCGAACACTTTCCCAATCTGGTGACGATGTTCTTCGCCCGCGCCCGTGAGCGCAAGGAGCGGCCGTTCCTGTGGGCCAAGCGCGACGGCAGATGGGCGTCGACCAGTTGGGCCGATGCGGCGGCGCAGGTGGCATCGCTTGCGACCGCGATCAAGGCGCTGGGTCTGAACCCCGGCGACCGGGTGATGCTGGTCAGCGAGAATCGCCCCGAATGGTGCATCAGTGATCTGGCGATCATGGCGGCCGGTTGCGTGACGGTGCCGACCTACACCACCAACACCGAACGCGATCACCAGCATATCATCGAAAATTCCGGCGCGCGGGCGATCATCGTGTCGGATTCGAAACTGGCTCGCACGCTGCTGCCCGCCGCCATTCGCGCCGGAACCGCGCAGCATATCATCGGTATCGAGCCGCTGCGTGTCAGCCAGTCGGGCGCGCTCGAATATCATCAATGGGCGCAGTTGATCGGCGATCATCCGACCACCGCCGACACCATGGCCGCGCAGGCATTTTTCAATCGCGATGACCTTGCCTGCATCATCTATACCAGCGGCACCGGCGGCAGCCCCCGCGGCGTGATGCAGCATCACGGCGCGATCCTGCACAATGTGGAGGGGTGCTGCACCGTCATCAGCGAGGACTTCGGCTGGGAGGAGGAGGTGTTCCTGTCGTTCCTGCCGCTCAGCCACGCCTATGAACATACCGGCGGCCAGCATTTCCCGATCGGGCTGGGCGCCGAAATCTATTACGCGGAGGGCCTCGACAAGCTCGCCTCCAATATCGAGGAAGTTCGACCGACGATCATGGTCGTCGTGCCGCGACTGTTCGAGGTGCTGCGCCAGCGCATTTCCAAGGCGATCGACAAACAGGGCAGGGTGCCCGCTTGGCTGCTCGACCGTGCGGTCGCGATCGAGGGACGGCGAGCGGCGACCGGGCGCACGCCGATGGGCGACCGGCCCGCGCAGCTGGCGGTCAACCGGCTGCTCAAGCCCAAGATCGCCAGGCGGTTCGGCGGCAGGATGAAGGCGATGGTTTCGGGCGGCGCGCCGCTGAACCCCGAAGTCGGCAATTTCTTCCAGGCGCTGGGCCTGACCTTTTTGCAGGGCTATGGCCAGACCGAGGCCGCGCCCGTGATTTCGTGCAATCGCCCCTCGGCGGGTCTGAAGATGGACACGGTCGGCCCGCCGCTCATCAATACCGAGGTGCGGATCGCCGATGACGGCGAAATCCTGGTGCGCGGCGAACTGGTGATGCACGGTTACTGGCGCAACGATGCCGAGACCGCGCGCGTGCTGAAGGACGGGTGGCTGCATACCGGCGATATCGGCATCATCGATGGCAAGGGCCGGATCAAGATCACCGATCGCAAGAAGGACATCATCGTCAACGACAAGGGCGACAATGTCGCGCCGCAGAAGATCGAGGGGATGCTGACGCTCCAGAACGAGATCGTGCAGGCGATGATCTATGGCGATCGCAGGCCCTATATGGTGGCGGTGCTGGTTCCCGATCCCGAATGGACGCAGAGCTTTTGCGCGAAGGGCGGCGCCAGTTGCGATTTTGCGGCTTTGTCGCGCAACCCCGATTACCGCGCGGCGCTGGGCGCGGCGGTGGAACGGGTGAACCAGGATCTGTCACAGATCGAACGCGTGCGCCGCTTCATCATCGCCGACGAACCGTTCGCGATCGAAAACCAGCAACTGACCCCCAGCCTGAAAATCCGCCGCCATGTGCTGAAACAGGTCTATGGCGAGCGGTTGGATGCGCTTTACAAGGCGTGAGCGGTTTCGGACGGGCGCTGGTTCGGCACGTTCTGTCGTGGCGGTGGGCATTCGATCGTTCGAATGACAGGCGGCGTAAGTCGCTGGCTTATCCTGCAAAATCGTCGGCGTCCGGGTGCGGGTCGGCGCTTCCTGAACCCCCGATAAAGGAACGTCGTCTCACCGTCCGCCGTTCTGTCCCCCGTTCGCAACGAACGAGGAGCAAGACGATGTTCAAGCCGATGTTCGCCTGCGCCGCTGCCATTGCGGCGCTGACTGCCGCCCCCGCCGCGATCGCTGGCGGTGACAAGTATGCTGGTATGTTCGACGACAGCAATTCGCACTATCTGGATTACAAGACCGACCTGTCCGAAGCGCGCCGCGAGCTTCGCAATGATCTGGAGGGCGCCGACAGCGCCGCCGACCGGGCCGAAGTCGTCAGCGAATTCGAGCGTGAGGTCGCCGATGCCGAAAGCGATTTCATCAAGGAAATGGCAGAGGACGGCGTCGTGCTGCGCCGTGGCACGGTCACGGTGGAGCCGGAGATCGCGGCGCTGGTTGCCGTCCCGCGCTACTGATTGCCGATAGGGCAGCAGGGATGAAGGGAGGTCGCGGGTGTTCGCGGCCTCCCTTTTGTTGACGGCTTGTGGCAGGACGGTGGCATGACCCGGCTTCGCCCCTTCCACCTCGCCTTTCCCGTGCACGACCTGTCCGCCGCGCGCACCTTTTACGGCGACGTACTGGAATGCCGGGAGGGGCGGTCGAGCGATCATTGGATCGATTTCGACCTGATGGGGCATCAGATTGTCGCGCATCTCGACCCCGCGGCGCGGCCGGCGGGGCACAGCAATGCCGTCGATGGCCATGACGTGCCGGTGCCGCATTTTGGCGTCGTGCTGGGTATGGACGACTGGCAAGCGCTGGCAGCGCGGGTCGAGGCGGCGGGCATTTCGTTCGGCATCGCCCCCCATATCCGCTTCAAGGGCCTGCCTGGCGAACAGGCGACGATGTTCTTTCGGGACCCCAGCGGCAACGCGCTGGAGTTCAAGGCGTTTGCCGACGACGCGCAACTTTTCGCCACGGAGTGACATGATGAGCGAACCGGTAACGGTCGAAATCCCGCACCAGCTTTCCAACGACGATCTGCATCAGCGGATCGAGGGCGGCATCGGCAAGCTGGGCGCGATGATTCCCGGCGGCGAAGTGGTCGAGCATCACTGGGAAACCGATCGCCTGATGACCTTTACCCTGCAGGCGCTTGGCCAGCGGGTTGCCGCGAAGATCGAACTGCTGGAAGGGCGGGTGCGCGCCGAGATCGACCTGCCGCCCATGCTGGCGCTGTTTGCCGACAAGATCCGCGCCAAGCTGGCCAAGGATGGGCCGTCGCTGCTGAAATAGATCGGAACCCGTCCGTCATGCCCCCGTTATTGGGCGAAAGGGAGAATGCCGGATGCCTCGCCTGCTGCGCCTGTTGCTGGTCCTGATCGTCGCGGTCGTCACGCTGGGCGTGCCGGCGGGCATGATGCTGGGCAGCTTCGCGACCGGTGGCGCGCTGCACGCCAGCGCCGTGGCGGGATATTCGCTGCCCGATCAGGGCACGAACCTGCGTTCGGCCGGCAGCGCCGATGCGGTGCAGCCCGCCGCCGTCGCCTATGGTCAGCTTGATCGCTACGCCGCCGCCGGGGCATGGGTCGACTGATGCGTGCGCCGGGTCTATCGGCGCGGGCATGTATGATTTCGATATCGCCGCCGACGACAAGCCCGGCCTCTACCGCGACCTGATCGCCGCGCTCGATGCGCTGACCGCCGATGAACCCGATGCGGTGGCTAACATGGCCAATGCCGCGGCGCTGATCTGGCAGGTGCTGCCGGACCTGAACTGGGCAGGATTTTATCGCAACGTGAATGACGAACTGGTGCTCGGCCCGTTTCAGGGCAAGGCCGCCTGCATCCGCATTCCATTCGGCAAGGGCGTCTGCGGTGCCGCTGCGGCGACTCGCGAGACGCAGCTTGTCGCCGATGTCCATGCCTTTCCCGGCCATATCGCCTGTGATGCCGCCAGCCGTTCCGAACTGGTCGTGCCCATTGTGCATGGCGGGCGGCTGATCGGCGTGCTCGACCTCGACAGCCCCAGCCCCGCGCGCTTCGATGCGGAGGACGCCGCCGGCTGCGAAGCAATGATGGCGCTGCTGGCTGCGCGTATCGCCTGATCCCGGCATGGGACAATGCCCGGCGCTACACGGATTCGCGACTTGCGGGCGGCTAGGTTAAGAAACCATCAACCATGTGCGCCGTTGCACCTGGATCGATGGGTCTTGACAGGGAGGCCATGGGGCCGATGCGAATGTTGCTGATCGCCGCGCTGGCAACCGGCGCGGCACCCGCCGCACTGGCGGCGCAAACCGCCGGACAGCGTGCTCCCGCGCCCGCGCCTCGGCTTCAGGCACCGGCCCATGCCGGCGCGCATGTCCGCCCCGGTGACCACCGGGACAACGGCAGGCGGTGGGGCGATCGCTTCGACAATCGCTGGGTTGGCGGCTGGCGCGCGCCGGGCGGCTGGGACGCCTATCGCCCGCCGGTTCGCGGGTGGAGCTTGCCGCGCTACTGGATTGATTCTCGTTTCCAGATCGCGGATTTTGGTGCCTATGGCCTGACCGCGCCGCCGCCGGGCTATGGCTGGTATCGTTATTATGACGATGCCGTGATGATCGACAGTTATGGCCGGGTGCACGACAGCGTGCGAGGGGTCGCGTGGGATCGTGACGGCGACGCTTATCGCGATTTCGACCAGCCGTATCGTGCGGACCTGTATGACCAGGGCTATTATGAACGCGCCGATGCCGGCGCGCCGCCGCCCCCACCGCCGCCCGCGCGGCGCGATGACGGTGTGGGCGGCGCGGTCGCCGGCGGCGCGGTCGGCGCCGCCGCCGGTGCGCTGGTGGCGGGGCGCGGCAATCGCCTGCCCGGTGCCTTGATCGGGGGGGGCGTGGGTGCCGTGGCCGGGGCTGCGATCGACCGGGGCGAGGACGCGCGGCGTCAGCCCCCCCCGCCGCCGCCACTGCGTCATCACGCCGATCGGCACGGTGCGCCCTATCCGGTCCCGGCCTTCGGGCCTGAGCGCGAAGTCGTTCAGCCCCTGCCGGGCGAGGTCCGGGTCGCGCGTGAGGATCATGGCGATGGCTATGACCCCGTTTATGTCGGTGAAGTCGTGCGCGAACGTCGCGTTCGCACGGTTCGGCACGATGACGGCAGCGTCACCACCTATCATCCGCATGGCACGACGGTGACGACGCATGGCGGCTATGTCGACGGCGGATTTTATTATCCGCCGACCACGACGACCACGGTAACGGTGTCGCGCCCCGTCACCAGAACGGTCGTGACCGAGGAATATGTCCGACACCACGCGCCCGCGCACAAGCGCGTCAAGCGCAAGTGGCGGCGTCCGGCGTGGTGCAATTGCGATTAATGACGCGGCGCTGACGGATCAGGCCGTCAGCGCATCCACCAGGCGCGCTTCCAGCCACGCCTTGTCCGGCCCCCGGTGGAAACTGTGGCTGTCGGTGTCCAGCGTGGCAACGGTCGCGCGCTCGATCACTTCGGCATAGGCCGGGGTCGACAGCGCTTCGGTAAAGGCGATGGCGGTGTTGTCACGCGCGGCGGTCAGGATGTTGATCGGCACCGGCTTGCCAAGCAGGCCTGCGGCGACGCGTCCGGCCAGCCGGTCGGGCGTGGGTTCGCCGTCAGCGCCCGACAGTTTCGACAGGCCCCCGGCCAGCTTCTTCAGGTTGACCCCGCCGGTCAGCAGCCGCCCCCATGCACGCGGATCGCGCAACCGCTGGGCATAGCGTGCGCGGATCGCCGCTGCCGGTGGCAGCGTGTCGCCGGACGGTTCGATGATCCAGGGATTGGCGAGGACCAGTGCATCAATCCCGGCCGTGTCGTGCAGCGCCAACGCGCTGGCGGCATCGCAATTGCCGAACGCGACGATGTGCGTCAGCGACGGCACCGCCTGACGGAACGCGGCGATCGCGGCGGCGATATCGGGGCCGCTTTCCTCGAATCCGCGATTGGCGCCGGTCGAATCGCCGATGCCGCGCCGGTCGAAGCGGAACACCGGATAACCGCGTTCCGCCAGCCGCGCCGCCATCAACGCCATGCCGCGATGCGCGCCGATCCTGAGTTCGTTGCCCCCTGATACGATCAGCAGCCCGCGTGGCTGCTCCCCCGCATCCAGCGTGCCGACCAGCGTGTCGCCGCCGCAGGGAAAGGCGATCAACCGGCGCATTGGCGCACCCATTGGGCAAGGTCGGCGGCCAGTTCGCGGGCCAGCGCGGGGTTGTTGTCCGGTTCAGCCCGGCGCCACAACGGACGCGCCAGCAGTTTGCGATCGGCTGGCGCGGTATCGGTGTCGAGCCGCAGCGTGCGAAGGCCCGACCCGGCAAAGGGCGCCGCGCCCTGCAACTCGGCCAGCATGGACCGGCTGATGCAATTGCCCGCCAGTTCGACCGGGGGACCATCCCCAACGATCGATTTCGGGTCGAACGGCTCACTTGCCTCCCGCGCGGCGGCCTGTTTCGCGCGGACCATGTCGCGGACCAGCGCGGCGCCGGTGACGGGGGCGAAATGCCAGCGCGACTGGCAATTGGCGCGACCGTCGAACAGCGCGCCGCCGCGCATCGCCGCAATGTGGACGCGACCGCCCGCGCGCGTCAGCTTTTCCTCGGCCGCGGCAAATGCGCCGCGCCAGTCGTCCAGCGACGCCTTTTCGGTCGGCAGCAGGCTTTCGCCCTGTCCGGGCATGTCGGGCAGCGCCGCGCCGATGCCATGGTCGCCCAGCGCCCGCAGCAGCGTCACGAAAAAGGCGCGCAACCGGTTCGCTTCCTCGAACGGGGGCATCGCGGCCAGCACGACTTCGCCCTGTTGCGGCCCGAACCGCAACAGGTTCTCGCGCCCCCCGCTCCAGGCATAATCGTCGATCAGGCGCCGTCCGCCTTGGCAACGGCAAAGCGCGTCAGCGCGCCAAAGCTCTCCAGCGTCTCTCCGTCGATGTCGTCATCGTCGATGACGATGCCCAGCCGGTCCTCAAGCTCGGTCAGCACGCCCGCGACCGCCATCGAATCGAGTTCGGGCAGCGCGCCGAACAACGGGGTTATCGCATCGAACGCCGCGACCCGGTCGTCGGACAGGCCCAGCACGTCGCGAAGCACGCCGCGAACCGTCGCCTCCACCTCTACATGGTGTTCGGAAATCATCGGATGCTCCCTGCGATCATCTTTTTGCCGCGCCTAGCCGCCGCGCACGCGGCGGACAAGGGCGGCGACACGATCGCGTGCGATTGCGGCCAGACCGGCGGGGTGGCGCGGATCCGCCGCCTCGACTCGCCACAGCGGCAGCGCCGCGTCCATCCAGTCGGCCTTGTAGGGCTGATCGCCGGTGCCATAGTCGATGATTGCCGGGCGATCATGGGTGATGACATGTTCGAACATCGCGTGGCTCAGGATCGAACCGGGCGAATATGCCCTGGCATCGTCGCGATAGGCGAGCTTGTGGATCGTCGCGCGGTCGTGTTCGACGGTCCAGAGTTGTGCGGCGACGGGCTGGCCGTCGCGCACGGCGATGCCCAGGCGCAATGTGCCCGCCGCGCCCTCTGCCTCGGCCATCGCGCGCATGAAGGGCCAGGAGCCTTCGTCCCCCTTCCAGCTTGCGTCATAGATCGCGCGATAGGCGTCCCATGCGGCGGCGTCGAAACCGCGATGGATGGCGATGGCAAGACCGGCCTTTTTCGATTTGCGCGCGACGGTCGAGCGCAGCTTGCCGGGCCGTGCGGCCCAGAACGCGGCGAAGTCCGCACCCGGCGCGATTCGCCAATTCACGCTGGTCGCGGTCTGGCGGACATGCCAGCCCGCCGCCCGGAATGCCGCGACGATCGCATCCGGCTGTTCGACCGGTGACAGCGTGATCTGGCCGATGCCGCGCAACGCCCCCGGCAGCGCGGCCACCGCGCCGTCCGCATCGCCCGATCGCACGACGTCGAACGCCAGCGTATACCACCTTGCCAGCGCCTGCGCGCGCGGCCCCCGTCGGCTGAGGAACAGCCAGGCCGCACCCCGTTCGTCGCGGGCGCGCGCGATCAGCGGCCGGCCGGGCGGCGGGCAATGCGCCAGCGTCCGCTGGAACCAGTCGAGCCGATCATACAGGCGCGGCTGCGTGGTGCGCGACAAGGCATCGCCCGCATCGCGCGCGACCGCATCCAGATCGGTATAAAGCGCATGATCCGCTGCCACGAAACCTCGTAATCAGAGTGTTTACCGTGGCGGCTTATGGGCGAGGACGATGAGCATTGCGTTAAACCCCGAACCGCGTCCGATCGACCACCTGCCGTCGATGGGTGCGCCGGATGCGCCCGCGCTGCACGACCGCGCGGGCAACTGGTCCTTTGCCGAGCTGGACGGCGCGGTCGGCGCGGCGGCGGCTTGGCTGGCGGCGCAGGGGCTGAACCCCGGCGACCGGGTGGCAAGCTGGTTGGCCAAGACGCGGGGGGCGTGTGTCATGCCGCTGGCGGCGGCACGCGCGGGGCTGGTGCATGTACCGGTCAACCCGTTGCTCAAACGGGCGCAGGTGGCGCATATCCTGTCCGACAGCGGCGCACGGTTGCTGATCGCGGGCGCGGCGCGCCTGTCGACGCTGGAGGCGGGCGACGTGCCCCGCGATGCCCGCACCATAGACGAAGCGGATCTGCCACTGGGGGGTGACGCTCTGTCGCCATCGAACGCCGACCCCGCATCGCTGGCCGCGATCCTCTATACGTCGGGTTCGACCGGGCGGCCCAAGGGGGTGATGCTCAGCCACGCCAACCTGTGGCTCGGCGCGATCAGCGTCGCGCATTATCTGGACGTGACGCCCGATGACCGGGTGCTGGCGGTGCTGCCGCTGAGTTTCGATTATGGGCAGAACCAGTTATTCTCAAGCTGGGCGGCGGGGGCCAGCGTCATCCCCCTCGATTACCTGACGGCGCGCGACGTGGTGAAGGCGGTCGAGCGTTTCGATGCCACCAGTCTGGCCGGGGTGCCGCCCTTGTGGGTGCAATTGCTCGACAGCGACTGGCCCGTCGAGGTTGCGGCGCGGCTGAAGCGGCTGACCAATTCGGGCGGCGCGCTGACGCCGCGCATGGTGCGCGCACTGCGGGAACGCTTCCCGGCGGCGCGATTGTTCCCGATGTATGGCCTGACCGAAGCGTTCCGTTCGACCTATCTCGATCCGGCGCTGGTCGACGCGCATCCCGATTCGATCGGCCGCGCCATCCCCTTTGCCGAAGTGATGGTGGTGCGGCCTGACGGCACCCGCGCCGCGCCGGGGGAGGCGGGCGAGCTGGTCCATGCCGGGCCGCTGGTCGCGCAAGGTTATTGGCGGGATGCCGAGCGAACGGCGCTGCGCTTTCGCCCCGCGCCCGCATGGGCCGAATATGGCGGCATGGCGGTGTGGTCGGGCGATACCGTGATCGCCGATGAGGCGGGGCTGCTGCGCTTCGTGGGGCGCGATGACGAGATGATAAAATCGGCGGGCAACCGCATCAGCCCGACCGAGATCGAGGAAGCGGTGCTGGCTGGGGGCGAGGCGGGGGAGGCGGTGGCGCTGGGCGTGCCCGATCCCCGGTTGGGGCAGGCGATCGTCGTCGTCGCCAGCGCGCGCGGTGATGCCGGGGCAGCGGAAGCGCGGCTGCGCGAACGCTTGAAGCGCGAACTGCCCGGCTTCATGCAGCCGCACCGTTACGAATGGCGGGGCGCCCTGCCGCGCAACGCCAATGGCAAGCTCGACCGGTCGGGCGTGAAGGCGGAGATACTGGCATGAAGCCCATGGGCCCGATTCCGCCGCATTTCGCGGACGGCGATACGCTGATGATCGCCGGCCACGACGCCGAACACTGGATTGGTGTGGCCGGCGACACGCCGCTGTTCGTCTATGACATGGGCGAGGTTCGCGCGCGGCTGGCGCGGCTGCGCGCGGCGATGCCGCAGCGGCTCGACATCCATTATGCGATCAAGGCCAATCCGCACCCGCAGGTGCTGGCCGCCATCGCGCCGCTGGTCGACGGGCTGGACGTGGCGTCGGGCGGCGAACTGGCGCGCGCGCTGGCGGTGAAGCCCGCATCGGTCATCAGCTTTGCCGGACCCGGCAAGCGAGATGACGAACTGACCGCCGCGATTCGGGCGGGCGCGACGCTGAACCTCGAATCGCAGGGGGAGGCATGGCGCGCGCTGGCGATCGGCGACCGGCTGGGGCTGCGCCCCCGGCTGGCGGTGCGGGTCAATCCCGATTTCGACCTGAAAGGGTCGGGCATGAAGATGGGCGGGCGGGCGTCCCCCTTCGGCATCGATGCGGCGCGCGTGCCCGATCTGGTCCGCGCGATCGTGGCGGCGGGCCTCACGTTGGTCCTGACCGATCAGCCGACCACGATTTCCCGTGCCGCCGGATGCCCCAGGAACAGGCCAGGGCTGGCAGTGAAGCCATAAGCGCCCGCGAGGAAGA
>NZ_DATJLI010000117.1:0-6326 GCF_035490575.1 Sphingomonas sp. | reverse complement strand
GCCCAGCGCCGCCGCTTCGTCGAGCACGCGGCGCCATTCGTCGGTCGTCAGCTCGGCACTCGGCGGGTCCAGTGCCAGCGGGTTGGAGCAATAGGCGCATTGCAGCGGACAGCGATGCGTCAGTTCGGCGATCAGCCCCATCGGCGGCGACGGCTGCTTCACAGTTCCACCGCCCCGCGCAGCGCCAGTTTCTCGAACGCTGCCGCCACGTCGCGATCAATCACCGCGCGCGGCGCGGCAAAGCGCGCGACCAGTTCATCGACGATCCCTTCGATCGTCCGCTCGCCATCCACCAGCTTCAGGATCTCGACCGCGATCGCGTCGGGCATGAACAGCTTTTCGGGCGCCAACAAAATCCAGGCGTCGCGCACCGCGTCGAAGCGGAACCTCGTGCCGCGGCGAAACCGAGGAACCCGCAAGTCGCCGCTCATGCCGGATCGGGCACGAAAGCGCCCGGCGGCACGAAGCCAGGGGCTACATAAGCATAATAGAGCCCGTCGAGCTGCGACCACAGCACATCGCACTTGAAACGAAGCGCGGCGAGCACCGCGGCCTGCTTCTCGCCAGTGTCGGCCGCCGCCTTGACATAGGACAGCGCCCACTCGCTGTCCTGCGGCGCCTGGGTTAGCCGCGGGGTGAAATAGGCCAGCGTGTCGGGCTCGACGAAATCATAATGCGCCAGCATGCCGGAAACGCGCTCGGCGATGATCGTCGGCGCGAACAATTCGGTTAGTGACGAGGCGATCGCTTCCAGCAGCGTTCGGTCGCGCACGAAATGGACATAGGCGTCCACTGCAAAGCGGGTTGCTGGGAGCACCGCGCCGGCGCCTTCCACAAGCGCCCGGTTCAGGCCGACCCCTTCGGCCAACCGCAACCAGCGTTCAATGCCACCGGGACTGCCGCCGTTCCCGTCATGATCCTCGATCCGCCTGCGCCATTCGCGACGCAGGTCAGGGCTGGGCAGCCGCGCCATCAGGATCGCGTCCTTGGCCGGGATGTTCGCCTGGTAGTAATAGCGGTTGAGCGCCCAGGCCTGCACCTGCCCGCGCGTCAACAAGCCGTCGTGGAGCAGGCGATGGAAGGGGTGCCGATTGTGGTAGCGTTCGGCACCGATCGCACGCAGCGCCGCCTCCAGTGCGTCCGCACTCATCGGCGCGCTCACAACGCGAACTCCATGCCGTCCTCCCCGACGATCCATCCGGCATCCTCGGCCTCGGTGCGTTCGGGCGTGTCGGCCAGGAGCACCGGGTTCGAGTTGTTCATGTGGATGATGACCTTACGCCCCACCTCGATCGAGCGGAACGCCGCCAGCGTGCCCTCGTCACCGGACAGGCTCATATGTCCCATCCGCCTGCCGGTCTTTGAACCAAGTCCGGCCACGACCATCTCGTCGTCGCGCCACAGCGTCCCGTCGAAGAACACCATGTCCGCGCCGTTCAACCGCGCCGTCAGGTCCGGCGTCATGGCAGCACAACCCGGTATGTAGAACAGGCGGTGCCGCCCATCCGACACCAGCGCGCCGACCGTCGTTTCATCGGCCTGCACCGTCAGCATCGCGTCGCCATCCTCCAGGAACAGCGGCACCTTGCCCGGCACGGCGAACAGGGTGACGCTCAAGCCGCCATCGAGCGGCTGCGGCACGTCCAGCGCCACGCTGCGCCGCGACACCAGGTCGCGCGCCAGCACCTCGAAGATCGGATTGGCATCGAGCACGCCGTGAATGCGCGGCGTCGCCAGCAGCGTAAGGGGCTGACGCTCGCGTAGTGTCAGCAGACCGGCGATCACGTCCACATCGCCGCCGGTCAGTACCACCGCGCTGATGGGGCTGTGCCGACCGCCACCGTGCGGATGCAGCGCGGGGGTGTGCCCGATCTGCTCGCGCACGTCAGGCGATGCGTTGAGCAACGTCCATCGTGCGCCATCGGCGCTGACGGCGATACTCGCCTGGGTTCTGGGGCGTGCCCCCGGATCGCCGGCGCGGGCGCGCCGGCATCCGGGGGCGTCGGAGTTCCATTGCGGAAACCCGCCGCCCGCGGCGGACCCCAGAACCAAGATCTTCACCGCTGATTCAGGCGTTCAGCTCGGCACTCGCATAGCAATTGATCTCCGCACCCAGTGCGATTTCGATGATCTTGGGCGTATTCCAGGCCATGAGCTTGCTCCAATTGAAAGGCGCGGCTTGGCGCGCCTGCGACACATCGCGCGGCACAGCCGTGCCACCATTTCGGTTGCTGCATCGCAGCTGTCGTGCGGCCGATGACGCGCCTCAGCCGTGTGACAGGCTCGAAGGCGCAGCGGTAGCGCCGCGCTCAGTTACTCTGTGTCACGACTTGCGGAACGCGGCTTCGCACGTGTCGCGCACCAGGCGACGCAGTGTCGCCCGAGCGGCGGCTATCTGCTGATAAGCCGCAAAACTATCCAGGCAGTGTTGCATCCAGGAATGGAAGAACGCTCATGGCCTATCTCGTCTTCGACCGTGACCTCAACGACGCGGAAACGTCGGCTGCACTTGCCAGACAATCGAACGCGTCCCCGGCACGTGAACTAAGTGCCGCGGAGCGGTCGACCGTTCTTCTGTCGAGAGACGATTCCCTGCTATCCCTTGCCGATCCGCGGAGCTTGCCGATGCGGTTGATGCGATGCCTGGGTGTCAAGACCGCGAACGCGCTGGCCGACAGGCGTCTTGAGGCGCTGCGCCGGCACGCCGTGATCCTGCGCGTACGCGGCCGGGCGAGCGACGATGATCTCGAGCGCCTGTTCGCGGCCGGTTTCGACAGCGGGCAAGACGCGCTGATCGAACAGATGGTCGCGCCATGGCGGGGCCACCCAAACGTCCGGTCCTACGTCCTCCCCTGCGTCGCGCTCTGCATCGCAGCCGTGCTCGTCTATCGCCTCGTGGCGAAAACGGTGGATGAGCAGACGATCGCACTGATCCTTGCCGGCCTTTCCGCCGTGCTTCTTGCCCCGATCGTGCTGCCTGATCCGCGCCGACGATAGCCGGGCTGCGCCGAAAGCCCGATTGCGACCTGCATCGCGAGTGATGCCGTTGCTGGACAGGTCATGATCACGAGGCGGGTTGCGTGAACACGACAACCCGGAGGCGAGCCGGGACATCGGACGGATCAACCGTAACGAGCACCATCGGCCGACCATGCGAAATCGAAACGGACACCTGCCGGGCAACTGCGTCCGAAGCACTCGATAAGCATTTCGGTCAGGACACGGATCTTGCGCGCTGGGTGCTGACCGGGCGGTCTCACCAGGTAAATGCCCGCTTCGGGCAAGGGATATCGCGTCAGGACCCGCACGAGCCGGCCGGCGGCAATATGGTCATCGACAAACTCGCCTGGAAGGCGGGCAACGCCAACGCCCGCCAACGCAGCGGAGGTCAGGGCAGCGCCATTGTCCGCCTTGAACCGCCCCTGCGGACGCAGCGTGACGGTCTTGTTCCCATCGATACACTGCCATGTCTCGGTCCCGAGCATGACCGCTTCGTGGCTGGAGAGCTCTTCGGGCGTCTCGGGCGAACCATGCCGCGCGATGTAATCGGGACTGGCCACGAACTTGCCGAACAGAGGGGCCACGCGTCGCACGACCAGGTTCGAATCCTCAAGAAACCCAACCCGGATGCCGCAATCGGCGCCATCGGCGATCAGATCGACGAAGCGATCGAAGTAGCTGGTGTGGATGTGGAGCAGGGGATGGCGCCGGGCCATCTCCGCCAGCACTGGGGCCACATGGGTGGGACCGAAGGTAAGTGGCGCTGCGATGCGGAGCCGGCCGCGCAGTTCGCCCGCTGGAAGGATGGTCTCCCGTGTGATATCGATCGCCGTGCAGGCTTGGGCCGCATACTCCCGGAAGGTCGTCCCGGCCTCGGTAAGCGCGGCTCCTCGCGTGTTGCGCGTGAGCAGCTGGACCCCGATCTCCTCCTCCAGCCGCAACAGACGGCGGCTCACGATCGACTTGGACAAGCCCAGCCGCCTGGCCGCGGGTGATACACCGCCGGCGTCGGCGACCTCCACGAAGGTGCGGAGCTCTTCGATTTCCATTCAGCGCTCCACCCGGCAGACGCACGTGGATCGTGGTTCACGCCGGGGCTTTGGGGAAAATGCTAGCAACGCCGAAGCGCGGGCACGCCGGTGACGATGGAAGCCGTTTGCCGGCGTCTTGTGACGCTTGTCGAGGAGAGGTCGTGCAACGTGTGGAAGCAGCACTGGTGAACGTTCGGCGCGCCCAGCCGGCCTGCCTGTCCAGTCGGTGCCATCGCCTCGGCTCGCCTCATCCATCAAACCGCTCCCTCCTCCAGTCTCGGAGAACCGCACCCTATGTAGATGCCGCCCCACGCGCAGATGCGCTCGGGGCGCGACTGCGACGTTGCCACTGCCGCGGGCGCGCCGGTAGTCGCGGGTCGCCGTGATCTGTGTTCCTCCTCCGGGAACGAGATCGCGTCGCCACTCATGTGTTGGTTGAGGAACCGCCTGGCGCTTACGCGCGAAGCGATCCGGGCAACGGGCAATACTCCAGGCAGACCCATGCTCGCGGATCGGACCTCCCCGGCCGACTACTCGACGGGCACAGCCACAGCGTAAGCCTTGAACGGTGCGGCAACTACCCCAGGCTTTCCACGCATGGCGAGTTTGGATTCCAGCGCCCAGATCGTGTCGCCGACTACCGTAATACCGGCAGGCCCGGTCAGGCCCGCTCGCAAGGTGCGGACTTCGACCGTGTCGCCCCTGACGGTAAGGAGGTCGATCGTGCCAGCGCCTTCGGCCAGGACGAACTGTGTTGCGTTCAACCGACGCATTCCATCCGGCTTGATCAGCTTTCGAGTTGTCTTCATCTCCACCGGCACCCCGGCCGCGCCATCGCCCTTCAGCTCGATGCGCAGCAGCTTTCCGCTGGTGAAGCTGTTCACGAAGAGCTGGCGACCAAGGAAAGCGACGCCGTCTGCCCCTTCCAGGTCGGGCGACTTGGACCATTCCTCTAGGCGATCGGCGGCGGCGGAAAGACGCAGCACGCGTCCACCCGCAGTGTCGGCGACATAAGCCGCCCTGTCCGGACCGATCGCGATGTCGTTGCACAGCCCCGTGCCGCCGGGCAGCGGATGCTTGCTGCGGAAGGTACCTGTCGCAAGGTCGTATCGGAAGAGCGCTGGAACGACCGGGGGCGCCCCAGGCGCCGGCGGATCCATCTGGGACGAACACACCCACAGGGTTCCCGACGGCTCGTCGGCGAGGACCCCGAAGGTGTCGAGCAAGCCGTTGTCGCCCGGCGCGATCCATTGGGTCGCGACCGATGCACCCGGTGGCGCCTTGAGGATGCCTCCCGAGCCGACCGAGCTTGTGATGATCGTGCCGTCCCGGGTCGAGGTGATGTTTTCCGGGAACGTCGCGGGGCCATCGACGACGATCTCGCTTAGCCGCGGGCTCGCCTGGGCGGCACACGCAAGCATCAGCACGCTCACCACGACCCTGCGCCTCATGCGACTTCTCCGGCAGGCGGTGCGCCGAAGCGGAAGCTGGAGACGGTGAGACCACCAAGGAAATCGTCCTGATGATAACTGAGCGCGCCGGCGGAGTCGCCCGCCGCGCCGACCGCTACCATCAGCGGAAGAAGATGATCCTCGCGCGGATGCACCGCCCGCGCGCACGGCGCGTCCGCCCAACTCAGCAGACGCGCTTCGCGCTCTTCAGCGGGCGCATCGATCACGGTTTCGCGCAGCCAGTCATCGAACCGGCGGGATGGCTCATATCCGCTGTCATCCCGCATCGCCGGAAGGTTGTGGTAGCTAAGCCCGCTGCCGACGATCAGCACCCTCTCGTCACGCAGCGGCGCCAGCGCCTTGCCGGCGGCGATATGCAGGGCCGGATCGAACCCGGCATGAAGCGACAGCTGGACGACCGGTATGTCCTCGTCCGGATAGAGCGGCTTCATGATGCTGAAGGTGCCGTGGTCGAGCCCGCGCTCGGCGTCGAGACCGGACGGCAGCCCGTGGTCGGCCAGTAACGTGGCCACCCGCTTCGCCAACGCCGGCGCGCCTGGCGCCGCATAGACGATCTCGTACAGGTGCGCGGGAAAGCCGGAATAGTCATATTCCATGCCGGGCCGTGCGGCCGACGAGACTGTAAAGGCGCGCTGCTCCCAATGCCCCGACACCACCAGCACGGCTTTGGGCGCATCTGCCAGTTCGGCTCGCATCCGGACGAGCGAAGCTTCGAGTTCGTCGAAGTTGCGGCGGAACGGCCCGTCCATGTACGGCCACGGCCCGCCGCCATGGCTCACGAAGTACGTTGGTAGGCGGTGCACGGTCATGATCGCTCCTGAAA
>NZ_DATJLI010000116.1:0-2490 GCF_035490575.1 Sphingomonas sp. | reverse complement strand
CGGACCAGTGTTTCGCCAGCGCGCAACCTGTTCGACGGTGTTGAGCACGGGTCTTGCCGGCAGGCTTGCCGCCGCCGCCATGTCGACCGCGCGGACGCCGTGCAGCACGGACAGCGACAGCTCATGGCGCCGGACGAGCGGGGCCAGCACCGCCGCTTCCGCCCAGGTGGCGACAAAGAAATCGCGGCATCCCGCCCGCGCCAGCCGCTCGACCACGCCCGCCGCGCCCAGACCATAGCCATCGGCCTTGACCGCCGCGCCTGTCGCCGCGCCGCCGCTCAGCGCCCGCAATGCACGCCAATTGTCGCACAGGGCCGTGCCGTCGAGGATCAGGCGCGCGGGCAGTTCGATCTCAGTCACCCTGTCCCGCTAGCGCGACAGGGCCGCCGGGGCCAGCCCGCTCAATCGCTCGCCTCGTTCCCCAGCGTTTCCTTGAGACCGAATGCGACCACCACCAGCGCCATCGCCGCGACCGCCATCGTATACCATAGCCCGGCATAGGGATCGCCCGTGCGCGCGACGATATACTGGCTGATGAACGGCAGAAATCCGCCGAAATAACCGGTGCCGATATGATAGGGGATCGACATCGACGAATACCGGATGCTGGGCGGAAACATCTCGGCCAGCACGGCGGCGACGGGACCATAGGTGGCGCCGGACAAGGCGCTCAGCCCGATGATCGCAATCAGGATGATTGCCAGGTTGCGCCCGGTCGGCACCACCTTGTCGAGGCTGTATCCCGCCTCCGCCAGCGCAGCATCGAGACCCGCGGGGCTGATGTCGGCAACGGGAACGCCGCCGATCGTCACCGCCGGCACGTTCGCCGACGCCTTGGTATAGGCGATGCCCTGTTTCGACAGGTGGTCCAGCACCTGTCCACATCGGTCGGCCTGCTGCGCGGCAAAGGGGTCATAGGCACAGGCAGGCCCCCGTACGATCACCGGCGCCCGTTCGGCCGCCTGCGCCAGACCGGGATTGGCCGCGCTGCCGATCATCCAGAACAGCGGGAACAGGAACAACAGCGACGCGATCAGGCCGACGACAATCGGCAATTTGCGGCCGATCCGGTCGGACAGCCGCCCGAACAGCACGAACCAGAACAGCCCCGCCGCCGCACCCGCGCCGGTAATCAGTTGCGCCGTCGTCTCCTCCACCCGCATCGGGCCGGTCAGGAACGACAGCACGCTGAACATCGCGGTATACCAGATGACTGTCAGGCCCGCCGCGATCCCGAACAGCGCGACCAGCAGCCGCCTTTTGTTGCCGGGATAGGTGAAGCTCTGGACGAACGGATTGCCCGCCAGCTTGCCCGCCGCCTTCATCGCCCGGAAAACGGGGCTTTCCGACAGCTTGAAGCGCATCCACAGCGATACCGCCAGCAGCAGGATCGAGAAGATGAACGGCATCCGCCAGCCCCAGTCGAGCCAGGTCTGCGGCGTCATCGCGCTCTTGAACCCCAGCACGACGATCAGGCTGAGGATGAAGCCGCCCGCGACGCTGGCCTGGATGAAGCTGGTATAATAGCCGCGGCGGTTCTGCGGCGAATGTTCGGCGACATAGATCGCCGCGCCGCCATATTCGCCGCCCAGCGCCAGCCCCTGCGCGATGCGAAGCAGGATGATGATCGCCGGCGCCGCCAGGCCGATCGACGCGGCTGAGGGCACGAACCCGACCCCCGCCGTCGCCACGCCCATCAGCGTGATGGTGACGAGGAACGTGTATTTCCGCCCCAGCCGGTCGCCCAGATAGCCGAACAGCACCGCACCCAGCGGCCGGAAACCGAAACCGATGGCAAAGCCCGCCCAGGCCAGCAGCGCCTGCATGACTTCGGACCCGGCGGGGAAAAAGGTGCGCCCGATGATCCCCGACGCCGCCAGCGTGCCGTAGATGAAGAAGTCATACCATTCGAACACGGTGCCCAGCGACGACGCAGTGATGACGCGCCGAATGTCGCTGGCCGATGGCTGTTCGCCCGTAGCTTCCACCGTGTCGCCGACCGTCGTCATCCCCGCCCCCGTTTGTGCTTCGGCCAAGGTTTAGACGATGGGGCGGCGCGGGCAAGCGGGCGCGTGGCGATGCTAACCGAGCCGCGCCAGCGCGGCCGACAGGCGCTCGGCCTCCGCCGCCTTGTCGGCATGGTCGGCGCGCGCCTTTTCCACCGCCTCGGGCTTGGCGCGCTCGACGAAGCTGGCGTTGGACAGACGCCCGGCCAGCGCATCGCGCTCCTTCGCCGCCACCGCAATCGCCTTGGTCAGGCGCGCGCGTTCGGCATCGAGGTCGATCACATCGCCAAGCGGCATCATGTAGGTCGTCTGGTCGACCACCACCTGCAACGCGCCACCCGGCGGCAATTGTCCGACGATCAGATCGACGCGCGCCAGCCGGGCCAGTGCTGTCGTCTGCGACTGAAGCCGCGCTTCGGTCGTGGCATCGGCGTCGCGGGCAAGAAGCGGCAGCCGCGCGCCCGGCGGCACGTTCAGTTCGTTA
>NZ_DATJLI010000115.1:0-8246 GCF_035490575.1 Sphingomonas sp. | reverse complement strand
CGTCCTGTGGCAGCGGCCACGGGCGCGGCCGGCGCCGATTGCGCCAGCACCTTGTCCGACGGCACTACCGCCATCGTCCAGTCGCGCTCCGGCCTAAGATATTTTGCCGCCAGCGCCTGAAGCTCGGCAGGCGCCATGCGGCCCAGATCCTGTGGCAACGTCGCAATCCCCGCCAGCCTTTTGGGATCGCGCGTGCCGCCGCCCGTCTGCATCATCCAGAACGTGTTGCCGCTCGACATGCGGATCCAGTTCTGTGCGACGGGCAATTGCGCGCGACGCAGTTCGTCCTCGGCCACCGGCGTCGTCACCAGATCGGCGGCGATCTCGCGCGCGAGCTGGAAGAAGAAGTCGGTTTTGTCGGGCGGCACCTGCCCGATCGCCACCAGCCGCCCGCCACCGGGCATTCCTACTGGCCAGTCGTTGATGACATTGGGGGTATAGCTGACCCCCGCCTGGCTACGCAGCCGGTCGAACAGCCGGTCGCGGAACACCGCCGCCAGCACTTCCAGCCGCCGGCTTTCCGAGATTGCGTCGCTGCCGCCCGCGGTCGGCCACACGATCACGGCGGCGGCCTGATTCGGCTGGCCTTCATGCGTTCGCACAACCGGCTTGTCGTTATGGGCGGGAAAACCGGGCGCTGGTCCCGACAGCGCGGCTGCCGGGCGCGGCTTCATCGCGCCGAACGACGCGGCGACCGCCTGGACCACGGCATCGGCCTGCACGTCGCCATAAACCTGCACCTCGATCGGGCCGCTGGCGAGGATCGGTTCCCAGAACGCGCGGAACGCCGCAGCATCCAGCGCCTCGACCGCTTCGCGCGGGGGCACGCCCCAGCGCGCATCGCCCGCGTGCATCAGCTTTTCGAGGTCACGGCCGATCACGCCGTCGGGCGAACTGTCGAACGTGTCATAGCCCGCCAGCATCACAGCGCGCGCGCGCGCCACCGGATTGGGGTCCCAGCCGGGCGCGGCGAGCTTGGCGGCGATCAGCTTCAACTGGTCGGCCAGATCGGCGGGCGTGGTCAGCGCGCCGAACATGAAGGCGTCGTCGTCGGTGGCAAAATCGATGCTGATCTGGCGCCCGCTGGTCAGCCGGTCGATTTCCTCCTGCCCGAACTTGCCGATACCCGACGGCACCAGCGCCAGATCCCCCGCCCAGACCGGCGTCACCCGGTCGGCGGGCAGCCCGCGCAGGCCCGCGCCAAAGCGGACGCGGACATAGACCTTGCTGGTCTCCGATTCGTTGGGAAACACCAGCAACTTGACACCATTGGCAAAGTCGGCCTGCTCGATACCGGGATCGACGACGACGGTTTCGCGCGACACCACCTTGCCGGGCGAACCCAGTCGGGGCAGGTCGCCGAAATCAATGTCCTTGGCCTTGGCGCGCGCCGTCGCCAGCCTCGACACATCCTCGTCCAGCACGGCCGCCAGCCGGGCCTGCGTGCCCGCATCGGGCGCGCGCGAATTGACGATGGCGCGGCGTTCGCCCTCGAATATCTTCTTGGTCGCCGCCAGCACGCGCGCGGGCGTGAAGAACTTCTTCTCGACGGCGCCGCGAAAGATGCCGAGCGAGCCTTCGGCGGAGGCGGCGGTTTCGCGGATATCGACTGCCTGCACGATTTCTTCGGCCTGGATCGCACCCGCCTCGACCTGGCTAGTGTCGACGGCGTTCTTCATCGCGGCGTCGATCTCGGCCACTTCCCGGTCGATCTCGCGCTGAGTGGGCGGATTGAGCATGGCATCGGCGATGGTGGCACGCACGTCGCGCACCGCGGTTTCCCAATCGTCGCCCACCGGCACGATCGTCACGGCGGTCAGATTGGCCGAACGCGCCACGTCCTGAAGATCGGCATTGGCGGTGATGAAACTGCCGCCGCCGCGCGCCCGCGATTCGAGGCGGCGATTGATGATCCGCACGGCGATCTGGTCGATCATCCGTTCCTGATTGAACAGCACGGTATCGGCGGTGATGCTCCAGGGCCGAAGGATCGCCATGCTGACGACCGGCGGCAGCGACGCCTCGACCGTGACCGCGCTGGCGGGCGCGTCGGCCTGCGGCTTGCCGAAATCGGGCGTCGGGGTTGCCGGTTCCTGCACCGCCCAGGCGCTGAAATGCCGTTGCACCATCGCCTCGAGCACAGCGGGATCGACGTCACCGGCGATGACGATGGTGGTGCGCTCGGGCCGATACCAGCGGCGGTGGAACGCCGCCACGGCATCGGCGGTCGCGGCGTTCAGCGTCTCGACCGTGCCGATCGGCGAGCGTTCGGCCAGCGGCTGCCCGGCGAAGAACAGGCTGCGCGTCGCATCGGCCACGCGCATCTGGGGGCTTAGCCGCTCGCGCTGTTCGGCCAGCACGACGGGGCGTTCGGCCGTCAGCGCCGCCGGGGTCAGGGCCGGTTCGGCGATCATGCCCGACAGCACTTTCATGCTTTCGTCCAGCCCCTGCGGCGTCGCGGCGGGCAGGTCGAGCTTGTAGACCGTCTGCGTAAAGGTGGTGCTGGCGTTCGAATCCGAACCAAAGGTGACGCCCAGCCGCTGCCACAGCCGCTTGGATTCGCCGTCGGGCACGTAACGCGACCCGCGAAAGCTCAGATGTTCGATCAGATGGGCAAAGCCACGCTCGTCGTCGCGCTCCATCAGCGAACCCGCATCGATCCGCACCCGGATGGCCACCTGCCCCGGCGGCACGCCGTTGCGGCGCACGGCATAGCGCACGCCGTTGGACAGCGTGCCGAAACGCCACGCCGGGTCGGGCGTTATGTCGCTGCCCTTGTAGAGCCATGGTTCGTCGGCGGTCTGGACCGGACCCGATTCCATGACCGGAATGACGGTGGGCGCAACCGAACGCGGCGGCGGTGCCGCCTGTTGCGGACTGGCGGGCGGGGGCGCCGGGGTCTGGCGACCGCTGGCGGGGAAAGCAGCGGCCAGCGCGACCGCGCCGATCGCCAACAGGCGCGAACGGAAAAGGGGGTTCATCGCATAACGCTAGCGCCCTTTACCGCGCCCCGCCAGCCATGCGCTGCCGCAATCGGGGCCGCCGCTGCCATGTTTTGGACCCGAATCGCCCCTAGCCGCAACCAGTTACCGGGCCAGCGGTGCCCGTCTCGCTCAGCCAACGACCCGGTGTTTCGTGCTCAACCTGCCCCGCTCGACCCCACCTGCCTCCGACCGCACGGCACCGGTGCCGCCGTCTCCGCGGCGCGGCGCCGCCACCCGCGTCGCGCGGCGCCTGTGTCCGCTGTCCGACCGGCTGATCGGCGGTTCGTCGCTGGTGCCCAACCAGCCGCTGCTCGACATGCGCGGTTTTCCCTGGACCGGGGCCTTGCGCCACGAATGGACGGCCATTCGCGACGAAGCCCGGGCCGTCGTGCGCGATGGCAGCGGGGCAGAGGCGTTCTGCCTGCATGGCTGCGGGTATCCGGTGGTGGACAATCTGGCGCGCTGTCCGCGCACCGCAGCGGCATTGGCCGGGGTGCCGGGCCTCAAGACCGCGTTCTTCGCCACGCTGGCGCCCGGCGCGCATGTTCCGCCGCATCGCGGCGTGACCAAGGGGCTGATTACCTGTCATCTGGCGCTGGTCGTCCCGCGCGATGGCGACGCCCGGATGCGGGTCGGCGACCGCATCGTCCGCTGGGCCGAGGGGGAGACGCTGGTGTTCGACGATACTTACGATCACGAAGCCTGGAACGATGCCGCCGACCCCGGCATCATCCTGTCGATCCAGTTCGAACGGCCGCTGGCGCAACCGGGCAAATGGCTGGCCGATCTGCTCATGGGGCTGGTGCGGCGATCGCCACGGGTGCGCCATGCCCGCGCCGAACCGCGCCGCTGGGCCGCCGCGATCGGCCGGATGCATATCTGAACGCCGCCGCGCGCCCTTGATCCCCCGCTCTTGATCCCCCGCTCTTGATCCGACGCCCCGTCGCGGCCACATGGCAACCATGCTGATCGAAACCGAAACAACGCCCAATCCTGCGACCATGAAGTTCCTGCCCGGACGCGCGGTGATGACCGCCGGCACGCGCGATTTCGCGACCCCGGAGGAAGCCGAAGCGTCGCCGCTGGCGGAGGCGCTGTTCAACCTGGGCGATGTGACCGGCGTGTTCTTTGGCCGCGACTTCATCAGCGTGACCGCCGCGCCGGGCGTCGACTGGCCCGGACTGAAACCCGATGTGCTGGGCATCCTGCTCGATCATTTCTCGGCCGACATGCCGCTGTTCAAGGCCGGCAGCGCCGCGGGCATCTCGGTGCCGTCCGACACGCCGGAATTCGCCGAAAACCCCGAGGATGCCGATATCGTCGCGCAGATCCGCGAACTGATCGACACGCGCGTGCGCCCGGCGGTCGCCAACGACGGTGGCGACATCGTTTATCGCGGCTTTGATGAGGGCAAGGTCTATCTGCAGATGCAGGGTGCGTGTTCGGGCTGCCCGTCCTCGACCGCGACGCTCAAGCAGGGGATCGAGCAGCTGCTGAAATATTACGTTCCCGAAGTGACCGAGGTTCGCGCCGTCTGACCGGCATCACGTAAAAACAGGGGATCAATATGGGCCAGCCGATCGATGCCGCCGCGCTCGACACCATTTTCCGCGCCGCGCGCACCTATAACGGCTACCTCGACAAGCCTGTAACGCAAGCGGACGTGCGCGCCATCTATGACCTCATCAAGATGGGACCGACCTCGGCCAACCAGCAGCCCGCGCGCTTTGTCTGGCTGCTCGACGACGCGGGACGCGAGAAACTGGCGGCGTGCGCGAGCGACACCAATGCCGACAAGATCCGCAAGGCGCCCGCCGCCGTCGTGATCGGCATGGACGAGGATTTTCACGAGCAGTTGCCTTGGCTGTTCCCGCACACCGATGCGAAAAGCTGGTTCACCGGCAGCGAAGCGGCCCGACGCGAAAGCGCGTTCCGCAATTCGACGTTGCAAGGCGCCTATTTCATTATCGCCGCGCGGGCGCTGGGCTGGGATACGGGGCCGATGTCGGGCTTTAACGCCAACAAGGTCAACGCCGCCTTCTTCGCCGACGAGCCCAAGGTGAAGGTCAATTTCATCTCGACGCTGGGCAAGGGCGACGCGGACACGATCTTTGATCGCAGCCCGCGCCCTGAGTTCGAGACCTTCAACCGCATCGGCTGATCCTTTGCGAACCCTGGTCATCGAAACGGCGACCGCTGCCTGTTCGGTCGCGCTGCTGGACGGCGGCCAGATTGTGGATGCACGCCACGAAGTCGTGGGCCGCGGTCATGCCGAGCGCCTGTTGCCGATGATTGCCGAGCTGGCGGCCGGCGGGCGCGCCGATGCGATCCGCGTCGATTGCGGGCCGGGCAGTTTCACCGGCATCCGGGTCGGGCTGGCCGCCGCGCGCGGCCTTGGGCTGGGATGGAGTGTGCCGGTCACGGGATTCAGCGTGCTGCCGCTGGTCGCGGCGCGTGCCTTTGCCGACCGGATCGACGCCGGCGCCCTTGCGGTCGTCATGGAAGGGGGGCACGGTGAAGTCTTCGTGCAACGCTTCGACCGCCCGCTTCGCCCGCACGGCACCTTTGCGTCGCTGACGCCCGATGCAGCGCTGGCGATGCTGCCCAGCGACCTGCTGATCGTCGGCGACGGCGTCCGCCATCTGGACCGGCAGGGCCGATCGATCGAACAGCGCCATCCCCGCGCCGCCGATATCGTGCTGTTGCCGGGCGATGTGGCGGCGTTGGCGCCCACGCCGATCTATGGTCGCGCGCCGGATGCCAAATTGCCGGGGGCGCGTTGAGCACGATGGTTCGTGCGGTGACGCTGCGCCCCGGCGGCGCCGCCGAACTCAAACTCGTCGCGGTCATGATGGCCGATGCATTCGACCCCGATTTCGGCGAGGCCTGGACCACGGCGCAGTGTCTGGGCGTGCTGACGCTCCCCGGCGTCTGGCTGACGTTGGCGGAGGTTGATGGCGAACCCGCGGGCTTCGCCCTGGCGCGTGCCACCGTGGACGAAGCGGAACTGCTGCTGCTTGGCGTGCGGCCCGCGTTCCGTCGCCGCGGGGTGGGCGCGGGCCTATTACGCGGCGTCGTGCGCGATGCACGTGACCGCAATGCACGTATTCTGCATCTTGAGGTGCGGGCGGGAAATGACGCGGCGGCGCTGTATCGCGGCGAAGGTTTTGAAAAGATCGGGATTCGCAGGAATTATTATCGTGGCGCGTCCGGCAATGTATTCGATGCCCATACCTACAGTCTGGTTATTTCCACAGGTTAGGAACTTTGCCCTTTCGACTTGAAATGCAGGGACAATGCGACGATAGGGCAGGCTGGACGCAGCGCCTTGTCGAGCGCACTCCGGGTCGAAAGGATAAAATCATGAATAATCAGAATGAGCTTCAGGAAACGCTGGTCACATTGACCGCGGATATCGTCGCGGCGCATGTCAGCAACAACAGTGTTGCGGTGTCGGATCTTCCGCTGCTCATCCAGAATGTGCACGGCGCGCTTGTGGGCCTTGGTGGCGCCACGCCTGAACCGGAAGTCAAGCAGGAACCCGCCGTATCCATTCGCGCGTCGATCAAGCCGGACTACATCGTCTGTCTTGAAGACGGCAAGAAGCTCAAAATGCTCAAGCGCCACCTGATGACCCATTATCAGATGACGCCCGAACAATATCGCGCCAAGTGGAACCTGCCCGCCGACTATCCGATGGTCGCGCCCAATTATGCCGAACAGCGCCGCAGCCTGGCCAAGAAGATCGGCCTGGGCACAAAGCGCGGCAAGCGCTGAACACCGACCCCGCATCGGGCGCGTCCGCCGCGCTCGATGCGGGCCTTCCCACGCGGTGAAAGTGCGATTACATCGGCGCCATGCCTCGCAAGATCGACCTTGAAGCGCTGTGCCACGAAAAGGGCCTGCGGATTACCGAACAGCGGCGTGTCATCGCCCGTGTCCTGTCCGAAGCGGAAGACCATCCCGACGTTGAAAAGGTCTATGCGCGCGCATCGGCGATCGATCCCGGCATCTCGATCGCGACCGTTTACCGCACGGTGCGCCTGTTCGAGGAGGCGGGCATCCTCGACCGCCATGATTTCGGCGACGGCCGCGCGCGTTACGAACCCGCGCCAGAGGCACATCACGACCATCTGATCGATGTCGAGACGGGCAAGGTGATCGAGTTCGTCGATCCCGAACTGGAGCTGCTGCAAAAGCAGATTGCGGAACGGCTGGGCTTTCGCCTGGTCGACCACCGCATGGAACTCTACGGCGTCGCGCTCGACCGCAAGCCGTGAGCGACCGCGCCGACCACGCGCATGAACGCCGGATGCGCGCGGCGGCGGGACAACCTTCACCGTTGAACGCCGCCCAGCGGCTGCGGCTTTCGGTTCGCGTCGCGATGATGGTGCTGGCGGCGCTGGTTGCGGTGCCGCTGCATTATCTGTTTCGGTTGCTGCGCCTGTCGTCGCCTTGGCCGCGCCTGTTCCTGGGCACTGTCGGGCGGATCGCGGGTGCGCGCGTCACGCGGATCGGCACGCCGCTCAAGCGCGATGTGTTCTATGTCGCCAATCATGTAAGCTGGATCGACATCCTTGCCATTGCGGGCACCAGCGGCTCGGCCTTTGTCGCCAAGGCCGAACTGGAACGCGCACCGCTGGTGGGCTGGCTGGCCGGGCTGAACCGCACCGTCTATGTCTCGCGTGAGCAGCGGATGAAAGTCGCTGACCAGATCAATCAGCTTCGCGAGGCATTCGCCGATAACTGGTCGGTGACGGTTTTCCCGGAGGGAACGACCACCGACGGCCAGTCGCTGCTGCCGTTCAAGTCGCCGCTGCTGGCAGTGCTCGACCCCCCGCCGCCGGGCGTGCTCGTTCAGCCGGTGTTGCTGATCTATGACGCGCGCGGGCGTGACCTGGCGTGGATCGGGGATGAGGGCGGGCGCGACAATGCCGTGCGGGTGCTCGCCCGCGCGGGCAGCTTTGCCGTGCGATGCGTGTTCCTCGACCCGTTCCACCCGCGCGACTATCCGGGCCGCAAGGCCATCGCCGCCGAAGCGCGCCGCCGCATCGAGGAGGCGTTCCGCGTTCGCACCGGCGGCCCGCTGGAACCATTCATCGGCCATGACTGGTGGGCGGACCGTCGCCCGGCGGCGTGACGCGGGCGGGCACCAACGCTATAGGCGCGGCGATGAAGACCAATCCCAAAACCTTTCACGTCAAGTCGTTCGGCTGTCAGATGAATGTCTATGACGGCGAGCGCATGGGCGAATTGATGGCC
>NZ_DATJLI010000114.1:0-9456 GCF_035490575.1 Sphingomonas sp. | reverse complement strand
CCCGCCACTTCCAGCGGATCGCGCGCACCCGTCACAATCTGAACGCCCAGCGCAAAGCGCGTCTCGGCCACCACGCGGCGGACATGATCGAGGCGCTGTTCATAATCGAGTCGCCCCGCGCGCATCGCCGCGACCAGTTCGCCAACGGCGCCGACCGGTTCCAGCGCACTTGCGTCGATCAGACCATCGAGCATCTCGACCCGCCGCCCCAGCGCATCGGCCAAGGTCGGCGCCAGGCTCAGCACCGTGGCCAGCAATCGCGCCAGATGCGGCTGCGCGTCGATCAGGCGGAAGAAGTTGATCGCGCTCGGCAAGCGTCCAAGGATGCGGTCCAGCCGCAGGATCGCGCCGTCTGGGTCGGGCGCACCGCCCAATGCGGCGATCAGGTCGGGCAGCGCATTCTCCAGCGCGCCGCGCGCCGCCGGGCTTCGCAGCGCGGGATAGGCCCCCGCCCGCCATTCGGCGACGCGGCGCACCGCCTGATCGGGTTGGGCAAAGCCCGCTGCCGCCAGCCGCGCGGACAGCGCCGCATCGGCGTCGGGCAACCGGTCGCTGCTTTCCGGTTCGATCGCGTCATAGATCGCGCCCACCCGCTCGACATGCGGACGTGCCAGATCGAGCAGCGCCGCCCCATCGTCCAGTCCGTGCAGCCGCGCCACATGATCGAGCGAACCGCCATCGGGCAGCGCGTGCGTCTGGCGATCGTCGATCATCTGCACGCGGTGCTCCAGCGTCCGCAACAAGCGATAGGCATCCGCCAGCACCGAGGCATCGTCCTTGTCGATGCGCCCCGCCGCCGCCAGTGCGGCCAGCGCATCCAGCGTAGCGGGCGCACGCAGCGACGGATCGCGGCCGCCATGGATGAGCTGATGGATTTGCGCGAAAAACTCGATCTCGCGAATACCGCCGCGTCCGCGCTTCAGGTCGAAGCCGGGACCGAATGCCTGTCCGCGCGAATGATGGTCGCGAATGCGCGTGGTGATGCCCCTGATTTCGGCAATCGCCCCGAAATCGAGGCTGCGCCGCCAGATGAACGGCCGGATCGCGTTGAGGAACCGCTGCCCCAGCACGACATCACCAGCGCAGGCGCGAGCGCGGATGAACGCGGCCCGCTCCCATGGCAGCGCCGCCGACTCATAATAGCCGATCGCCGCCTCGACCGGCAGCGCGATCGGCGTCACCTCGCTCGACGGGCGCAGGCGCAGGTCAACGCGCAGCACATAACCATTGCCGTCGCGCGCCTGGAGCAGTTCGACCACCCGCTTGCCGATCCGCACCGCGGCTTCCTGTGGCTCTTCGCGCGGGCGCGTGGGCAGTGTTTCGGGATCGAACAGCAGGATGGGGTCGATGTCCGATGAATAGTTCAGCTCGCCGCTACCCTGCTTGCCCAGCGCGATCGCGGTGAAGCCGACCGGTTCGGCATCGGGCGTGCGTTCGCCAATGGCCGCGCGGATCGCCGTATCCAGCACCCGGTCGGCGAAATCGGTCAATGTGGCGACCACCCGCTCGAACGGCCAGACGCCTGACAGGTCCGCCAGCGCGACGATCAGCGCCAGCCGCCAACGCGCCAGCCGCAACCGTTCGGCCACCGGGCGGTCATCCAGACCGGCAAAGGCCGCCGCGACGGGATCGGCAAGCGCAGCGATGGGATCAGCGGCCAGTTCCGGCTCGCGATCGGCGGCAAGTCGCAGAAACGGCGCTTCGGCCCGTGCGCGGTCGAGTGCGCGCGTCAGGCGCGCCGGATCATTCGTCGCGGTCATATCAATCAGGGGGAAACGCAGCATCGATGCCGGTGTCAAGCAACGATTGGCGGACAAGCGCGTTACACCCGCATGTCACAGATCACCTCACCTTCGCATCGTTCCAATGACGGTCTGCGTGTCGGGATGCCGGGTGTCGGGGACCGGCTGTCCGGCGCGTTGCGCGGCGCCTATCGTCGGGAACGCAATCTGCCGGAGGATATGACGGCGCTACTCCACGCGCTCGACAACCGCACCACTCATCGCGATTGACATAGCGAAACGACAGAATCCAAAAAGGGCGGTCGCGCGTTGCGACCAGCCCTTTTTCTTACACGACAACGATATTCAGCGTGGGCGACTGAGTTCCTCGACCTCACCCATAATGGTATCGAGCGCACTTCGATCGCCGGCATCGTGCAATGCGCGACTGGGCAAATCGCCATCAGTCAGCAGATTTTCCAGCGCGACCCGGCCCCGCGCGACACGGCTCTTGATCGTGCCCACCGCGACCTGACAGATTTCGGCCGCTTCCTCATAGGCAAAGCCGCCCGCCCCGACGAGGATCAGCGCCTCGCGCTGCGGTCGGGGCAAGTGCAGCAGGGCGCGCTGCATATCGGTCAATTCGACGTGGCGATCCTGACTGGCAGGCGCGGCCAACAGTCGGTCGGCCACCAGATCGTCCCACTCGCCCTTGAACCGCGCGCGACGCATCTGGCTGAGATACAGGTTGCGAAGGATGATGAACGTCCATGCGCGCATGTTCGTGCCCGCCTGAAACCGCTTGCGCGCCGCCCATGCCTTCAACAGCGTTTCCTGCACCAGATCGTCCGCAGTATCGCGACTACCCGACAGTGAACGGCCAAACGCGCGAAGATGCGGAATGACCTGGGTCAGCTGCGCCTTGAAGTCGGGGTCCGACAGCGAGACATGCTCATACGCGACCGCGTCGGGCGCGTCCGCTTGCTGATCGTCATTTTGCGACATGCGGCTCCGTTCGGCAGGGCCAGAAAACACACGGCCCGGCGCGGGAACATAGGGGCGCGACGCCCCCATGACCACCCCTGCCCCGGACGATTCGGTATCGATCGCGGTCAGACCAATACCAGATAGGCAAAGATCGCGATCACCAGCACCAGTGAAATGGGCAGGATATACCGCGTCATGCGGGGGGTGGCACCGGCGCGGGCGCGATCGGTGTCGATATGCACTTGCTCGTTCGGATCAGCCATGACGGATAAACCCCCCAAAATCGTTTTGGCTCCGTAATTTTTTACGGAGCCGTGGTTCACGCCGCCGGGACGGTCGACTGGTCGAAGAACAACGCCTGACTGATCGCCGCCTTGACCGTCGAACGCTGAAACGGCTTGGTGATAAGGAATGTCGGCTCGGGACGCTCGCCCGTCAGCAGCCGCTCCGGGAACGCGGTGATGAAGATCACCGGCACGTTGAACTGCGCCAGAATATCCTTGACGGCGTCGATCCCCGAACTGTCGTCGGCAAGTTGGATGTCGGCCAGCACCAGGCCCGGACGATCCTCCATCGCCAGCGCAACCGCTTCGTCGCGCGTTACCGCCACGCCGGTGACGTCATGCCCCAGATCGCGCACGATGGTCTCCAGATCCATGGCGATGATCGGCTCATCCTCGATCACCAGCACGCGCGCGCGCGTCTGCTGCTCGATTTCGGCGAGTGCATCGGCGACCAGCTTGTCGACTTCGGCGGTGTCGACATCGATCAGATAGGCGGTATCCTCGACCGTGAAGCCCTCCATCGCGGTCAGCAGCAGCGCCTGGCGCGACAGCGGCGCGATGCGCGCAAGGCGGGCGCGCGCAATCGCTTCCTGGTCGCTCGACGGATCGGCTTCGTCACCGCCCAGTTCATTGACCTGAGTCGAACCCCAGATCGCCTGGAACGTGCGATACAGGCCCAGGCGCGGGTCGACGTCGCGCGGAAACTCCTCAGGCGCGGCGACGATGGCTTCCAGCGTCGCGCGAACATAACGGTCGCCTTCGGTCTGGCTGCCCGTCAGCGCGCGTCCGTAACGGCGCAGAAAGGGAAGGTGCGGGGCAAGCTGCTGGCCAAGCGACATGATCGTTTTGTTCTCCTCCACGACCGCCCCGCATGGTCGGGGGCGGCGAACCTTTGATAATAGAGCGATGGCCCGACAGGTGAAGGACCCCCTCCCCCGAAAATGCCTCGCGCCATGGAACCAACGAGGCGCTCTTTGGTTTCATCGCTCCGAACATGTGCTAGCGCACACCGGAATCGAGGTGCGGCCCAGGCGCCTCGCGAAATCGTCGTACCCGCAATCTGAAAGGGGGATTGCGGGGAGCAGGGGGAAAACGTGCCTTCGGATAAGCCTTCGGATGAAAAGCCGCTCAAGCAGACCGGAACAAAGCAGAAGAACGTCGGCGATGCGCTGCGTGCGGTTTATCGTGAAGCGGTCGACGAAAAAGTGCCCGATGAACTTCTGGACCTGCTAAAGCGCCTGGGTTGATTGCGGCTCAGCACAGTTTTTTGAGTCAGGGTTGATGCAATCCAGGCCGTGGCCAGTAGCGGCATTTCCCACCGGCTTTCAAACGGGCTAGCCTGACTGCAAATGACAAAATCGATCGCGCCTGGTTCCGATGACAGCACCGATCCGAGATTGCGCGGGCGCTGGCTGGCCCGGATGCCGACGGGTGCACGCGTATTTCTGATCCTTGGCGGCGCACTGCTGCCGCTCGCGCTGATCGCGCTCCTTGCATCGCTGCAAACCACGCGTATCGCCGATCTTGAAGCGCGATCCCAGCTTCGACTGGCGCTGAGCGAAAGCGCCCGCGCGCTGACGGCCGAGTTGAACGGCGACATGAACACCCTGCATCAGGCGATGGACGCCCTGGCACTCAGCGCGGACGATGCGCCGGCTTGCGCCAGAGCGATGGGCGCCTTTGCCCAGCAGCGTGCCGCCGGATCGCAGTTCGCGATTATCGACAAGTCCGGTCGTTTGTTGTGCGGCGCGCCCCTGCCCCCCCGGATCGCCGCCCAGTCGGATCAAGCCCCCGCCGCGCGGATCGTCGGCGACGGACTGGTTTTGTCGGTTGTCGGGCGCGCCGAGGGCGCCGTGGCCACGGCCTATTTCCCGCGCGATTTCCTGGCAATGACGGCGCGGCCCGGCGGGATCGTTCCTGACCATGGCATCACATTGCGCGGCGACGGGGAAGGGCTGGACCTGACGACGCTGCCCGGCATCGGTGTCCTCAACCGGATCGAAACGGCGGGGACCCCGCTGGGCATCGATGGTCTGGTCATTGAAATGACGATGCGCGGCGCGCCGATCACGTCGCCGCTGGTTGTCACGACCTTGCTCCCACTGCTGATGTGGGTGCTGGCGGCAGGGATTGCATGGTTCGTGGTCGATCGCCTGCTGATCCGCCCGCTGCGGCGGCTGCGTGCAAGCGTCAGTGCCTATGCGCCGGGCACGGTGCTGGGTCCCGTCGATTATGGCGCGGTGCCGGCGCAGGAGATCCGGCAGCTTGGCGACACGTTCCGCACACTGACCCAGACGGTCGTGGCGCATGAAACGGGACTGGCGGAGGGCTTGCTGCGCCAGACCAAGCTGACGCGCGAAGTGCATCACCGGGTAAAGAATAACCTGCAGGTCATCGCCAGCCTCATCAATTTCCACGCGCGCGGCGCGACCACGCCCGAAGCGGCGGCGGCCTATGCGTCGATCCAGCGGCGGGTCGATGCGCTGGCGGTCGTGCACCGTTACCACTTTGCCGAGCTCGAGGAAAATCGCGGGGTCGAGATGCGGTCGGTCATCGGCGAACTCGCGGCCGGCATCCGCGCCGGGGCGCCCGAACTCGCGCACCGCTTTTCGGTCACGATCGATGTGGAACCGGTGTCGGTATCGCAGGACACGGCCGTGGCGGTGGCGTTCCTCGTCACCGAACTCCTCGAACTGGCAATGAATGTCAGCCCCGAAACGCAGGTCCGCATCAGCCTTCGCGCCGGTGATGAAGACGCGCGCAGCGGCACGCTTCGCCTCGTCGCGCCGGCCTTTATTCAGACCCCCGCGCTGGAAACGCTGCTGGCCAATCGATATGGCCGTGTCGTCACCGGTCTCGCGCGGCAACTACGCGCGCCACTTCATCATGATCCGCTGGCGGGCGCCTATGAGGTCGCGCTGCCGCTGATGCAGGCCGACTGAAAAAAGTCACCGCCACCCGGAACCGGTTTGGCGAGCGCACGTTCTGCTTTCCGAACGGCGACCTTTTGCCCCCCCGCTCTCGCCGTTCATGACATGAGGCCTGGAAACGTCGACCCTCCCCCCCCGGCGGCGTTTCCAGGCCTTTATCGTTTCACGAAAATCATTGTTACGCTTCGTCCGATTGCTTCGGATCACTCGTCCGCTTCGCGCATGGAACGAATGTGCGCGTCCGGCATTCAGAACCGGCGAGTGGTTATGATGGAGATTAGGATGCGTAAGATTCTGGGCTTGGCCATGGTCGCCGGTGCGCTGATCGTCAGCGCGTGCAACACGGTCGAGGGCGTGGGCCGCGACGTGCAGTCGGCCGGTTCGGCAGTTGAAGATGTTGCCGACTGAACCACCGGCGTTGACGTAAAAAAGGGTCGTGCACCGAAACCGGGTGCGCGGCCCTTTTTCGTTCAGGCGCTCGCTTCGGTCTCAGCGTCGGCTTCCTTGGCGCGCTTGCGCTCGGTGAACCAGATCCCGATCAGCGCGAGTTCGTAGAGCAGGATCATCGGGATCGCGAGCAGGAACTGTGACCCGATATCGGGCGGCGTCAGCACTGCCGAAATGCCGAAGGCGGCGACGATGGCGTAACGCCGCGCGCCGATCAGTTGCTTGCGCGTGACGATCCCCGAACGCTCCAACAACATCAGCAGCACCGGCAACAGGAACGAAATGCCGAACGCGAACAGGAACTGCATCACGAACGACAGGTAATTGCCAACCGAAGGTAACGCCTCCTGCTGGATACCGCCGAAATTACCCTCGAAGCCCAGCAGGAAATGCAGCGCGACGGGAATGGTCACATAATAAGCGAGCGCCGCGCCCATGGTGAACAGGACCGGCGTGGCAAGGATGAAAGGCAGCAGCGCGCGCTTTTCACTGCGATAAAGTCCCGGCGCCACAAACTGCCACAACTGGTTGGCCAGGACAGGAAAAGACACCATCATCGCCGCGAAAAAGGCGACCTTGATCCGAACGAAGAACGCTTCGAACAACTGGGTGAAGATCACCTTGTCCTGTCCGGCGGCGAGCAGCGGCTGGACGAGAAACGCGAAAATCTGTTCGGCAAAGCCATAGGACACGCCGAACGCGACAAACACCGTGACGACGCATAACAGCATCCGGCGGCGCAGCTCAACCAGATGCTCCAGCAACGGTGCCTGGGTATCGTCGATATCGTTCACGACTGCGCCTTCGGATCGGGTTCGCCAGGCGCGCCCGCGGCGGGCGTTTCATCGCGGATCACTGGTGGCTCGACCGTAACCGCGGACTGGTCCTCCGACGCACCTGGAGCCGGGAGCGAGACAGGTTCGGCCGTTACGGGCTTGTCGGATTCGGTCGGATGTTCGCGCATGATGCGCGCATTCTCATCCGCCCATTTCTTTTCCATCTCGGCCAGCTCGGCCTCGCGGACCATCGAATCGAAGCCGGAACGGAATTGCCGCGCCACACCGCGCGCGCGTCCGACCCAATAGCCGACGAACCGCATTGCTTTCGGCAGGTCCTTTGGACCGATGACGAGAAGCGCGACGACGGCGACCACCACCATCTCGCTCATGTTGAAATCGAGCATCTCGCTCCGTCAATCCCGCCTGCGCGCCATTATTCCAGAACAAAACCGGCCAGCGGACAGCTTGCCCGTGGCCGGCTTGATCGCGTCAGCGCTGTTCGTGCGCGCGTTCCTCGGCCTTGTAGGCGTCGGTCTTGTAAGCGGGTTCCGCCGCACGTTGCGCTTCGATGCGTGTCGGCTCGGCCTCTTCCTCGGCCATTCCCTTCTTGAAGTTCTTGATGCCCTTGGCAACGTCGCCCATCAGGTTCGAAAACCGCCCGCCGCCAAGCAGCAGGATCGCGATGACGCCGAACACCAGCCAATGGACCAGGCTGAAACTTCCCATGACGAATCTCCTCGAGGTCCTACCTATCTAGTCGTCCTCGTCGCCCTTTTCCACCGCTGTCTGCTCAAGCGCCAGATCGACCGGATCGAGCAGCCCTGCGGCACGCAGATCGTCGATGCCGGGCAGGTCGCGGCGACTGCCCAACCCGAAATGGTCGAGAAACGCGGGCGTCGTCGCATACATCAACGGGCGACCGGGCACCTCCCGTCGGCCGGCGGGGCGGACCCACCCCGCCTCCATCAACACGTCCAGCGTGCCGCGCGCGACCTGCACCCCGCGAATCGCCTCGATATCGGCGCGGGTCACTGGTTCGTGATAGGCGATGATCGCCAGCGTCTCGATCCCCGCGCGGCTCAGCTTGCGGCTGTCCTCGCGCTCGCGGCGCAAGATATGCGCCAGATCGCCCGCCGTCTGAAAATGCCAATGCTCGCCGCGCCGGACCAGATTGACGCCGCGACCCGCATAATCCCCCTCCAGCGTCATGAGCGCCCCCCGCACATCGCCGCCCTCGCCCAGATGCGCGCGAATGTCGGCGACGCTAATCGGATCGGCAGCGGCGAACAGGATCGCTTCGACCGCGCGGACCAGGGGATCGCGCTCGCTCATGCCGGCGTCCGCAGATAAAGCGGCGCGAACGGTCCCGCCTGTTCCAGTTCGACGCGCCCCTGCTTCGCCAATTCAAGCACGGCCAGAAAGCTGGAGGCGACCGCCGAACGCCGCCACAACGCGTCGCCGCCGTCGGGCAGGAAACGCGACAGCGACGTCCAGTCGAGCGCTTCGCCCAGCATTGCCGATACACGCGCCAGCGCCGCCTCCAGCGTCATCACCGGTCGCTGTCGCACGACATGCAGCACGGGGCGCGATCGCGCGCTCACCCGGCCATAGGCGGCGATCAGGTCATACAGGCTGGCATCCCAGCGGGTCTGTCGCACCGTCCTCAGCCCCTCCGGCGCGCCGCGCGCGAACACGTCCCGGCCGATCCGGTCGCGCGCCATCAGGCGTGCCCCGGCCTCGCGCATCGCATTCAGCCGCTCCAGCCTGAGCGTCAGGCGCAGCGCCAGTTCCTCGGGACTTGGCGTTTCTTCCGGGTCGCGCGGCAACAGCAGCGCCGATTTGAGATAGGCAAGCCACGCCGCCATCACCAGATAATCGGCCGCAACCTCCAGCCGCAATTCGCGGGCAGAGGCGATAAACGCCAGATATTGTTCGACCAGTTCGAGAATCGAAATCGCCTTGAGATCGACCTTCTGCGTGCGCGCCAGCCCCAGCAGCAGGTCGAGCGGCCCCTCCCAGCTTTCCAGCGAAATCGTCAGGGTGTCGGCATCGCCATCGGCCATGCGCGTGATTGCCACGGCCAGCGCGGCGAGCGCAACGGTTCGATCAGTTCGCCAGCGCCAGCAAGGCGTCGCGCCGCGCGATGAGGTCGGCCATGTCGCCGCTCGGCGCCGCCCGCATCGCCATTGCACGGCCGAGCCGTTCGAGCACCGGCGGACCCGCCGGGTCGATGCGCGCGGCGATGTCAGCCATCTCGTCCATGCGCGCCCAGCAATCGAGCACGACATCGCATCCCGCCGCCAGTGCC
>NZ_DATJLI010000113.1:0-4092 GCF_035490575.1 Sphingomonas sp. | reverse complement strand
GCCATTCTGGATGAAACCGACAGCGGGCTGGACATCGACGCACTGCGGATCGTGGGCGACGGCATCAACCGCATCATGCGCGCGCCGGACAAGGCGGTCGTGCTGATTACCCATTACCAACGCCTGCTCGACTATGTGCAGCCCGATTTCGTGCATGTGCTGGCCGACGGTCGCATCGTGCGCTCCGGCGGGCCGGAGCTGGCCAAGGAGCTGGAGCGCGAAGGTTACGGAGCGATCGCGGCGTGAGCGACCTGCCCACCAACAAGATGGAGGCGTGGCGCTGGACTGACATGTCCGCGCTTGAGGCCGCCCGCGCCACCCCGCGCGCGTCCGCCGTGCCGTCGGTCGAGGATTTCTGGATCGAGGATGAAGGTCCGCGCCTGGTGTTCGTCGACGGCGTGTTCGACGCCGCGCGCAGCACCCCCGGCCCCGTCACGGTCGAGGCGCTGAGCGCCGACAGCAACCACCCGCTCGCCGCCGCGACCGCGGGCACCGGCTGGCGCGTGTCGCTGGATGCCGAGCGCGCCGTTACCGATATTCAGATCGTTCATGTCGCCACCGGCGGCGAAAACCACCTGCCCGGGCGGATCGAGCTTGGCCGCGATGCCGTGGCTTCGGTGGTCGAAACCTATATCGGCACCGGCTGGTCCAACCGACTGACGACGCTGGCGCTGGCTGAGGGTGCGCGCCTGATGCGTTCGGTCCGCATCCTTCAGGACAGCGGCTTCGTGTCGCTGCGCGACGAAGCCACGATCGGACAGGCCGCCAGCCTTGTCAGCATTTTCCTGGGCGCGGGCGGGGCCGCCGCGCGGATCGACGGGCATCTGCACGTCACCGGCAATGGCGGTTTTGCCGAAATGGGCGGCGCGCTGCTGACACGCGGCGATGAGCGCAAGGAATGCGCCGTCACCGTGCTGCACGACGCGCTTGACGGGTCGAGCAAGCAATATTGGCGCGCCGTCGCCGCCGACCGTTCGGCCGCCAGCCTGGCCGCTCGCGTCGACGTGGCTCGCGGCGCACAGAAAACCGATGGTGAACAGTCACTTCGCGGACTTCTTTTGCATCGCACGGCAACGGTGAACCTCAAGCCCGAACTCGAAATCTTCGCAGATGATGTGAAGTGCGCGCATGGCGCGACGGTGGGTGAGTTGGACAAGCGCGCGCTGTTCTATCTCAAATCGCGCGGCATCCCGCATGGGCTGGCGACCGCAATGCTGACCCGCGCCTTTGTCGCCGATGCCATCGACCGCATCGGTGAAGATACCGTTCGCAAAGCCTTCACGGCGGATGCCGAACGCTGGCTGACGGCGGCGCTGTGATGCTGTCCTACACGCCTTTGCCGGTGTATCGCCGCGTCATGGCTCACACCCGCCCCGCCCTGCCGCTGCGCCCGGCGCGGCGGCTGGAGCGGGGACTCCATGGCCCCCGTGGTGTGAAGTTTGACAAGTTACAGCCAGGAAGGCGCGCCGCATGACCGTCATGGCCGACGCGCGCCCGCTGGACCTGCTCGCCGATTTTCCGGCGATCCCCGATGGCTGGGCTTATCTGGACACCGCCGCGACCGCGCAGAAACCACGCGCGGTGATCGATGCGATCACCCGCGGCTATGACACCACTTATGCCACGGTGCATCGCGGGGTCTATCAACGCTCGGCCGACATGACATTGGCCTACGAAGCCGCGCGACGCCGCGTAGCGGACTTTATCGGCGCGGGCAGCCCGGACGAGTGCATATTCGTGCGCGGCGCGACGGAGGGGATCAACCTCGTCGCGCAAAGCTGGGCTGCAACGCATCTAAAGCCGGGCGACCGCATCTTGTTGTCGCTGCTTGAGCACCACTCGAACATCGTGCCGTGGCAATTGGTCGCCGGGCGGCTGGGCGTCGAAATCGACGTCGTGCCGCTGACCGACGATCATTCGATCGACCTCGACGCGATGGCCGCGATGCTGACGCCGGCGCACAAGCTGGTCGCGCTGGCGCATGTGTCGAACGTCACCGGCGCCATTCTCGACGCGTGCCGCGCCGCCGATCTGGCGCATGGCGTTGGCGCGAAACTGCTGCTCGACGGATGTCAGTCCGTGCCGCGCATGGCCGTCGACGTTCAGGCGCTCGACTGCGATTTCTACGTCTTTTCAGCGCACAAGCTCTATGGCCCCACCGGCATCGGCGTGCTGTGGGGCCGGGCCGACCTGCTTGACGCCATGCCGCCATGGCAAGGCGGCGGCGCCATGATCGACAAGGTATCGTTCGCGGGCACCAGCTATGCTCCCGCCCCCGCCCGGTTCGAGGCGGGCACGCCGCATATCGTCGGCGTGCTGGGCCTCCATGCCGCGATTGATTATGTCGACGCGATCGGGCTGGATACGATCCACGCGCATGAGACCGTTTTGGTGAAGCAGACGCGCGACGCACTGTCCGCGCTTAATTCGGTGCGGCTGTTCGGCCCGGCGGACTCGGCGGGGATTGTCAGTTTCGTGGTCGACGGGGTGCATCCGCATGACATCGGCACCATATTGGATGAGGGCCATGTTGCGATCCGCGCTGGCCACCACTGCGCGCAACCGCTGATGGATGCACTTGAAATCCTCGCCACCGCGCGCGCCAGCTTCGGCGTTTATAACGGGCCGGCCGATATCGATCGACTCGTCAAGGGAATTGAACGCGTTACACGGATTTTCGGATAATGGATGACAGGATCAAGGTCGAAGAAGTCGAAACCGTTGAAAGCCCGCCGCGCGCGCGCGTTGGCGATGCGGACGATGGCGCGCGGCCAGAGCGGACGCGCGATTACCTCGACGGCTTCCTCTCGCAAAAGCCCGTCGAGACGGCGGGCGGTCAACCCGGCGGCGCCGTCTATGATGCGATCATCGCGGCGTTGAAGGAAATTTTTGATCCCGAAATACCCGTCAATATCTACGACCTTGGCCTGATTTATGGAGTCGAGGTGTCAGAAGACGGCCATGCCGCCGTCACCATGACATTGACCACCCCCCACTGCCCCGTCGCTGAATCGATGCCGATGGAGGTCGAACTGCGCGTCGGCGCGGTGCCCGGCGTCGGCGCGGTCGATGTGAATCTGGTCTGGGACCCGCCCTGGGACCCGATGAAGATGTCGGACGAAGCCCGCCTTGAACTGGGAATGCTGTGATGACAACTGCCACCCGCACTCGCCCACAGGCGATTCATCTGACTCCCGCCGCCGAAGCGCGCGTCGCCGACCTGATGTCGCGCGCGCCCGCCGATGCCATCGGCGTAAAGCTGTCCACGCCGCGCCGGGGCTGTTCGGGTCTGGCCTATTCGGTCGATTACGTCACCACCGCCGATCCGATGGACGAGCGGATCGAAACGCCCGACGGCGCCTTCTTCGTCGATGGCGGATCGGTGCTTTACCTGATCGGCTCGACCATGGACTGGGTCGAGGACGATTTCACCGCCGGGTTCGTGTTCAACAATCCCAATGCCAAGGGCGCGTGTGGCTGCGGAGAGAGCTTTACCGTTTAACCCGATTCAGCGCGCCCGTGTCCAGCTCTGGCTGCGACAAAACACGGCAACGCAACCCTTTACCGACAGGCTGTTGCCACTTGCTTTCAGGATCGAGCGATAGGTTTTGCCCGATTTCGGATCATAGATCTGCCCGCGCCAGTCGGTGCCCTCGTCCTTGAACCGGGTCAGGATGTTGATGCCGACAAAGGGCCGGTTGCGAAGCGCCGGATCGGGATTTTTGACATCGGTCGTCGGCGCCCCCGGCGTCGGCTTCAACACCCGCTCGATCGCCCCGCACAGCGACGGGCCGCACGGGCGGATGTTGACGACCGCCTGTCCGCCCTCGGTCAACCAGCGCCCGGCAATCGGATCAGCGGCGTGCGCGGGCGCGGTGGCGACGAACAGGCCGGCGACGGCGACGGGAATCAGGGGCTTACGCATCATGGCGACCAGGATTAGGACGCCGGTGCTTTCGCGGCAATGACTGGAAAGGGTCGGGACATGGGCGACTGGACGATCGGGATCATCGGCGGGTCGGGCCTGTATGATGTGGAGGGGATCGAGGATGGCCGCTGGGTCGAAATCGAAACACCCTGGGGCGCGCCATC
>NZ_DATJLI010000112.1:0-19052 GCF_035490575.1 Sphingomonas sp. | reverse complement strand
AGATTGCCGACGAATATGAGTTCCTCGAAGCCGACGATCGCTATCGCCTGCTGATCGACCTTGGCCGCTCGCTGGAGCCGATGCCCGATGCGCTCAAGACCGATGCGACGTTGGTACGCGGCTGTTCCGCATCGGTCTGGGTCTATCCCACACAGACGCCGGACGGGGCGCTGCATTTCCTGGCCGACAGCAACGCCGCGATCACCAAGGGCATTATCGCGCTGGTCCTGCTTACCGTTCAGGACAAACGCCCCGCTGACATTCTGGCAACCGATATCGAAGCGGCTTTGGCGCCCTTCGACCTGAAGAACCAGCTCAGCTCGAACCGGACGCAGGGCATTCCCAACATGATCGCGCTGATCCGCGAAACGGCGGCCCGTCAGGCGGCGTGAGCGTCCGGGTCAGCTCTTTGGCGTGACCCAGACGAACACCGGCGTCACCGCCTTGCCCGGTGCCGGCTTGCCGACTTCCACCCGGTCGGCCTTGACCAGTTCGCCCGTTTCCAGCGTGAAGGAAGCCCATGGCTTGGGCATCCGGCCAAAGCTCATCTTCTGGATCGGCTGGCCGGTGGTCGTGTTCATGATCGTCGCGATGATTCCCATCGCCGCCGGTTAGAAAGGCCGCGCACTCAGCGCAACAGCGCCGCGATCCTCGCGCGGTCCGCATCGGTCGCCGGATTGAACAGCATCATCTGCAAATCGGGACGGCCATCGACGGGAAAGGTCGAATATTCAAACCCGATCGGCCCGGCGACCGGGTGGATCAGCCGCTTGATGCCGCCACGCATGTCGCGCACGTCACGGTCCTGCCACATCGCGGCGAAATCCGCGCTGGCGGCGCTCATTTCGGCAACCAGCGCCGCCACCTCATCCGCCGCGCCCGCACGGACGCTGTCAGCGCGCAGGCTGGCGACGACATAGCGCGCCACATCCTGCCAATCCGCCTGCATTGCCCGCACCTGTGGGTCGAGGAACAGACGCCGCACCACGTTCCGGTCGCTGGGGGCCAGCGACGCATAGTCCGCAAGGCAGACCGTCGCTGCCCGGTTCCACGCCACCACGTCCCACGTCGCCGTCTTGATGGTGGCGGGCAGGTCGCCGAACGCGTCGAGCAGCCGTTGCAGGCGTGGCGATACTGCATCCCGCTCGGCGCGTCGCTCCATCGGCCGCTGTCCGATCGCGACCAGAAACAGATGCTCGCGCTCCACATCGGTCAGCATCAGCGCGGTCGCCAGGCTGTCGAGCACCCGCGCCGACGGCGCCCCGCCCCGCCCCTGTTCGAGCCAGGTATACCAGGTCGCGCTGATATTTGCGCGTTGGGCGACTTCCTCCCGCCGCAATCCGGGCGTTCGACGGCGCCCGGAAAAGCCCAGCGCCGCCGCGTCGATGCGCCCGCGCCGGTTCTTCAGGAAATCGCCAAGCGCGCCTTGTGCCATCGTCAACCGAGCCTGTTGGTCGTTATACCGGGATAAAGCCCCGGCTTTAACAGGCTGACGGCATAGCCGATCTGCGGGCCTCAACCAACAAGAGGCCGGGAAATGAAGATATTTGTCACGGGCGCCACGGGTTTTGTCGGCGCGGCCGTTGTCGATGCGCTGCTGGCGGGCGGTCACGAGGTCATCGGCCTCGCCCGATCCGATGCCGCCGCCGCCCAATTGACCGAAAAGGGCGCGGCGGTTCAGCGGGGGGAACTGACGCTGCCCGATGGGCTTGGTGCCGGGGTCGAGGCTGCGGATGCCGTGATCCACACCGGCATGATCCATGATTTCGCTCGCTTCGCCGAAGTCTGCGCGCTGGACCGTGCCACCATCGCCATGCTGGGCGACGCGCTGGAGGGAACCGACAAGCCCCTGCTCGTCACGTCGGGAACCCCGGTGCTGGGCCGGATCGCGACCGAGGACGACGTCGCCGCACAACCGCACGACGCCTATCCGCGTGCATCAGAGCGTGCGGTCGCCGACCTGATCGCGCGCGGCATTCGGGCGGGCGCGGTGCGACTGCCGCCATCGGTGCACGGCGCGGGCGACCATGCATTCGTCCCGATCCTGATCGACATCGCGCGCAGGCGCGGCGTTTCGGCCTTTATCGGCGACGGCGCGAATCGCTGGTCGGCGGTGCACCGCGCCGATGCGGGCATGTTGTTCCGGCTGGCGATCGAGGATGATGCGGCCGGTAGTCGCTATCACGCCCATGCGGAAACGGGCGTGGCGATGCGCGATATCGCGGTGGCCATCGGCGCAGGTCTCAACCTGCCGGTTCAGTCCGTCCCGCCAGAGACCGCTGCCGATCATTTCGGCTGGTTCGCGGCCTTTGCCGCCAGCGATTTCGCCGCCAGCAGCGAACGCACGCGTCAACGGCTGAACTGGATGCCGCAAGGCCCCGGCCTGATCGAGGATATCGCGCGCGCGGGCTATTTCGACTGAGTTGGCGCCAGCCCGACACCGGCCGCCACTTCGTTCAGGTCGGCACCGGGCTGGACCAGATGCCAGACCCGTGACGCGGCGCCGTTGACCACCACCACGGCGCCGCGGGGGCAGATGCCCAGGCATCGCACCTCGACCACGCCCGCCGCGCCCTTGCGCCCCTTTTTCAGGTCCAGATGTCTGCGAAGCGCCTTGGCCAGCGGCGTTTTGCCCTTGTCGCCGAAGCCGCCACCCACGCGCTTTGAACATTTGGCGCAGACCAGAACCGCCTGATCCCAGTTGGAGCGGACCTCGTGCTTCATGGGGTCAGGCGGGTTTCCACTGCCGGCGTTCCTCGGCGGCGCGCAGCACGTCCCATGCAGCCTGAACCGCGCGGAAACGGTCGGCGGCTTCCTCGTCGCCGGGACGAAAATCGGGATGATTGGCCTTGGCGAGCCGCCGCCACGCGGCGCGCATCGCGTCAAAATCGGCATCGGCGTCGAGTTCGAGCACGTCGAGCGCGCGCATCTCGTCACGTGACCGCGTGCCGTCGCCCGGCCCCGCCCACGCATTGTGCCGCGATTCGGCATAACCCGACGCATCACGCCGTTCGTCCGATTCGCGTTTGGCCGCTTCCTCCGCCGACAGGCCGGCAAAATAATCCCAGCCCTTGTTATATTCGGCGGCATGGGTTTCGCAGAAATACCAGCGTTCCGGGCTGTTGGGCGATTTGGGCGCGGGGCAATTGCCGGGCGCGTCACATCCATGGCGGTCGCACAGGCGCACCTTCTGCGCCCCGCGCTCGGCCTCGTAACCGCGCCAGCGGGGAAAGCCCCAGTCGTTGGATCGTGTCGCCTTTGCCATCGCCCGTTGCACATAGGGGGAACGCCGTGGCGCGCAAGGCGAAGCGGCATCGCGCGAAAGTGCCAGAGGGCCTGTAAGCCGGGTTCTGTCCATCCCGCGAACGGGACTGTGCGACCATTCCTCTAGGCGCGGCGTTGCCGACGCGCTCAAGCAATCAACCCGGGTGACGGGCCGAGACAAGGCCCATGCGCCACCCCTATTCGATCTTGCTCCCGGTGGGGTTTGCCGTGCCGCCCCCGTTGCCGGGCGCGCGGTGCGCTCTTGCCGCACCCTTTCACCGTGGCGTGGTCGAAACCGTCGCCGTCTGCTCTCTGTGGCACTTTCCCTGGGGTCGCCCCCGCCGGGCGTTACCCGGCACCGCTGTCTCGTGAAGCCCGGACTTTCCTCGCGCGGGGTCGCCCCCGCCCGCGGCCGCCCAGCCCTCTGGCGTCGGCGGCTATAGGGGCGCGTGCGGCACAGCGCCAGCGGTCATATCAATAGGGCGGATCGACCTTCGCACGCTGTGCGGCGGCGGCATCCGCCCACCATTCGAGATCGGCGGCGAAGCGCGGAAAGGCGCGCTCGAGCGCTGCGCCGCCATCGCCGATCGGCGCGGCATCACCGTCCAGCGCCGCGCCGATCTGTCCGACCGACAGCGTGGAGGACACGACCACCATGCCCATTTCCGACAGCGTGCCATGCCACGCCGTCGCCGCGCGGACGCCGGCCAGACGCCCCGCCGAATAGCTGGCGATTGCCGCCGGCCGCCAATACCATTGCTCAAGAAAATGATCGGTCAGGTTCTTCAGGCCCGGCTGCATCCCCCAATTATATTCGCCGGTGACGAACACAAACCCGTCCGCACCCTCGATCTTCGCCGCCAGTTCGGTCATGGCGGGCGGCGCTTCGCCGGGGGCGTATTCCTTGAACATGCGGTCCAGCATCGGCAGGCCGATGGCCTTTGCGTCGACCAGCTCGACATCATGGCCGCGCGCGCTCAGCGACGCGACCAGATAATCGGCCAGGCGGATGCCCATCCGGTCGCGGCGATACGAGCCATAGAACACCAGCAATCGCGCCATCACGCTTCTCCAGAAATGAAAGAGGCTGCCGACCCCCCACCCTTGGGGGATCGACAGCCTCCGACATGGTCAGCGGCCGGAGTGTCCGACGCGGGGAGACCATGCGGGCCGCGCATCTGCGGCGGATGAAAGCGTTGATTGGGAAAGGATATTCCCCGCCTTCACGCCGACAGAAGATTAGCGGCGCGTCTCCCGAACGAACTGAACCGACCTCTTTGCTGAACCATGAGACATCGGATCACCTCCTTTCGCTGTTGAAGAACGAGTGTGGCCAGGGCCACGGACAGGTGTGTGAATCATCCGGGGCCGCAGAACAAGTCTTGTAATGCACGGCAATTTTTACGATTCTCCACGCCCTCGTGCCGCTTGCGCCGGCGCGACGGCTCCGCCAAACCTTGCGCGGTGTCAGACACTCCATCGCCAGCGCCGGTCCGCCTCGTCATCTTCGATTTTGACGGCACCCTGTCGGACAGTGGCGAATGGTTCCTCGGCATCCTCGATCACCTCGCCCAACGCTACCGGTTTCGAACGGTCGAGCCGCATGAGGTCGAGACGCTGCGCGGCTGGCCGACGCGCGAAGTGGTGCGCCATCTGGGCATTCCGGCGTGGAAACTGCCCTTCATCGCGCGCTACACCCGCACGCTGTTCGCGCTTCATACGCACGAGGTATCGCTGTTCGACGGCGTGACCGACATGCTCGCCGCGCTCGACCATGCGGGCATCAAGCTGGCGCTGGTCAGCTCGAACGCGGAAATCAATGCGCGCCGCATATTGGGTGAGGAAAATGCGCGCCGCATCGCCATCTGGGAATGCGCGTCGTCGCTCTATGGCAAGGCGCCGCGTTTTCGCCGGGTGCTGCGCCGCGCGGGCGTGGAAGCGAGCGAAGTGCTGGCGATCGGGGATGAAACCCGCGATATCGAGGCGGCACGCCGATGCGGCATCCGCGCGGGCGCAGTCGGATGGGGTTATGCCCATCCCAGCGCGCTGTCGGCGCTGGCACCCGACATCAGCTTTGCCAGCCCGTGCGCCGTCACCGACCTGTTGCTGGGTGGGCAATAGCGCCTGACCGCTTGGCAAGGGCGCGCCGACACGGCATTGAGCCTGCCCCATGCCACCCCGCTTCGCCTTTACCGTCCATGCCACCGATGGCCGTGCGCGCCTTGGTGAGATCGCGATGCGTCGCGGCACCATCCGCACGCCCGCCTTCATGCCGGTGGGCACCGCCGCCACGGTCAAGGCGATGAAGCCGTCGGACGTGCGCGCCACCGGCGCCGACATCCTGCTGGGCAACACCTATCACCTGATGCTGCGCCCGACGGCGGAGCGGGTGGACCGGCTGGGCGGGCTGCACGGCTTCATGGGCTGGGATCGCCCGATCCTGACCGATTCGGGCGGCTATCAGGTGATGAGCCTGGCGGAGCTGACCAAGCGCAGCGAGGAGGGCGTGGCGTTCAAGAGCCATCTCGACGGATCGCGCCATCTGATAAGCCCCGAACGATCGATGGAGATCCAGCGCCTGCTGGGCAGCGACATCGTCATGGCGTTCGACGAACTTGTGCCGACCACCGCGACGCGGGAGATACAGGCCGCCGCCATGGAACGATCGATGCGCTGGGCGCGCCGCAGCCGCGATGCGTTCGACGCGGGCGGCGTTCATGCCGAGGGGGCGGCGCTGTTCGGCATCCAGCAGGGCGCGCTGGACGAAGGCCTGCGAAAATCATCCGCCGACGCGCTGAAGGACATCGGATTCGACGGCTATGCCGTCGGCGGCCTTGCCGTCGGCGAGGGGCAGGAGGCGATGTTCGGCGTGCTCGACTACGCACCGGATCAGCTCGACCCCGCCAGGCCGCGTTATCTGATGGGTGTCGGCAAGCCGGACGATATCGTCGGCGCGGTCGAACGTGGCATCGACATGTTCGACTGCGTGTTGCCGACCCGGTCGGGCCGCACCGGGCAGGCATTTACGCGCCAAGGCCCGATCAACATCCGCAATGCCCGCTTTGCCGAGGATCAGGGACCGCTCGATCCGCGTTGCCCTTGCCCCGTCTGCGGTCAGTTCAGCCGCGCCTATCTGCACCATCTGGTCCGCGCGGGCGAAATTCTGGGCGCGATGCTGATGACCGAGCATAATCTGTGGTTCTATCAGTCGCTGATGGCCGATCTGCGCGCGGCGATCGGCGCGGGCACGCTGGCCGGCTTCGCCAATGATTTCCGCCGCGATTACGCCGGGGAGCGCGCGGCGGCGTGATGCGTTGAGGCATCAGGAGAGAGGGAAAAAGAACGATGGCTGACACCGATACGCCCGTAGACAACGAGATCATGGCCGCCGCCAAGGATGCCAGGGGCCGCCGGTCGGCAACCGACGCGAATCCCCCGCCGGCGACCGAGGGCAAGCGCTGGCCGATCGCGACCGTTGCGGGCATCGGCATCGGTTCGGCGGCGCTGGCGGCGGCATTGATCTATACCCGCAAGCGCGACTGAGGCCGTGGGCCGAAGAACGCGGCCCGCCCCCTTATTCGACCACCGCTTTCGCTTCCACCTCACGCAGCGCTTCGTCCAGCCCCGCCAGCACGTGCTGGCGCTGGGCGTCGCTTATCATCGGATTGCGCTCGATCGCCGCACGAGCGCCGCGGATCGACACGCGCGCGACGGCAACGCCGTCAATCGCCGATGCCACCGCGACGTGGCGCATGTTCAGCGCCATCGCCGTCCTCGCCTCGGCACGGTGGCGAACCCATTCGGCGCGGCGTTCGGCAATCGCGCTCTGCTGTTCGATGCGATCCGCCCGGCGCTCGGCATCAGCGGCGTGCCGTTCGGCGGCTGCCACATGGCGATCGATGCGGTCGCTGCAAATGGTCGCGGTGGCGACCCGGTCGGTATCGTCGGCGCGCGTTACGATGCTGACTGGCCCGTCGCCCCCGCAGCGCCGGGTCTGGACCAGCGGCACCTGCGCCGCGGCGACCGTGCGTTCGGCTTCGGCGGCCAGGCGTTGCGCGTCGGCGGTCACGCGCTCGATCGCGGCGGTATCGATCGCCGGCGCAGGCGGTGCAGGGGGTTCAGGCGGCGCCAGCGAGGCGATTTGCGGCAGGGCAGGCATCTCGATCGCGTCGATCGCGATGCCGGTGTGATCCGCGACCCGCTCCTTCATCGTTTCGGCCGCGCGTGTGCCCGATGCCGTCAGCGCCAGCGCACCGAGCGTCATCGCCGCGATCCCGGCCACCCCCGCCCCGCGCCGCACGCGCGAGGGGCGTTCGTGACGCGTGAGCATCCGCAGCCGACCCTTAATCTCGTTGACGGTGTGCAGGTGGCACGCGGCGGACAGCGCGCCGCCCTGCGCGCTTTTCACGATCGCACGGCCATAAGCGTGGCGCAGCGTCGGCTGTCGACCGCTGAGCACCAGCGCATCGCACGCCATTTCCTGATCGGCGCGAAACGCGCGGAATGCGCGCCATGCGACCGGATTGAACCAGTGCAGCGCCAGCATGCCCAGCGCCACCCAGTTGGCAAGCAGGTCGCCGCGCGCATGGTGGCCCAGTTCGTGCGCCAGCGCCAGATCGCGCTCCAGATCGTCATAACGCTCGGCGAAATCGACCGGGAAAGCAACATATTTGCGCTGCACGCCGAATGCCAGCGGCCCCGCAGCGGCGCTGCTTTCGATCATCGTCACCCGGCCCGATGCCAGTCGGACGCGTGACCGCGCACCGGCATGAAGCCGCGCGCAGAACCGGGCATAGGTGAACATGTGCCACGCGGCGAAAACGACCGCACCGATCGCCCACAGTGTCAGCAGCATCGCCGGCCAGCCCATCCCCTGATCGGGCGACACCGGCAATACGGCAACGGGATCGCCCAGATAGACCGTAATGTCTTCGGGCAGCGGCAGCGTCGGCAGCGCCTGTCCGCGCCAGGCCTCCGGCAGCGGCGGCAACAACATTCTCAGCACCGGCAGCGACCACAGCGCATAGGCGATCTGCGGTCCCACCGCGCGGCGCACCGGCGCGCGCACCACCAGCACGATCAGCATCAGCAGCGTGGATGCGACCAGCGTTTCGATGGCCCATGCGATCATTGCTTCAACTCCCGCAGCAATGCCTCGATCTCGGCAATGTCGTCCTGGCTCAGCGCGTCGCGTTCGGCCAAATGCGCGACCAGCGGCGTCAGGCGTCCGCCGAACAGCCGGTCGATCAGCTTTCGCGACTCGCCCGACACATAATCCTCACGCGCGACCAGCGGGTGGTAGCGATAGCGGCGACCATCCTCTTCATGCGCGATGATCTGCTTGCCCAGCAGGCGTCCCAGCAATGTCTTTACGGTGTTGACGCTCCAGTCGCGACTGGGCGGGATCCGCTCCGCCACTTCCTGCGCCGTCAGCGGACTTTCGTCCCACAGCACTTCCATGACGGCATGTTCGGCATCACTGATTCGCTCGGCCATATCACCCTCCGATCACGCCTGTAATCTCAACGATTACGGCTGTAGTCAATAGCGCTTGGCTATCGTCGGAATGCTTTACAGTCGATTGCGTGAACCCGGCGTCGTTAACCTCCGAACTGCACCAAAACAGGCCCATTCAGCGCGATTGGCACGAGCAGTGCAAAGTGATCGGCGTTCCGATGAGCGTCTGGTCCGACGCTTCAAACAGGGCGGGTCGCCAACCCCCGGCGACCCGCCCGACCCGGAAGATCAAACCGCGACATGTCCCGCAGGCAGCATCGGACGCCCCGATGCGAACCGATTCGCGCGGCGTCGCTGGATCCGGTCGGCGCTGACCGCCAGCGCATTCGGATAGATTTCAGCGAACAGCCGCTCGAACGTGCGCGTCCAACCATAGCGCGCGGCAACCATCGTGCGTGCGGCATCGCCCATCGCGCGCGCATCACCAGCCCATAGCGCGATGACATTGCGCGCCATCGCATCGATATCATCGACCGGTCCCAACAGACCCAATCCGTCCGGCACGCGATCGGGCATCGCCCCCCCGCTGACGCCGACCACCGGCAGGCCCGATGCCTGCGCCTCCAGCACCGACACGCCGAACGTTTCATCCGCCATCGCCGAGACATAGATGTCCGACGATGCCAGCGCGCGGGCCAGTTCGGCGCGATCCTTTTCGAACCCCGGAAACGCGATGGGCAGCCCGCTGGCAGCCTGCATCAACGGCGCGCGCAGCTTGCCATCGCCGATCAGCACCATCGCGGCGTCCATGTCGGATGGCAGGCGGCGGAACATTTGGACCAGCCGGTCGGCGCGCTTTTCATTGTCGATCCGCCCGGCATAGGCCAGCAGCGGCCCCTCGCCCGGCGGCAGGCCCAGTTCGGCGCGATAGCCGGCGTCCCGACGTGCCGGATTGAACAGCGTGGTGTCGACACCCAGCGGCAGCGACGATGTTTGACGGATACCGCGCCGGGCGAGCGGCACCCGCGCCGCTTCGCTCAGCGTGTAAACCCAGTCGAACTCGCGATAGGTGATTTCGGCATAGCCATAGGACAGCCACCGGAACCCGCGCCCTAGCGTTTCGCCGAACTTCTCCGATGCGACGCGATAGACATGCGCGTTGGGGAAATCGGTCCGATACCCCGCAACCAGCGCGGTATCGGGAAACGCCCGGCGGTGCCGGATCGCGGTCCAGGGCAGCACCCAGGGACACAGCGATTCGATGATGTCGGGCCGATATTGCGCCAGCAGGTCGCGCACCACGCGCGTCCGCAGGATGAAGCGATAATTGGGGCTGCCCCGAACCGGATCGGCGCCGACCTCGCAAAATACATGCCGCCCGTCGACCGTCACCCGATCCTCGGGACCGGGCACGATCTGGATCAGGTGATGCGGCGTTTCACGCAGCACATAATCGCGCTTCTCGCGCAGATAGGTGCTGATGCCACCGCCCCCGGCGGGAGAATAGCTCTGCGTCAGGTCGCACAGGATCAGCGGCGCGCCCGCGCGCAACCGTTCCCCCGCCGGCAACGCGGCGCTGGTCGTCTGGAGCATCGGCGCCCCCTATCCTTGTTTCAATAACCGACTCGGCCGATCAGGCCTGCTGCGCGGCGCCGGTTTCGTTCAACAATGTCTGCAATTCACCCGACTCATACATTTCCATCATGATGTCGGAGCCGCCGACGAACTCGCCCCTCACATAAAGCTGCGGGATGGTGGGCCAGTCGCTGAATGCCTTGATGCCCTGGCGGATGCCTTGATCCTGAAGCACGTCGACGCTCGCGAACTCGCTGTTCAGATGATTCAGGATCGCCACCGCGCGGCTGGAAAAGCCGCATTGCGGGAACAAGGGGCTGCCCTTCATGAACAACACCACATTATTGGCATCGACGATCTCGCGGATGCGGTTGTGCACATCGTCGGTCATAGCAATTACTCCTTGGGTGCGGCGGTGGTGAGTTGAAGCGCGTGCAGCACGCCCCCCATGCGACCACCCAGCGCCGCATAAACGGCCTGGTGCTGCTTCACGCGGGTCATGCCCGCGAACCGGGCCGACACGACATGCGCCGAATAATGATCGCCGTCGCCAGCGAGGTCGGTGATCGTCACTTCCGCGTCGGGCAGTTCGGCGCGGATCAGGGTTTCGATCTCTTCGGCGGCCATCGGCATGGGTCAGGGCGCCTCGATCAACTGGCGGCGCGCCTCGGTCATCTGTGCGTCCATCGCCTTACGCACCGTCGCTTCGTCGATTTCGACATTGGCAGCGATCAGATCGCCATACAGCTTGCGAACCACATCGTCGTCGCCGGTTTCCTCGAAATCGGCCTGCACAACGGCCTTGGCATAAGCCTCGGTCTCTTCGGGAGTCAGCTTCATCAGGCCAGCGGCCCATTGTCCGAGCAACCGGTTGCGGCGCGCGATCACGCGAAACGCAATTTCCTCGTCACGGGCATATTTCGCCTCGAACGCCCGTTCCCGATCGTCGAACATGGTCATTTGGTCCCGGCCCCCTTCATGTGTCGTTTCTCGGGAAGCGAGATAGGGGGGCGGTCACGCCCGCGCAACGGGCGGCACGGTTCAGCCGATATCGACCACGACCTTTCCGACGACCTCGCGGCTCGCCAGCGCGGCAATCGCATCGCCGCCTCTCGTCAGCGGATAGCGCCGGGTGACGCGCGGCGCGATACGGCCATCGGCCCACAGGTCGAACAGCCGCGCGACGTGCGCCGCGTTCGCCGCCGGATCGCGCGCGGCGAACGCGCCCCAAAATACGCCGCACACGTCGCAGCTTTTCAGCAACGTCAGGTTGAGTGGCAGGCGCGGGATGCCGGCGGGGAAGCCGACGACCAGATAACGCCCCTCCCATCCGATCGCACGCAGCGCCGGTTCGGCATAATCGCCGCCCACCGGGTCATAGACGACATCGGCACCGCGCGGCCCGACCGCCGCCTTGAACTGATCGGCCAGCGCGCGCGAGGCGTCCTTGTCGAACGGACCGCGTGGATAGACGATGACGGCATCGGCGCCCGCGTCCCGCACGGCGACGGCCTTTTCCTCCGACGAAACCGCGCCGATCACCCGCGCGCCCATCGCCTTGCCCAGCTCGATCGCGGCCAGCCCGACGCCGCCCGCCGCGCCCAGCACCAGCAGGGTCTGGCCCGCTGCCAGCCGCCCGCGATCGGTCAGCGCATGGATGGTGGTGGCATAGGTGAGCAGCAGCGCAGCACCTTCGGCAAAATCGCGACCATCGGGCAACCGGTTCAGCCGCGCAGCGTCGACCACCACGCGCCCGGCCAGCCCGCCATGGCCGATCACGGCGATTACCCGGTCGCCGACCGACCAGCCGGTCACGCCCTCTCCCACCGCATCGACAACCCCGGCGATCTCGCCACCGGGCGCAAAGGGACGCGGCGGTTTGAACTGATACCGGTCCTCGATAATCAACACGTCGGGATAGTTGATCGCACAGGCGCGAACGGCGATAATCACCTGCCCCGCACCCGGCGACGGATCGGGCAGGTCGGCCAGTTCCAGAGTTTCAGGTCCGCCCGGCGTCCTCGACAACAACGCCTTCATTCCGGCCTCCTCCCGCGATCCACGGGCGGCTCTGTCCAACGGCCGCCTCGAAATTCGAAATCGCGGTATCTTTTGCCAGTGTGATGCCGATCTCGTCCAGCCCTTCCATCAGGCATTGTCGACGAAACGGGTCCATGTCGAAGGGCAAGCGGTCCTGAAACGGCGTCGTCACCGTCATGTTTTCAAGATCGACGCTGATCTCGACACCCTGCCGCGCGACTTCGATCAGGCGGTCGATCGCCGCCTGCGGAAGCACGACGGGGACAATGCCGTTCTTGACCGCATTGCCGGAGAAAATGTCGGAATAGCTTGGCGCCAGCACCGCCTGCACGCCCATGTCGCCCAGTGCCCAGGCGGCATGTTCACGGCTGGAGCCGCATCCGAAGTTTTCGCCGGCGATCAGGATCGGGCTGCCCGCATAATCAGGATCGTCGAACACATTGCCCGGCTCTCGCCGCAACGCCTCGAACGCGCCCTTGCCCAGCCCTTCGCGCGTCACGGTTTTCAGCCAGTGGGCCGGAATGATGATGTCGGTGTCGATATTCTTGGCGCCAAAGGGATAGGCGCGGCCCTCGACACGGGTCACGGCTTGCATGTTCTGGCTCCCCCACCGGACGAAAGGACGATCGGCCGCAGCGAGCGCGTCCGAACCCGGCGGGCGGCACGCGTCAGCGGCTGGCGCTGACCTGGACGCTTTCCGGGCGCGACGTCGCCGACGCGGCATAGGCAGCCGCCAGGCCGCTCAGCACGGTTCCCGTGACCAGCAAAATCATCACTCGACGCATAACCCCGACCCCTTCCGGGTGTGTCCCCGGCTCTCATTTGCCCGTTACCAGTTCGCGCACGTCGGTCAACCGTCCCGTGACCGCCGCCGCCGCCGCCATGGCGGGCGAAACCAGATGCGTTCGCGCACCCGGTCCCTGACGCCCTACAAAATTGCGATTCGAAGTGGAAGCACAACGTTCACCCGGCGGCACTTTGTCGGGGTTCATCGCCAGGCACATCGAACAGCCCGGTTCGCGCCATTCAAAGCCCGCGTCGGTAAAGATGCGGTCCAGCCCCTCTGCCTCCGCCTGACGCTTGACCAGCCCCGATCCGGGGACGATCAGCGCCTGCCGAATACGGTCGGCGACATGGCGGCCCTGCACCACGGCGGCGGCGGCGCGCAGATCCTCGATCCGGCTGTTGGTGCAACTGCCGATGAACACATGTTCGACGGCCACGTCCTGCATCCGCGTCCCCGGCGTCAGGCCCATATACTCCAATGACTTGCGCGCCGCCGCCTGCTTCGAGGGGTCGGTGAAACTGTCGGGTTCGGGCACGACGCCGGTGATCGGCACCACATCCTCAGGGCTGGTGCCCCAGGTCAGCGACGGCGCGATGTCGGTCCCGTCGAGCACCACGCGCTTGTCATAGGTCGCGCCCGCATCGGTTGGCAGCGTCCGCCAATAGGCGACCGCCCGGTCCCAATCCTCGCCCGCAGGCGCCATCGGACGCCCCTTCAGATAGGCATAGGTCGTCTCGTCCGGCGCAATCAGCCCGGCGCGCGCACCGCCCTCGATCGACATGTTGCTGATCGTCAGCCGCCCTTCGACCGACAGCGCGCGAATAACGTCGCCGGTATATTCGATGATATGGCCGGTGCCGCCCGCCGCGCCGATGCGGCCAATGATCGCCAGGATCACGTCCTTGGCCGACACGCCAAAGCCCAGCGTCCCGTCGACGCGCACTTCCATCGTCTTCGATTGCTGGAGCAACAGCGTCTGCGTCGCCAGCACATGCTCCACCTCGCTGGTGCCGATGCCGAACGCCAATGCGCCCAGCGCGCCATGGGCAGAGGTATGGCTGTCACCGCAAACCAGCGTCGTGCCGGGCAGCGTAAAGCCCTGCTCCGGCCCGACGACATGGACGATACCCTGTTCGGCGTCGGTCGCGCCGATGTAGCGGATGCCGAAATCGGCGGTGTTGCGCTCCAGCGCGTCGAGCTGCTGCGCGCTTTGCGGATCGGCGATCGGCAGGCGGCGGCCATCGGCCCCGACGCGCGGCGTCGTCGGCAGATTATGGTCGGGCACCGCCAGCGTCAGTTCGGGACGGCGCACTGCGCGGCCGGCCGCCCGCAGCCCGCCAAACGCCTGTGGACTGGTGACTTCGTGCACCAGGTGTCGGTCGATATAGATGAGGCAGGTGCCGTCATCGCGCCGTTCGACGACGTGATCGGCCCAGATCTTTTCGTAAAGCGTCAGGGGTTTGCTAGCCATGATCCGCGCGCACTTAACCTTTTCGGTCGCTGGCGCAAGTCGGCGAGTAATTTTCTAACGTCGCAATTCCTTCGGCGACTGATAATCGGCATCGTGGGCGAAGGGGATCGGGGCGTCATCGGCCAGCGCCCCCAGGATGGCGGCGAAGTCAGTTCGACAGCGAAAACCCAGCGCCTGCTCGATCGCGCGCGCATCGTAAACGCGGCCGATCCGCTCGGGCAGTTTCCAGCCGCGCGCGGCATAGAGCGCAGCCGCCTGGGGAAAGCGCCGCGCGATTACGGCAGCGGCATTCTGGCGCAGCGCGCGCGCGTCGCGCCGGTCGAACGGCGTCGGTGCGCTGACGATATAGGTGCCGAACCCGATATCCGGCGCGCGATCCAGCGCGGCCAGATGCGCGGCAGCGGCATCTTCCACGGTCAGGCGGCGGTGCAGGAACTCGTTCGCCTTCATGTTTTCGCCCGACAGGTCACGGTGCGTATCGTCCTCTTCGGGAAAGAAGCGGGCGGTGCGAAGCACGATGCTTGCCAGCCCGTATTCGGAACGGAACAGGCGGCAGAGCTGTTCGGCGGCCAATTTGGTCACACCATAGATGTTGCGCGGCGCGATTGGGCCGAATGCCTCGTCCAGCCACACCGCCTCCGCGCCCGCTTCATCCCGCACCGCCTGCGAGATCATCAGCGACGTGGTGGAGGTGAAAACGAAACGTTCGTGCCCCGCCATCCGCGCCGCTTCCAGCAGGTTCAGCGTGCCCGTGACATTCACATCGATGAACGCCTGCGCGTCGTATCGCGCGATGTCGGGCTTGTGCAGCGCGGCCGCATGGATCACCGCTTCGATCCCACGATCGGCGAACGTGCGGTAGATAATCGTGCGATCGGCGACGCTGCCGATCACTTGCGTCTCGGCGCCGGGCGCCACGTCGAGACCGGTGACGACATGCCCCGCGCCGCGCAGCATGGGGGCAAGGTGGCGGCCGAGCCACCCCGACGAACCGGTCAACAGGATACGCATGACGCTGCCCCTAGGCGGATTATGGCGCGTTCGCAAAAGCATGTGCTTGCGGGCGCGGGCCGGAGCGGTAGAGTTCCGCGCCAAAAGGGGAAATCACCAATGTCGCTTCGTTCGCTTGCTGCCTGCCTGTGCGCGCTCTCGCTTGCCCTGCCTGCCGCGGCACAGGAAAAGCCCGCCGACCCGGCGGCAGAAGCACCCGCCATCCCCGAACCCGTCGTGTCGGAAACGCGACACAGCGGCACGTTCGGCGGCACGCGCATCGCCTACCGCGCGATTGCGGGCGACACTTACCTGAAGGACAAGGACGGCAAGCCGCTCGCCTCGATCACGTCGTATAGCTACATCAAGGAAGGGCCGGCCGACCCGAACCGTCCAGTCACGTTCCTGTGGAACGGCGGCCCCGGATCGGGTTCGCTGTGGCTACAGATGGGGGCGTTCGGCCCCAAGCGGGTGGTCATCCCATCCGACGCACGCGACGACGGCGCCCCGCCCTATCCGATCATCGACAATGCCGAATCGCTGCTCGACGTTACCGACCTGGTGTTCATCGACCCCGTCGGCACGGGTTTCAGCCGCGCGCTCGGCAAGACCGATCCGAAGGATTACTGGGGCATCACCAAGGATGCCAAATCGATGGCGCAGTTCATCCGGCTGTGGCTGAACCAGCATGGCCGCTGGAATGCGCCGAAGTTCATCGGCGGCGAAAGCTATGGCACCACGCGCTCGGCCGCGGTCATCAAGGAACTGGAGGGCAGCTACACCGATGTGTCGATCAACGGCATCATCCTGATCTCATCGATCCTCGATTTCAGCCAGGCGGCCGATGTGCCGGGCAACGAGCTGGGCTATGTCACCAACCTGCCGTCGATGGCGGCGACCGCATGGTATCATGACAAGGTCGCCGACAAGCCCGCCACGGTCGAGGCATTCGTTGCCGAAGCCCGCGCCTTCGCCATCGGTCCCTATGCATCGGCGCTGCTCAAGGGCAATTCGCTGAGCGATCAGGAACGCCAGTCGATCCTGCCCCAGCTGTCGCGTTTCACCGGCGTCAGCCAGACCTATCTTCGCAATGCCGACCTGCGGCTGTCGCCTGGGCGGTTCTACAAGGAATTGCTGCGCGACCGTGGCGTGGTCATCGGACGGCTGGATACGCGTTATACGGGGCGCGATTATGACAATGCCGGGGAAACGCCGGACAACGACCCCAGTTTCTATGCGATCGACGGCGCCTATACCGCGGCGATGAACCAATGGGCGCGCGAGGGGCTGAAATATTCGCCCGACCTCACCTATTCCTCGATCGGCGGCGTGCGCGACTGGGACTGGAAACTGGGCGAAGGGCCGCGTGGCGGATCGGGGTATCTGAACGTCGCGCCGTTCATCGGCACGGCGATGCGCGAAAACAGCGGTCTGCGCGTGTTCGCGGGGCAAGGTTATTACGACTTCGCCACACCCTTTTTCGGGGCCGAATATTCGCTGAACCGCACGGGCATTCCCAATGACGGGCGGATCGTCTGGAAATATTATGAGGCCGGGCACATGATGTATGTGCGCGAGGACGATCTGAAGAAGCTGTCGTCTGATATTCGCGACTTCATCCGCGCGCGGTGAACCGATGGGGCGGGTTGACCGTTCGGACGGGCATGACGGCCTTTCAACGCATCCACCTGCTCCCAAATGACGGGATCCCCAACAATCCCGGCCTGCCGGTCCGCCTGTATCGCGGCGCAGTCAACGATCCCGATCCCGCATCGGCGTTCGAAGCGCTGTTCGCGGCCAATGACTGGCCCCCGGCATGGCGCGACGGGGTGTTCGATTACCACCACTATCACACGACCGCCTACGAAGTGCTGGGCTGCTATGCGGGTCGGGCGACCTTGATAATTGGCGGGCCGGGCGGGCAGGCGATCGACGTGTCGCGCGGCGACGTGGTGATGCTGCCTGCCGGCACGGGGCACAAACGCATGTCGGCCAGCGCCGATTTCGCAGTTGTCGGCGCTTATCCGACCGGGCAGGACTGGGACATTGTGACCGATCCCGCCGACGAAGCGATCCGTGCGCGCATCGCCGCCGTGCCCGTTCCGAAACGCGATCCGGTGACGGGCGCAGCGTTCGACGGTCAGGCGCCCAACGCGACCTCGTAACGCGCCGTCGTCTTGTCGGCGACTTCTTCCACCGTAACGCCCGGCGCCAGTTCGATCAGGCGGAACGCGCTGTCATGATCGGCACGCTGGAACACGGCCAGATCGGTGACGATCATGTCGACCACGTTCCGGCCCGTCAGCGGCAGCGTGCATTCGGGGATGAATTTGGGGCTGCCGTCCTTGGCGACATGTTCCATCACGACGATGATCTTCTTGACGCCCGCGACCAGATCCATGGCGCCGCCCATGCCCTTTATCATCTTGCCGGGGATCATCCAGTTGGCGATGTCGCCATTCTCCGCAACCTCCATCGCGCCCAGCACGGTCAGGTCGATATGGCCGCCCCGGATCATCGCAAAGCTGTCCGACGAGCTGAAATAGGCCGAATGCGGCAACTCGCTGATCGTCTGCTTGCCCGCGTTGATGAGGTCGGCGTCCTCCTCTCCCTCATAGGGAAAGGGGCCGATGCCGAGCATCCCGTTTTCGGATTGCAGCGTGACGGTCAGCCCGTCGGGAATGTGATTGGCGACCAGCGTCGGAATGCCGATGCCCAGGTTCACATAGAAACCGTCGCGCAGTTCGGTGGCGGCGCGGGCGGCCATTTCGTCGCGGGTCCAGCCCTTTGCTTCCTGGGGCATCAGTCGGTCTCCTCTGGCGTCCAGCGCGTGTCGGCGGGGAACAGGTCGTCAAAACCAGCGCCCTCCCAGGCGCCGTAGAGTGGATTGGGGATCAGGAACCAGCCCGCGCCCCATTTCGCGGCGATGGCGGGGTTTTGCGCCAGCGCGCGGCGGGCCTGAACGGCCAGCGCCTTGTCGTTAAAGGCATCGGCGAAGTCGCCCAGATTGTCGCCCGCCATCGCGATGACGCAATAACGCCCGGCAATCGCGGCGCGGCGCGGGTCCTTGGCCGACCCCGGCGCGACATCGCCCTTCAGGAACAGGGTCTGTCCCGGCACCGCGCCCTCGATCCCGACCGAGGCGAGCGCCGCCGCCGTCTGGGCCGCATGGATGCGGTTGCGGTTGGAATTGAAGATCACCGTCACGCCCGCCGCGCGGATTTTGGCGATGGCATCCACGACGCCCGGCACCGGCTCGACATGGTTCGCGCCGCCCGCTTCCCACGCGCTCCAGCGCGCGGGATCGAACGGCGGATCGCCGCGACGCGCGCTGTCGTAATTCGCGCCGCTGTTCAGCAGCACCGTCTCATCCACGTCATAGATGACCGCGCGCGGGCCGGGACCACACGCCGTCCAGCGCGGCGCGGCGGGTGTCGCGCCATCGGCCAGCACCGCGCTGTCCACGGG
>NZ_DATJLI010000111.1:0-16580 GCF_035490575.1 Sphingomonas sp. | reverse complement strand
TCGCGTCGGTAGCGGGTATGGCGCTTGGCAACGCGATCGCCATTTCCGTCTCGCTGGCTGGAGCGGGAGCTGTTCTAAGCTCGTCGGCGCTTGCCTTCACGGTCCTGAAATGGCTGGGCGCGGCGTATCTGATCGTCGTGGGATCGATTGCGGTCCTTGGTGGCGACGCGCCGTCCGATGACGGGTTGATCCGCCGGGCGATCGGCGCGCGCACCGCTTTCATGACCAATGTCGCCGTCGGGACTTTTCATCCAAAGACGATCCTGTTCTTCGTCGCCTTTGCGTCTCAGTTCATTCAGGCCGACCGCCCCTATCTGTCGCAGGCGGCAATCCTGGTCGTCACCTTCACAGCGGCGGCCGCGACGACCGATACGCTGTATGCGCTGACGGCTTCGCGCGCATCGGGCCTCGTCAGAAAGCCCGCGGCGCGGCGATGGGCGCGTCGGGCAGGTGGCGGCGCGGTGATGGCGGCGGGCATCGCGATGGCGGCGATGCGGCGCTGACCGATCGTTTACCGGAACGGCGGTTCGTTGAACGCGCGTAGCTTGCGGCTGTGCAGTTTCGCGCCTTCGCGCCGCAATTCCTCGACGGTTTCGATGCCGATTCGCATATGTTCGTTGATTGCGCGTTCGTAGAAGCGGTTGGCCTGTCCCGGCAGCTTCAGTTCGCCGTGCAGCGGCTTGTCCGACACGCACAGCAGCGTGCCATAGGGGACGCGGAAGCGATAACCCTGGGCCGCGATCGTCGCCGATTCCATGTCGATGCCCACCGCGCGGCTGAGCGAGAAACGCAGCGCCGATGCGGAAAAGCGCAATTCCCAGTTGCGGTCGTCGGTGGTGACGATGGTGCCGGTGCGAAGGCGGCGCTTCAGTTCCTCACCCGACTGGCCCGAAACCGTCTCGGCTGCACGCGCCAGTGCCTGCTGAACCTCGGCGATCGCGGGCACGGGGATGGCGGGGGGCAGCACCTCGTCCAGCACGTGATCGTCGCGCAGGTAAGCGTGCGCCAGCACATAGTCGCCGATGCGCTGGCTGGGACGCAGGCCGCCGCAATGGCCGATCATCAGCCACGCCTCTGGCCGCATGACTGCCAGATGGTCGGTGATCGTCTTGGCGTTGGACGGACCGACGCCAATGTTCACCAGCGTGATGCCCGCCCGGTCGGGCGCGATCAGGTGATAGGCGGGCATCTGGTGCCGCCGCCACGCGCTGTCGCTGACATGATCGGTCGGTGCGTCGCCGGCCTCCAGATACAGGCCGCCAGCGCCGGACAGCGCGGTGTATCGCCCCTTGCCGAGTTGCTCGGTGCCCCACCGGACGAACTCGTCGACATAACGGTTATAGTTGGTGAACAGGACGTATTTCTGGACGTGTTCGGGTGGCGTGCCGGTATAATGACGGAGCCGCGCCAGGCTGAAATCGGTTCGAAGCCCGTCGAACAGCGCCAGGGGACGCGTATCATCGGGGCTTTCCCACAGGCCATCGGCAATCTCGTCACCGATATGCGCCAGTTCGGTCGCCGGGAACCAGCGCGCCAGTTCGGAAGCGGACACTTCGTCCAGTTGCAGCGCATGGCCGGGATCGAGGACATAGGGAAAGGGGATTTCCTGTCGCCCCGCGACCGCCGCGACCGCGACGTCATAATCCTCGATCAGCAAGGTCAGCTGTTCGATCAGATAATCGGCATACATCGCCGGCTTGGTAACGCTGATGCGATAATCACCCGCCGTCACCAATCGCCCGAACGAACGCAGCGGCGCAGGGCGATCGGGGCCGCCGGTATAGCGCACATGGATTTCGGGATAGGCAAAGCTGCCATCGGTGCGCGCGGACGGATGCGGTGGCTGGCCGGTCGAGAGATAGACTTCAAGCGCCTGCTGAAGCCGCGCGACGGAGGCGGTGTAGAGCCGATCGAGTTCGGCGACGATGTCCTGTGCCTTTGTCATCTTTCGCGGCTAAGGCCGAAACATGACGCTGGCAAGTCGGGCCATGAAAACGGCCCCGGCGGACTGGTGCCGGGGCCGTTGCAGCGATCGTCAGTGCGTGCCCGCGCCGTTGGTCGTGCGTGCTTTGGTGGCGCTGGTCTTGCGCCGGGGGGCGGCGGTCTTTTTCGCGGGCGCCTTCTTGGCGGGCGTGGTGCCCGTCGCGGGCGCGGCCTTGCGCTTCTCGACCAGCTTGCTCACGCCGAACGCAGCGCCGGCAACCGCCGCTGCGGCACCGACGGCAATGGCGGCTGCCGACACCGGGTGGCGCTTTGCCGAATCGACGGTCGTCTCGGTCGCCTCGTCGATGCGTTTGGCGGCTTTCTTGGCAACCGAACGGCTGCGATCGGCCATGTCGGAGGCGGCCTGACGCACGCGCGCGGTCGCGCCCTCGCCATTGGTGGTGTCGGTCGCAGCCGGGTTTACGGTCTCGGTCGTCATCGCGAAATCTCCTTTCGCATATGCAACAACCGGGGTCTGCATGGGTTCCCGGCCGCGCGCCGGATCAAAGCTGTTCGATCAGATGATCGGCCGAACTGACCTTGAACTCGCCGGGCTGTTCGACATGCACCTGTTCGACCACGCCGTCATTGACGATCATGGCGTAACGCTGGCTGCGCGTGCCCATGCCATAGGCGCTGCCGTCCATTTCCAGCCCGATCGCGCGGGCGAACTCGCCATTGCCATCGGCCAGCATCACGACCTTGCCATCGGCATCGTTCGCCTTGCTCCACGCGCCGAGCACGAAAGCGTCGTTGACCGACGTGCAGGCAATGGCGTCGATGCCTTTCGCCGCCAGCTCATCCTTGCGCTCGATAAAGCCGGGCAGGTGCTTGGCCGAGCAGGTCGGCGTGAAGGCGCCCGGCACCGCGAACAAAGCGACCCGGCGGCCCTTGAAGAAATCGGCGGCGCTGACCTGGTCCGGCCCGTCGGGACCGGCCTTGATGAACGTGGCTTCGGGCAAATGGTCGCCGGTCTTGATGGTCATGCAAAGGCTCCTCGGATGAATGCCGCAGCTTGGACCTCGGCGCACCGATTTCAAGCAGTGGCGGATCGCTTTTGCGGTTTCTATGGTTGTCGGGTGATGGATGCAGATGTTTCGACCGGGCCGTTCCTGACCGGCCAGTTCCTGTTGGCGATGCCGGGGATCGGCGATGACCGTTTCGATCGTGCGGTGATCGCGATGTGCGCGCACGATGCCGATGGCGCGCTGGGAATCGGCATCGGCGCGACGATCGAGGGGCTGACGCTGCATGACGTGCTCGACCAGCTCGACATTCCGACCGACGGTGTCGTGGCCGCGCCGGTGCATTTCGGCGGCCCGGTGGAGCCGCGGCGCGGCTTTGTCGTCCATTCGACCGAATGGAGCGGGCAGGATACCGTCGATGTCGCCGGGCGATGGGCCTTGTCGGGCACCGTCGACGTGCTGCGCGCCATTGCCGAAGGGACCGGGCCACGGCGATGGCTGATCGCGCTTGGCTATGCGGGCTGGGGTGAAGGACAACTGGATGCAGAGATGACGCGCCATGGCTGGCTCAACGTCGCCGGGGACGAAGCGCTGCTTTACGAAACCGATGTCGACGACCGTTGGCCGTCTGGTTTTCGGGGTGCCGGGATCGATCCGGCGCTGCTGGCGAACAGCGCGGGTCAAGCCTGACACCACACATAAACATATCTTTATATCGCGTTTGCGTTTCGAAGACGAGCACGTTAGAGGCGCGGCAAGCGCAATTGCGATCACAGGAGATCAATCGTGGCCACCGCACCTGTCCTTGAGAACAAGGATTATGTCATCAAGGATCTGTCGCTTGCCGATTTCGGCCGCGCCGAGATCAAGATCGCCGAAACCGAAATGCCCGGCCTGATGAGTCTGCGCGAAGAGTTCGGCGCTTCGCAGCCGCTGAAGGGCGCTCGGATCACCGGGTCGCTGCACATGACGATCCAGACCGCCGTGCTGATCGAGACGCTGACGGCGCTGGGCGCCGATGTGCGCTGGGCGACGTGCAACATCTTCTCGACGCAGGACCACGCCGCCGCCGCCATTGCCGCGACCGGCGTGCCGGTGTTCGCGGTCAAGGGCGAGAGCCTGGCCGAATATTGGGATTATGTCGGCGACATCTTCGCATGGGACCACGAGGTCGAGGGCCAGACCGCGAACCTGATCCTGGACGATGGCGGTGACGCGACGATGTTCGCGCTGTGGGGCGCCAAGGTCGAGGCCGGGGCGACGCTGCCGGAACCCGAAAATGACGAGGAAGTCGAGTTCCAGCGCGCGCTCAAGGCCTTCATCGCCAAAAAGCCCGGCTATCTGACCGAAACGGTCAGGAACCTGAAGGGCGTGTCCGAAGAAACGACGACCGGCGTTCACCGCCTGTATGAAATCGCCAAGAAGGGTGAGCTTCCCTTCCCCGCGATCAACGTCAACGACAGCGTCACCAAGTCGAAGTTCGACAACCTCTATGGCTGCAAGGAATCGCTGGTCGATGCGATTCGTCGCGCGACCGACGTGATGCTGGCGGGCAAGGTCGCGGTCGTCGCGGGCTTTGGCGATGTCGGCAAGGGTTCGGCACAGTCGCTCCGCAACGGCGGTGCGCGCGTGATGGTGACCGAGGTCGACCCGATCTGCGCGCTCCAGGCCGCGATGGAAGGGTTCGAGGTCGTGACGATGGAAGAAGCGGTGACCCGCGCCGACATCTTCTGCACCGCGACCGGCAATGCCGACGTCATCACCGCCGATCACATGAAGGCGATGAAGCCGATGTCGATCGTCTGCAACATCGGCCATTTCGACAGCGAGATCCAGATTGCGGCGCTGTCGAACTACAAGTGGACCGAAGTGAAGCCCGGCACCGACCTGGTCGAGTTCCCCGATGGCAAGCAGATCATCGTACTGGCCAAGGGCCGTCTGGTGAATCTGGGCTGCGCGACGGGCCATCCGTCGTTCGTCATGTCGTCCAGCTTCACCAACCAGACGCTGGCCCAGATCGAGCTTTGGACCAAGGGCGACGAATATGACAACAAGGTCTATGTCCTGCCCAAGCATCTCGACGAGAAGGTCGCAGCGCTGCACCTGGAAAAGCTGGGCGTGAAGCTGTCGAAGCTGACGCCCAAGCAGGCCGGCTACATCGGCGTGCCGGTCGAAGGACCGTTCAAGCCCGATCACTACCGCTACTGATACGCGCGTCCGACGGGCGTATCGCCGAACGGATGCGGGGCGCGGTTCCAATCGGGAGCCGCGCCCCTTTTTCTGTTGCTCGTGCTGTTGAAAATCACTGCGCCATCGGCATGATGCCCCAACGGGGTGGGGGGATGGATGCGCTATTTTTCGTTGTCGGTGTTGGCCGCTTCAGTGGTCATGGGAGCGCCTGCCATCGCGCAGACCGATCAGGTCAAGCGGGGACCGGTTCCGGCGTGGGTAACACCGTCCGAATTGTTGCCTGTTCCGGACAATGCCAGCGGGTCGGTGTTCCTGCGGCGCCAAGATGTCCTGATCCATCTGGACGGGGAGGGACAGGCCCAGCATCTGGCCTATCGCATCCGCATCCTTCACCCCAATGCGTTGCAGGTCGGCAACCTGTCGGTCGCGTGGAACCCGGCTGCGGGCGCGCCGATGGTGCATGCGATCATCACCTACAATACCGCGACCAGGGACGCGGCGGTCGGCGATGGGAACGCCGTGCCCGCGACCTACGAAATCGACTGGACGGGCAATGATGTGCCCTGCGGCGTCGGCAGCAAGTAACGGCGACCTGTGATTGCCGCGCGGCCGGGTCGAGCGTTAAATCCGCAGCCCTGCCACCGCGTCCAGCCCGGCCATGATGTTCAGGTTCTGCACCGCCGCGCCGGCCGCGCCCTTGCCCAGATTGTCGAGCGTGGCGATCAGGCGGGCCTGGCCGGTGTCGGCATTGCCGAATGCGCGCAATGTCATGCGGTCGGTGCCGGCATCGGCCTCGATCTCGACCGAACCCACGCCTTCGGTGCTCATCACGCGCACCAGCGGCTGATCGCGATAAGCGTCGCGCCACGCGGCCTCGATTGCGGCGAGCGATGGCTTGCGAGGCAGGGCGTGCAGCGGCAGTGGCACTTCGATCAGCATCCCGCGATAGGTCCGCGCGACCGCTGGTTGAAAGATCGGCGGATGCGCGATCCGGGCATGTCGCTGCATTTCGGGCAGATGCTTGTGCTCCAGCGACAGGCCATAGGCGCGGTGGGCAGTCACGCCGTCTGCGCCATCGAATTCCGCCACCATCGTCTTGCCGCCGCCGGAATAGCCGGAAACGGCATTGATGCTGACCGGCCAGTCGTGCGGCAGCAGACCGGTTCGCACCAGCGGCCGCACCAGCGCGAGGAAGCCGGTGGGATAGCAGCCGGGATTGCTCACGCGCGTTGCCCCGGCGATGGTGGCGGCCTGCGCCGGTTCCAGCTCGGCAAAGCCATAGGTCCAGCCATCGGCGACACGGTGCGCGCTGGATGCGTCGATGACACGCACATGGGGGTTCTCGATCAGCGCCACGGCTTCGCGCGCAGCATCGTCGGGCAGGCACAGGATCACGAAATCGGCGTTGTTCAGCGCCGCCGCGCGGGCGGTGGCGTCCTTGCGCGCGTCCCCCTCCAGCGTGACGATGTGAAACTCGTCCCGCTCGGCCAGCCGCTCGCGTATCTCCAGGCCCGTGGTGCCTGCGCCGCCATCGATGAACAGCTTGTGCATCAGCCGATCCTACCCCGTGCCGTGATTGGGCCAAAGCGATTCTCGATGGCCGACAGCGGCGCGCTCCGCACCGCGCCGTCCAGATAGACCACCGTGTCCCCGTCGAGCACCAGCCCCAGCCGCTCGCCGAAAACGATCACGTCGCCCCCGCCCTGTGGTGCGCCCAGCGCCGCGATGACGGCGTCATGCAGGCGCGGCGCCTTGCGGTCGGCCAGTTCGTGCGCGAGGAAGACCATGCCGCTGTCGTCCACCCCCGCGCCCGATCGTCCGGCGCGGCGTTCGGGCAGGCCGACCATCGCGGCGGCGGCAGCGGCGACTCCGCCCGGAAACCCGTCACCCAGCGCAGCAACGGCGTCGCGCGCTACATAACCATGATCGCAAAGCAGGAAATTGCCACGCTCACCCAGCGCGGTGACGCGCGCGCCCATCGGCGACGCGGCAAGGATGGTGGCATTGGCGTCGGGCGCTTCGCGGAACACGGCTTCGCGCCGAACGATCCGGTGCGTCGGCACAACCGCGTCGCCCAGCATCGCGGCGTCGACATATCCGACCAGCCCATCGGTCAGCGACAGGCCCCACGCGGTGTCGTTGCTGAGTTCGAGCAGCTCGAACGCATCACCGCGCAACAGTTCGGATATGACCGGAGCGTCGCGTCCCGCGCCACTCCGCAACGGGCACGAACCCAGCGCCGACCTCGCGCTTGCCAATGCATAATGCGGCGCGAATACGCGGTCGGCCAGACGCACATCGGTCAGGTCGGGGCGGACGGGGTGGAAGCGTGGATCGAGTCGCACCGACGGCCCGGTCAGGGCGTGACGTTCACGCCCGATCGTGACCGTTGCGACCGGCGACAACGGGGTCGCCATCGAGGAAATGCCCGAATTCTGCAAGAAAGTCCGCCCCTTCCGGTGTGCGCGTGACGAAAATGTTTCGCTTGTCGGTGTCATCACGCTGGCGGCGCAGATAGCCGAGCGCGCCCAGTCTGTTCAAGGCGCGCGTGATGACGGGCTTTGATACGTTCAGCGCGCGCGCCAGACCGCGCACGGTATGGGGACCGGGCTTCAGATAAACGAGCATCAGCAGCGCCATCTGTCGGTTGGTGAGATCGGGTTCGCCCGAGCGGACATAGTCCACCAGGGTGTTCATCCATGTTGCCAGGGTGTCCGGGCTGATCGCATTCACGCGGGAATCCATGTCGTTACAGCTCCGCAAGCACGGAGGGGCTATGCCGATCAGAACGCCCGCGATGCGATGCGGTTGCGCCGCATTAAGCAATTCGCGCGAATTGGTTTTCGTGTGCGGTCGGACGCGCCGGTTGATCCGAAAGCCGCCCCGGCCTATGTGGCCCCCATTGGGGTGTCGGCGACGACGCCCGTCTTCTGGATTCCGACAGGGCCGATGCTGTTCACTTTTCTTCTCGTGGTGCAGGCGACCATCGCCGCGCTGCTCGTCACCGTCATCCTGATGCAACAGTCGGAGGGCGGTGGCCTGACGTCGGGCGGCAGCCCGTCGGGCCTGATGTCGGCACGCGGCGCGGCCAATTTTCTGACACGCGCTACTGCGGTGCTGGCGGGACTGTTCATCGCGATGAACATCCTGTTGGCCGTCATGGCCGCGACGCGCGGGGCCAGCGCGATCGACACCAGCCTGGCGCGTCCCACGACACCGGTCAGCGCACCGGCGCCGTCGGGCGATCCGTTGGTGGACCCGCTCGACGCCGCCGCAGGCGCCGTGATCGCGAACCAGTCGGCCCCGGCCGACAATGCGGCCGCACTCAACCCCTGATCGCGGGCGCTTCGGCGCTTGCAATCATTATTTTCCGCAGCGCCCGGATTCGGGCGCTTGGTCCCGCACGATTTCGACGTTAGGCGTATCCTCCCATGGCGCGGTATATTTTCATCACCGGCGGCGTGGTCTCGTCGCTCGGCAAAGGTCTCATGGCTGCGAGCCTCGCGGCGCTGCTTCAGGCGCGCGGCTACCGGGTTCGGATTCGCAAGTTCGATCCGTATCTGAACGTCGATCCGGGCACGATGAGCCCGTATCAGCATGGCGAAGTCTATGTGACCGACGACGGGGCCGAGACCGATCTCGACCTTGGCCATTATGAGCGATTCACGGGTGTGTCGGCGCGCCAGTCGGACAATGTGACCTCTGGCCGCATCTATCAGACGATCATCCAGCGCGAGCGGCGCGGCGATTATCTGGGGGCGACGGTCCAGGTGATCCCGCATGTCACCGATGCGATCAAGTCGTTCGCGCAGGACGAGATCGACGACCTCGATTTCGTGCTCTGCGAGATCGGCGGCACGGTCGGCGATATCGAGTCGCTGCCGTTCATCGAAGCGATTCGCCAGCTTCGAAACGATCTGGGCCGGGGCCAGTCGATCAGCGTGCATGTGACGCTGGTGCCCTATATCGCGGCGGCCGGCGAGCTTAAGACCAAGCCGACGCAGCATTCGGTGCGCGAACTGGCGGCGCTGGGCGTTGCGCCCGACGTGCTGGTGTGTCGCTGCGAAAAACCACTGCCGGAGAGTGACCGGCGCAAGATCGCGCTGTTCTGCAACGTCCGCCCCGAAGCCGTCATTCCCGCGCTCGACGCCGCCAGCATCTATGCCGTCCCGCTGCAATATCATGCCGAGGGGCTGGACGAGGAAGTGCTGCGCGCGTTCGATATCGAACCGGCTGAAAAGCCCGAACTGGGCCGATGGGACGAAATCGTCGATCGTCTGGTAAACCCCGAAGGCGAAGTGACGGTCGGCGTGGTCGGCAAATATGTCGGTTTGCAGGACGCCTATAAATCGCTGAACGAAGCGCTGGTCCATGGCGGCATCGCCAACCGCGTGCGCGTCAACATCCGCTGGATCGACGCCGAACTGTTCGAGGGCGACGAAGGCGAAGTCGCCGCCGCGCTTGAGCCGTGCCATGCCATTCTGGTGCCCGGCGCATTCGGTTCGCGCGGGGCGGAGGGCAAGATCGCCAGCGTCCGTTTCGCGCGTGAACGCCGCGTTCCCTATTTCGGCATCTGCTTCGGGATGCAGATGGCCTGTATCGAAGGCGCGCGGAACCTGGGCGGCGTGCCCGGCGCATCCTCGACCGAGTTCGGGCCGACCGACCAGCCGGTTGTCGGCATCATCACCGAATGGATGACCGAGAAGGGCCTTGAGAAGCGGGAGGCCAATGGGGACCTGGGCGGGACCATGCGGCTCGGCGCCTATCCCGCGAAGCTCGCCGGCAACAGCGTCGTCGCGTCAATCTATGGCGCTGACGAGATTTCGGAGCGGCACCGCCACCGTTACGAAGTGAATACCGGCTATCGCGAGGTGCTGGAGAAGGGCGGACTGGTTTTTTCCGGCATGTCGCCCGACGAAACGCTGCCTGAGATTGTCGAGCGGCCCGACCATCCGTGGTTCGTCGGCGTGCAGTTCCACCCGGAACTGAAATCCAGGCCGTTCGAACCGCATCCGCTGTTCGCCAGCTTCATCGCGGCCGCGGTTCGCCAGTCGCGGCTGGTCTGACCACGCAAAAGACGCCCGAACCGCGGGGTTCGGGCGCCTCTGCCGCGGCGCCCAAGGGAGCAAGGCGCCTGCTGGCTCGGGGTCGATCGCTGGATTGAGCGATCGGCGGCGGATCAGGCCGCCTGATGCTCGATTGCGGGTCCGGTGGGGGCGCCGGTCGCAACGGCGATCTTCTTGGGCTTCATTGCTTCGGGCACTTCGCGGACCAGATCGACGGTCAGCAATCCGTCGGCCAAATTGGCGCTGTCCACCCGAACGAAATCGGCGAGTTCGAAGCGACGCTCGAAACTGCGGTTGGCGATGCCAAGGTGCAGGAACGCGCCGCGTTGACCGTCGTCTTCCTCGCCCTTGCGACCCGCCACCACCAACAGGTTCTGCTGCGCGGTGATATCGATCTCGTCAGCCTTGAATCCCGCGACGGCCAGCGTGATGCGATAGCGGTCGTCGGCAGTGCGTTCGAGGTTGAAGGGCGGGTAATTGTCGCTTTGCGCCTGACGGGCGCTGGCTTCCATCAAATCGAACAGGCGATCGAAACCGATCGTCGAACGGCGATAGGGGGTGAAGTCGAACTGACGCATGTCAAATCCTCCATATGAGCAATGTGACCTGAACCGCCGCCCGATGTGGCGCGGCGTTGTCGGCGATCCGTGCATCGGCATCGGCGACAAGAATAAAATGGTTCGCGCGCAGCCATTTTCAAGCGCCGCGCGAACGGTTCGCGCGGTCGCCGGGTCAGCCCCGTTCCAGCGGATACTTCGCCCCGTTGGCGCGGGCTATTTGCCCATTTTCATGAAACTGTCCGGCCCGGTTGCGGGTGGGCCGCCATGGGGCGCGGGCAGCGGTTCGATCTCTGCCGGTTCGGGCTGGTCGAGGCGTCCGCCCTCCCATTTTGCGATGACCGCACTGGCCACGGCGTTGCCGACGACATTGGTCGCCGAACGGCCCATGTCGAGGAAATGGTCGACCGCCAGGATCAGCAACAATCCCGCTTCGGGAATGTCGAAAAAGGCGAGCGTCGCGGCAATGACGACCAGACTGGCGCGCGGCACGCCCGCCACTCCCTTGGACGTGACCATCAACACCAGCAGCATGGTAATCTGCTGCCCCAGCGACAGGTCGATGCCATATGCCTGCGCGATGAACATCGTCGCAAAAGTCATGTAGATCATCGAACCGTCCAGATTGAACGAATAGCCGAGCGGCAGCACGAAGCTGGCAATGCGCGGCGGCACGCCGAACCGGTCCAGCGCCTCCAGCGTGCGGGGATAGGCTGCCTCCGACGAGGCGGTCGAGAACGCCAGCAGCAAGGGATCGCGGATATAGCGGACCAGATCGATCATGCGCGGCCCGACGATCAGGAAACCGACCGCGACCAGCATCAGCCACAACAGGCCCATGCCAAGGTAGAAGGTGCCCATGAAATAGGCGAGGCTGCCGATGATTCCCGCGCCACGTTCGGCAAGCGTGCCCGCCACGGCGGCGAAGACCGCGAGGGGGGCAAAGCGCATGACATAGTTGGTCACTTGCAGGATGACCTGCGCCAGCGCCTCGATCCCGCGCAACAAGGGTGCTGCCTTTTCACCCACGGCGGTCATCGCCACGCCGATGAACAGGCTGGCGACGACGATCTGGAGAATCTCGTTGGTTGCCATCGCCTCGATGATCGAGGCGGGGACGATATGCGTCACGAAATCCTTGAGGTTGAACGCGGCCTTGTCGACGCCGCTGGCCGCATCCGCCGCGGGGATGGGGATGTTCAGCCCCACGCCCGGTTGGAAGAAATTGACGAGGATCAGGCCCAGCGTCAGCGACAACAGGCTGGCGCACAGGAACCAGCCGATCGCGCGCCCGCCGACCCGGCCCAGCGCCGCAGTGTCGCCCATATGTGCGATGCCGGCCACCAGCGTCGAGAACACCAGCGGCGCGATAATCATCTTGATGAGCCGCAGGAATATTGTCGTGACGATGGAAAAATAGCCGGCAAGTTCGGCCAGCCGCGCATCCCCCGGCCCGCCGCCGTCAGTCAGCGACAGATTGAGCGCAAGGCCGACGACGACGCCCAGCACCAGGCCGATCAGGATGTAAAGGGTCAGGCGCTTGGCCAAGAGGCACTCTCCGAAATAACGATTGCGAGAGGGGATGCCGATTGGCGCGGGCAAGCGCAACCCCGGCGCCCACTCGATCCCGCTTGAGGCGAAGCGCGCGCTCGCATAAGCGGGCGGCATGACTTCGACAAACGACATCCGCCGCTCGTTCCTCGACTATTTCGCGAAGGAGGGGCACGCCAGGGTGCCCTCGGCGCCGCTGATCCCCCAGAACGATCCAACGCTGATGTTCGTGAATGCGGGCATGGTGCCGTTCAAGAATGTGTTTACCGGGCTGGAGAGCCGCCCCTATTCGACGGCGACATCGAGCCAGAAATGCGTGCGCGCGGGCGGCAAGCACAACGACCTCGACAATGTCGGTTATACCGCGCGGCATCACACCTTTTTCGAGATGCTCGGCAATTTCTCGTTCGGCGACTATTTCAAGGACCGGGCGATCGAACTCGCCTGGAACCTGGTCACGCGCGAATGGGGTCTGGACGCCAACCGGCTGACCGTCACTGTCTATCACACCGACGATCAGGCGTTCGAGTTGTGGAAGAAAATCGCGGGCCTGCCGGACGAGCGGATCATCCGCATCGCGACCAAGGACAATTTCTGGGTAATGGGTGCCGATGGCCCGTGCGGTCCGTGTTCCGAAATCTTCTACGATCACGGCGATCATATCTGGGGCGGCCCGCCGGGAAGCCCGGAGGAAGATGGCGACCGCTTCGTCGAAATCTGGAACCTGGTGTTCATGCAGCATCTGCAGGAAGCCGACGCGATCGTCGGCGATCTGCCGCGTCCGTCGATCGACACCGGCATGGGGCTGGAGCGTGTCGCCGCGGTCATGCAGGGCGTGCACGACAATTACGACACCGATACGTTCAAGGCGCTGATCGCCGACAGCGTCGCCATGACCGGAACGCCGGCAGAGGGCGACGCGCGCGCCAGCCACCGCGTGATTGCCGACCATCTGCGCTCGGCCGGGTTCCTGGTCGCCGATGGCGTGCTGCCCGCCAATGAAGGACGCGGTTACGTCCTGCGCCGCATCATGCGCCGCGCGATGCGGCACGCGCACCTGCTGGGCGCGAAGGACCCGTTGATGCACCGGCTGGTCGGTGGGCTGGTGGCACAGATGGGCGCCGCCTTCCCCGAACTGGGCCGCGCGCAGCCGCTGATCGAACAGACGCTGTATCAGGAAGAAACACGATTCCGCCGCACGCTGGCCAATGGCCTGCGCCTGCTGGACGAAGCGACGGCGGACATGGGGGAGGGCGCGACGCTGGCGGGTGAAACGGCATTCAAGCTGTATGACACCTATGGCTTCCCCTATGACCTGACCGAGGATGCGCTGCGGGCGCAGGGCCTGTCGGTCGACCGCGCCGGGTTCGATGCCGCGATGGCCGAACAGAAGCGCGCGGCGCGTGCCGCGTGGAAGGGTTCGGGCGAAAAGGCGTCGGACGAACTGTGGTTCGATCTGGTCGAGGAAGCGGGCGCGACCGAGTTCATCGGTTATTCGGCGGAGGAGGGCGAGGGGCAGGTCGTCGCCATCGTCCGTGACGGCGTGCGGGTTGATCGCGTCGGGGCGGGCGAGCGGGTTGAAATCGTCGTGAACCAGACACCCTTTTACGGCGAAAGCGGCGGTCAGGTCGGCGACGCGGGCGCGATCACGACCGAGGATGGTGCTAAGGCGACCGTGTCGGACGTCCGCAAATATCTGGGCCGTATCTTCGCGCACGACACCATTGTCGAAACGGGCGAGATCAAGGTGGGGGATTCGGTCCATCTGACGGTCGACCATGACCGCCGCTCGGCGATCCGCGCCAATCACTCGGCCACGCATCTGCTGCACGAGGCACTGCGCGAGCGGCTGGGGGCGCATGTCGCGCAGAAAGGCAGCCTGGTCGCGCCCGAACGCCTGCGCTTCGACTTTTCGCAGCCAACGGCAGTGACGGCGGAACAGATTGCCGCTGTCGAGAGCGATGTGAACGCCCAGATTCGCGGCAATGGCGAAGTGTCGACGCGCCTGATGACCCCCGAAGACGCGATTGCCGAGGGCGCGATGGCGCTGTTCGGCGAGAAATATGGCGATGAGGTGCGCGTCGTTTCGATGGGCGTGACGGGCGAGGGCAAGACCTATTCGCTGGAATTGTGCGGCGGCACCCATGTTCGTGCGCTGGGCGATATCGGCCTGCTCAAGGTCGTCGGCGAAAGCGCCGTCAGCTCAGGCATACGCCGTGTCGAGGCGCTGACGGGTGAGGCGGCGCGCGCATGGCTGGCCGCGCGCGACGAAAAGCTGCGCGAAACCGCTGCGGTGCTGAAGGCGACGCCCGACGAAGTGCCTGCCCGTGTGGCGGCTCTCCTCGAAGAACGTCGCCGTCTGGAGCGCGAACTGGCCGAGGCGAAGAAGGCGCTGGCGCTGGGCGGCGGGGCTGCCCAGGCGACAGGGCCGGAACAGGTAAACGGCGTCGCCTTTGTCGGGCGCGTGCTTGACGGGCTGGAGGCCAAGGCGCTGCGCGGGGCGGTGGATGAGGAAAAGGCCCGCATCGGATCGGGCGTTGTCGCGCTGGTCGCGGTCAATGACGGCCGCGCATCGGTGGCTGTCGGCGTGACCGACGATCTGAAGGACAGCAAGAGCGCAGTCGATCTGGTCAAGGTCGCGGTCGCTGCACTCGGCGGGCAGGGCGGCGGTGGCCGTCCCGACATGGCGCAGGGCGGCGGTCCCGATGGCTCTGCCGGAGAGGCTGCGATCGCGGCGGTGCGGGCGGCGCTGGCGGGCTGACCGCCTCAGCGCGGGGCGAGCGTCAGCTTTGCTCGACCCGAAATTCGCACCGGGAGGAACAAGCCAGCGCCCGCCGCGCGCAGCCGCCCGCTTTGAATGCGGTCGAACTGGGCGTTCAGGATCAGATCGCCCTCGCGCTTTTCGGCCACGGCGCGGCGGATGCGGCGGATCAGCTTGACGACATCGCGACGGAAGTTCTGGCCGAGTTCGCGGGCGATTAACCGGCTGACCCCCGGCGTATCGCCAACCGCGATCAGCAAGTCGCCCGCTGCACCGTCGGTATCGCCGGTGATGTGCAGATCGCTGAACTCGACTTCCGCCGAGCCGGGCCGGTTGACCGGCAGCGCGCTCAGCCAGATCGTGCCGCGTGTCGGCGCGTCGCTGTCGCCCACGCGCTGCGCGATCAACCGGACGCCGACCGCGATCCGCCCGCCTGTCGTGCCATAGGCGTCGACCGCTTCGAACCGGGCGGTCACCGGGCCGAGGCCGGGCACCTCGAACGGGCGGCGCGACCGCTTTCGCAAGGCCCTCAGAATGACCGGGTTCAATTGGCGATAATCGGCCAGCACAGGGATGAACAACCGCAGTTCGTTGCGCTTGCTGGTCCGGGCGAGCGCGGGCAGCGGTGTGGGGCCGGGCGCGGCGGGGCGGTCGCCGACGACCGTTTCCGTCAGCGCTTCGACGCCAAGGTCGAGTCTGACCCGCCCGTCGCGCATGTCATAGCCGCCGTAGAAGATCTTTTCCGGTGTGACGCGCAGCCATACCGGCGGCCGGCGCCGGTTCAGCGACAGCGTGGCGAACCCGGCGCGCCAGATGCGCTCGACCTGTGCGCGGGTGTCGAGCCGTGCCAGCTCACGCGGCAATTCGCGCTCCAGCCGGGCGACGATCGGTCGCAGCCGTTCGTCGGCACGGTCGGTAAAGGTGATGCGCTGACCCAGAAAATCGACACCGGGCGGCTCGCGCCAGTCATAGCTGATGTCGACAGTCGCGCGCGGTTCGAACCGCTCGTCCAGCGAAAGGCGGATGCGCGCATGGGCCATGGCGGTGCCGGTCGCGGTTTCCTTGAGCGGGGTGCCACCGACCTTGCGTGCGCTGATGCGGGCGTTCAGCGGCACATCGGCAACGATCACATCCCCTTCGCCGCGCAGGCGGATGCGGCCGCGCGTGACGGTGCCGGTGATGGTGCAGCCCATGTCGGGCGTGACCTTGATCCGTTCCCCGAACAGCTTGACGCGCTGCCCCTCGACACAGGTGTCGACCTTGCGATCGATCGACCAGAGTTCGCGCGGAATATTGCGTTCGACCAGACGGGTCAGCGCGGCGCTGTCCGATTCGATCGGAAGCGCGATAAACGAAGGCTCGGTCGGCCAGCGCACCGGCGTATCGACGCGCGGTGGGACCGGCTCGCGCTCCGGCGAGCATCCGACCAGTATCGCCAAGGCAATACCGGCCGCCAATTGCTGTCCAAAGCGCATCCCAACCCTTCGTGTCGTTGCGCGGTTTGCCC
>NZ_DATJLI010000110.1:0-30871 GCF_035490575.1 Sphingomonas sp. | reverse complement strand
TGCTGGTCATCGATTTGCCGCCACAGGAAAGTCGTGCGCGCCGAGTCGTCGTGCAACTGGTCCCGGCGCCCTTCTCGACCGGATGGGTCGATAATATCCGCACTTTGGCCAAGGCGCATTGGTGGGACGGCACGGCGATCGTGCGGGTGCAGGACAATTATGTCGTCCAATGGGGCGACCCGACCGAGAAGAAGCCGCTGCCTGTGGGAGTCCGCACGGTGCCCGAGCGCGATTATGTCACGTCGCTGGAGGCGATCGGCGCCGCCCAGCCTGCGATCGAGGGGCGCGAACTGGCCGAACGGACAGCCGAGGCGGCGCGGTTGTCGGCGCTTGCCACGCGCGACACCGTTACGCCGCGCGCACCGCAGGGCTGGCATCAACGCGACAGCTATGCTGATTGGGTCGAACTGATCGGCGGCTGGCCGATCGCCGCCGACGATCAGACCGCGTGGATCCCGCATTGCTATAGCATGGTCGGTGTGGGCCGCAACCTGTCGCCCGATACGGGCAGCGGCGCCGAGCTATATGCGGTGATCGGACACGCCCCGCGTCACCTGGACCGCAACATCGCGGTCGTGGGGCGCGTAGTGGCGGGCATGGCGTATCTGTCGAGCCTGAAGCGCGGAACGGGCGAACTCGGTTTTTACGAGACCTCCGCGGAGCAGACGACGATCGTGCGGGTCAGGCTGGCCAGCGAAATGCCCGAGCGGGAGCGGCCGCAGTTCGAATATCTCTCGACCGAAGGCGATGCCTTTGCCCGCTATGTCGCGGCGCGCGCCAATCGGCGCGACGCGTTTTTCAACCTGCCTGCGCGGGGCGCCGACATCTGCAATCTGCCGGTCCCCGTGCGGGCCGTCGCGCCTTAACGACCGATCCAGTCAGCGACTTCGGTCGCGACCTGGTTGGCGGCCTGGTTCAGGCCGGCCGCGGCGTTGGTCGCGTCGATCGCAGTGACGGGCACGCGCGCTTCGAAGCGGCGCTTGTCGAAGGTGTCGGCACCCTTTCGCAGCAGCGAGGCATCATAGGTCACGACCGCCTGGCTGGTGGCGGCGTCAAGCCCGAACTGGCGCAGTTCGCCCGTCAGCTGTGCGCCGGGATCGACGTTCGCCTGGCGGTTTGACAGCACGACATAACCCGTGCGCGCCGTCACCGTGTCGGACAACAGCCGGGCGAACAGACGCGCGGGCGGCTCCACCCACTGTGCGTCCTTTACATAGGCGATGCTGGTGTCGGTCGCCCGCACGGGCACGCGCGTGACCGACACTTCCTGCGGCGCGACGGGCACGCGGATGGTGATGTTGCGCGCGGTGCCGGTGTCGGCGGCAGCGCCCACCGGCACGGGCGATGCGGCGTTCAGCGTCAGCAGCGAGGGCGGCGGCTCCGCTCCGAAGCGGATGCAGGCGGCCAGCGGGAGGAGGGTGAGCAGGATGGCAGATTTTTTCATCATGATGCTTCCCTCATTGTCCTTCATAATCGGGGAGCTTGGGCGATCCGACCAGCGAACCGGCACCGCCGCGGTTCACGCGTTCGGCGGTGTCGGCCAGCGATTCTGTCAGCGTCTGCAGGTCTGAAACCAGTCGGCCGACCTCCGGCATGGTCTGGTTCGAGAAAGCCTGAAGCCCCGGTCGCGCATCGCCGATCGCGGCATCCAGCGTTTCGGCACTCTTCTGGGCCGAACCGATCGCCTTGTTCAGGTTCTGCATCGCCGGTTTGACGTCGTCGGCCAGCACGCCATTGGTCGTCGCGGCCAGTTCGCCGATCTGTTGCGCGGCGACGCCCGCCTTCTGGATGGCGATGCGCGTCTCGGCCATGGTCGCGGCGATTTCGGGGCCGCGATCGGCCAGCGCTTCGGACAGGCGATTGGTGTTGGCAAGGATGCCCGCGATCGAGTTCTGGTTGCGATCCGACAGCAACTCGGTCAGCCGTTCGGTCAGGGTCGAGATGCGTTCCAGCAACTGCGGCGCCGAATTGAGGATCGCGCCCAGCCCGCCCTGACGCGTCGGGATGACCGGCACGCCGAACGGACATGCCTGTGACGAGCCGGCCTCGGGGCAGGCGATCGCCGCCGCACCCTTGACCGCGCCGTCCAGCGCGACCTGGCTGACGCCGGTAAAACCGATACCCTGGATCGTCGCGGTGGTGCCTTCCAGCACGGGCACGTCGTCGTTGACGCGGATGCGGACGCGCACGAATTGCGGATCGGGCCTGAACAGCGCAATGTCCGTCACCTGACCCGATGGCACGCCGGAAAAGCTGACCGGCGACCCTTTGTTCACGCCATCGACCGCCTGCTTGAAGAAAATGTCATATTCCTTCTCGTTGCCGCCCGACAGGCGCGCCAGCCATACGGTGAACAGCGCCAGCATGAGCAGCAGGATCAGAACGACCGCCCCGACAAGGACGTGATTGGAACGGGTTTCCATGCGATTACCTCATGTCCGGTCGTGCGGGCGCCGGGGCGGGGGAGGGATGGGGCGTCGCGCCGGCGGCGGCGCGTTCGGCGCTGTCGACGGCGGCACGGCCGCGCGGGCCGTTGAAATATTCCTGGATCCACGGATGGTCGAGCGCCAGCAATTCGGGGATCGTGCCGACGGCGATCACCTTCTTGTCGGCCAGCACCGCCACCCGGTCGCAGATGGCGTGCAGCGTATCCAGGTCATGCGTAATCAGGAACACCGTCAGGCCCAGCGAATGCTGGAGCGATTTGGTCAGTTCATCGAACGCCGCCGCGCCGATGGGGTCGAGACCGGCGGTCGGCTCGTCCAGGAACAGCAGTTCGGGGTCAAGCGCCAGCGCGCGCGCCAGGCCGGCGCGCTTTTTCATGCCGCCGGACAGTTCGGAGGGGTATTTGGGTCCCGCTTCGGCCGGCAGCCCCGTCATCACGACCTTGTAGTTCGCGATCTCCGCCAGCAATGACTGTGACAGGCCGGGATAGAATTCCCGCAGCGGCACCTGCACATTTTCGGCGACCGTCAGCGTCGAAAACAGCGCGCCGCCTTGAAACAGCACGCCCCAGCGCTTGCGGACCTCGACCGCTTCGGTCTCCTCACGGCCGATGGTCGGTTCGCCGAACACCTGAATGTCGCCATCGGTCGGCGTCTGAAGGCCGATGATCGAGCGCATCAGCACCGACTTGCCGGTGCCCGATCCGCCGACCACGCCCAGAATCTCGCCGCGCCGCACGTCGAGGTCGAGGCCATCATGCACGACCTGTTCACCGAACGCATTGCGGACGCCGCGCACGCGGATGATATGTTCGCTGTCGTGGCCGGGCGCCATATCGCTCATATCCAGCCGATCCAGGTGAAGAAGACCGCGAAGAACGCGTCGAGCACGATGACGAGGAAGATCGCCTGCACCACCGCGCTGGTGGTGCGAAGGCCGACCTGTTCGGCGTCGCTTTCGACCAGCATTCCCTGGAAACAGCCCGACATGGCGATGATCGCGCCGAACACCGGCGCCTTGACCAATCCGACATACAGGTCGGTGATCGGCACCACTTCCCGGATGCGCTGGATGAAGGTGATGGGCGGGATGTCGAGGCTGATCCAGCTGAGCAGGCCGCCGCCCATGATCGCGACCAGCGATGCGTAAAAGCCGAGCAGCGGCATCAGCAATACCGCCGCCAGCACGCGCGGCAGCACCAGCGCCTCCATCGGGCTGACGCCGATCGTTCGCATCGCGTCGATCTCTTCGGTCAGCTTCATCGTGCCGAGCTGTGCGGCAAAGGCCGAACCGGATCGCCCCGCGACCATGATCGCGGTCATCAACACGCCCAGTTCGCGCAGCGTGATGCGCCCGATCAGGTTGATCGTGAACACCTCGGCCCCGAACTGCCGCAATTGCACCGCGCCCTGCTGCGCGATGACGATGCCGATCAGGAAGCTCATCAGCCCCACGATGCCGAGCGCCGACACGCCCACCACCTCGAACCGGTGAACGGTGGCGTTGAAGCGGAAACGGCGGGGATGGCGAATGACATTGGCAAAGGCGATGGCGGTCGCGCCCATGAAGCCCAGCAGGCCCAGCATCGTCCGCCCGGCGATCGCCGTCGCCGCGCCGACTTCGTCGAGCACGCGCAGGCCCGGCGCCAGCGGGCGCGGCGGCACCGCCAGCGGTCGGTCGGCGGCGACCACCTGTTCCAGCAGGCGCTCACCCTCCTCGCTCAAACCGGTGATTTTCGCATCATGGTCGCGTGCAAAGCGATGAACGATCCAGGCGCCCACCGTGTCGATCCGCTCAACCCCCGAAAGGTCGAGCGTGTTCGCGCGCCCTTCGGCTTCCAGCCGTTCGGGCATGTCACCCAACCGCGCGAGCGAAAGGTCGCCCGCGAAGCGGATCGTGTCGCCGTCCGCGCCATCGCGGACGAAATCGGCCTGTCGCGTCATCGCCCGCCTCCATCGTTGATTCGCGCTGGATCGGCAAGCGCATAGGCTCCAAAGACGGTGCGATGGTGCGATTGGCGATCTATGACATGGACAAAACCGTCACGCGCGAGGCGACATGGACGCGGTTCCTGATCGCGGGCGCGCGGCGTCACGCGCCATGGCGACTGGCGCTGCTGCCCGTCGCGGGGGTGATGGCGCTTGGCCACCCGCTGCGGCTGGTCGACCGGGCGCGGCTGAAAGGGTTGACGCAGCGGCTGATGCTGGGACGGCGTATCCCGGCCGGCGCCATGCGCGAACTGGTCGCTGCCTTTGCCGAGACGATCGAGCGCGATCAGGTGATGGCGCAGGCGCGCGACCGCATCGCGGCCGATCGCGATGCCGGGTTTCGGCTGGTGCTGGCGACCGCATCCTATCGCTTTTATGCCGAGGCGATTGCCGCGCGGCTCGGCTTCGATGCGGTGATCGGCACCGAAGTGCGCCGCGATGCGGCGGGCGATGTGTTGAGCGGGGTGGCGGGCGACAATTGCTATGGCCCCGCCAAACGCCGGATGGTGGCGGCGTGGCTGGACGCGCAGGGGATCGACCGGGCGGGCGCGCATATCCGCTTCTACAGCGATCATGTCAGCGATGCGCCCATGCTGGAGGCTGCCGACGAGCCGTTCGCGGTCAATCCGCACCCGCCGCTCAGGCGGCTGGCGGCGGCGCGGGGCTGGCCGGTGCTCGATTGGGACTGACTTCATAACGCCCCCTCGATCGCGTGCAGGGCAAGGCCGACCAGCCCACCGACCAACGTGCCGTTGATGCGGATATATTGCAGGTCGCGGCCCACTGCATTTTCCAGCCGCAGCGTGATGGTCGCGACATCCCAGCCGCGAATCGTATCGCTGACCAGCCGGACGATCGCGTCGCCATAATCCGCCGCCGCGCCGACCGCGCCGCGCCGGGCAAAGCGGTTGACGGTGCGCGCCAGCATCGGATCGCTTTGCAATGTCGCGCCAAGCGAAGCCATCGCCTCACCCAGTTGCCCGCGCATCATCATGTCGGGATCGCGCGCCAGCCGCAGCATTCCGCCGCGCATCCGTTCCCACACCCCCTGCCACCAGTCGCCAAGCGCGGGATTGTCGAGCATCTCGGCCTTAAATGCCATAACGCGCGCCTGGGTGTCGGGATCATGTTGCAGGTCGTGGGCGAGCGAAGCCAGCCCCTCTTCGGCCTTGGCGCGCAGCGGGTGATCGGGGTCGGCGGCCATGTCCATCACCAGCCGGTCCAGCCCGTCGATGATCTTGTTCGCCAGTGTTTCGTCCAGCCCGGTCCAGCGCAGGATCGCACCGGATCGTTCATGGATCATCGCGCGAACCAGATGTTCATTGGCTTGCAGCACGCGGGCGGCCCAGCGGATGATACCATCCATCAACGGCACATGGCGACCGTCGACCATCGCCGCTTCAATCGCGCGGCCCAGCATCGGGGCGATATCGAGCTGGCGAAGCTGGTGCGACAATGCGCCGCGCACCATGCCGCCCAGCCGTTCCTGATCGAGCGATTCGAGCAGGTCGGCGGCAAGGCGGGAGGCGCCGTGGCGCAACCGGCCCGCGCTGGCCGCGCCGCCGGGATCGCTGAGCCAGCGGCCGAGCGCCGCGGCGACATCGATCCGCTGCATCCGCCGCGCGACGACACGCGGGATCAGGAAATTGGTGCGAAGGAACGCTGCCAGCGTGTCGCCGATCCGGTCCTTGTTGCGCGGCACGATCGCGGTGTGCGGGATCGGCAGGCCCAGCGGATGGCGGAACAGTGCGGTGACGGCGAACCAGTCGGCCAGACCGCCGACCATCGCCGCCTCGGCAAAGGCCTGGGCATAGCCCCAGCCGGTCGAACCCTGGGCATGGGCGCGCGCGACGAAGAACAATACCGCCATCGCCACCAACAGCCCGGTGGCGATGCGCCGCATCCGTTTCAGTTGCAGGGGCGTGGCGTCACCGGGGCCTGGGCCGGGAGCGGGGACGCGCTGCGGACGATTCATATCCGCAACAATCCCTGAACCCGGCGATGGTTCAACCCGCCATCGTCACTCGGCCGGCTGCGAGCCTTCATCGCCGGGGCGATAGCCGATGCGGCCGCCGGGCTGATGCTCGATCAAGGGCTGGTCGTCGGCATCGTCGCCGTGGCGATAGGTGAGCAGGCGACGCGACAAACGCGGGCCGACCCAGCTTTCGACCGCAACCGCCAGGCTGAATGTCGCGGGCACGATCAGCAGCGTCAGGATGGTCGACAGCGTCAGGCCGCCGATCACCGTCACGCCCATCGGCGCGCGCCACGAACCGTCACCCGACAGCGACAGCGCGGTCGGCACCATGCCCGCGACCATCGCAACGGTCGTCATGACGATCGGCTGCGCGCGCTTGTGCCCGGCGTCGACGATCGCGGTCATCTTGTCGACGCCCTTGGCCATTTCCTCGAGCGCGAAGTCAATCAGCAGGATCGAGTTCTTGGCGACGATGCCCAAGAGCATCAGCAGCCCGATATAGACCGGCATCGAAATCGGCGAGCCGGTGATCCACAGCGCCAGCAACCCGCCCAGCGGCGCCAGCAGCAGCGACCCCATGTTCACGAAAGGCGGCATCACCCGCTTGTAGAGCAGCACCAGCACCGCCAGGACGAGCAGGATGCCCGAGACCACGGCGATGATGAAGTTGGTAATCATCTCCGCCTGGAACTTGCTCTGGCCCAGCGTCAGGCGGTTCACGCCGATCGGCAGGCTCTTCATCGACGGCAGCGCGTCGATCTGTTTCATCGCCTCACCACTGACCACACCGGGGGCGAGGTCGGCGCCGATCATCAGGCGGCGTTGCTGGTTGACGCGGTCGATGCGCGTCGGACCCGCACCAAAGCCGATATCGGCAACCACCGACAGCGGCACCGATCCGCCCATCTGCGTATTGACGGGCAGGTTCTGGATCGTCGACAGCCGCTCACGCGCATTTTCGTCAAGCGCCACGCGGATCGGAATCTGGCGATCGTTCAGGCTGAACCGCGCGCTGTTCTGGTCGATGTCACCAAGCGTCGCGATACGGATCGCGCTGGACAGCGCCTGCGTCGTCACGCCCATGCTGGCAGCAAGGTCGAGCCGCGGGCGGATGGTGATTTCGGGGCGTTGCAAGTCGCCCTGAACGCGCGGCGCGACGACGCTGGGCAGGCGCGCCATTTCGGCCATGATGCGATTGCCCGTCTCGGCCAGCAGCACGGGGTCCTCACCACCCAGCGTAATGGTCAGGTCGCGGCCGGAGCCGCCCCAGCCACCCTGCGCCCGGAAATTGACGCGCGCGTCGGCGATGGCGGCCAGACGGGGCGCGAGGCGGCGTTCGAACTCGTTGGACTTTTCCTCGCGATCCTCGGTCAGCATCGCGGTCACGCGGCCATTGCCGACAAAGCTGCGGGCATAGGTGTCGGTGACGATGTCTTCCTGCGCCAGGATCTGTTGCACCTGCTGCACCACCCGGTCGGTCTGGTCGAGCGTGGTGCCGGGGACCATTTCGATGATGGCGGTCACATCGTCGGCGTCCTGCGTCGGCTGGAATGTCTGTGGCAGGACGGTGAACATGACAAGCGTCAGGCCCAGCGCCGCCGCACCCGCGCCGACCACCCAGACGCGGTGATCGAAGATGGGCGCGATCATCTTGCGCCACCAGCCGCCCTTTGCAGCAAAGGCCTTGGCGCGTTCATGACGCAGTGACCAGCGCAGGACGCCGACATAGGCGTCCATGATCGGCCCCTCGCCATGTTCGGCATGACCCTTTGCCTTCAGGAAATAGGCGGCGATCATCGGGGTGATGAGACGCGCGACGGCCAGGCTGACCAGCACGGCCGCGACGACGGTCAGACCGAAATTCTTGAAATACTGGCCCGAAATACCCGGCATCAGGCCAACGGGCAGGAACACCGCGACGATCGCCATCGTCGTCGCCAGCACCGCAAGGCCAATCTCGTCGGCGGCGTCGATCGACGCCTGATAGGCCGATTTGCCCATCCGCATATGCCGCACGATATTCTCGATCTCGACGATCGCATCGTCGACCAGCACACCCGCCACCAGACTGAGCGCCAGCAGCGTCATCTGGTTCAGGGTGAAGCCGAGCATGTCCATGAACCAGAAGGCGGGTATCGCCGACATCGGGATGGCCAGCGCGGAAATCGCCGTCGCGCGCCAGTCACGCAGGAAAAAGAACACGACAATGACAGCCAGCACCGCGCCCTCGACCAGCGCCGACAGCGCGGAGTGATACTGGTCCTCGACATATTTGACGTTGTTGAACAGCTTTTCGAAACGGACCTTGGGATTGCGTTCCTGAAGCTGTTTCAGCTTTTCGACGGCGCCGTTGAACACGTTGACGTCCGAGGCGCCCTTTGCCCGCTTGATGTCGAAGGCGATGACCTGTCGTTTGTTATATTCAGCCTTTGACCGGATTTCGGCATAGGCGTCGCGCACGCGGGCAATGTCGGCCAGCCGCACGGTGCGACCGTCGCCGAGCGCAATCTGGGTCTGGCCAAGGTCATAGGCGCTCTGGGCATTGCCCAGCACGCGCACCGCCTGCTCCGAACCGGCAATCTCGGCGCGGCCACCGGCGGCGTTCAGGTTGACCTGACGCAGCTGGTTGTTGACCTGAGTCGCGGTGATGCCAAACGCCTGCAACTTCACCGGATCGAGCACGACGCGGATTTCGCGGTCGACGCCGCCGATCCGCTCCACCGTCGATAGGCCGGGAACCGACAGCAGTTCCTTGGCGACAGTATTGTCGACATACCAGCTCAGCTGCTCGATCGTCATGTCGGGCGCGATCGCGGTGAAGCTGGCGAGGTCATTGTCGGTGGTGTTGGCGCGATAGATTTGCGGTTCCAGAATGCCGTCCGGCAATTCACTGCGGATCTGGGTGATCGCCTCGCGCACATCCTGCACCGCGCGATCGATCGGCGTGCCGATCGCCAGCTGAACCACGGTGGTCGACGAGCCTTCCTCGACGTTCGACGAAATCTCGTCGATGCCCTGAAGTGAGCGCACCGCCGATTCGACGCGCTGCGTCACCTGGGTCTCAAGCTCGGTCGGGGCCGCGCCGGGCTGGCTGACGACAACGATCGCGATCGGAAACTCAACGTCCGGCTCGTTGTTGACATCCATGCGCGCGAAGCTGACCAGCCCCGCGATCATCAGAGCCGCGAACAGCACCAGCGACGGCACCGGATTGCGGATCGACCAGGCCGAGATGTTGCGGAAGTTCATCGCCCGCGTTCCTTTTCGTTTGCCTCAGCGCTCGATCTTCACGAGCGTCGGCTTCACCTTCTGACCCGGCGCCAGGAAGCCGCCGGCGGTGAGCACGACGCGCTCGGTGCCATCCAGCCCGCTGGCGATCGACACGCCGCCATCGGACACCTCGCCGATGCGGATGTCGCGCCGCACGACCTGGTTCTTGTCGTTCAGCACATACACGTAATTCCCGTTGCTGTCGCTCAGCACCGCCGATTCGGGCAATTGCGGCGATACGGACGCGCCGGCAACGATCCGTGCGCTGGCGAAACCACCGGGACGCAGGCTTTCGGCATAAGGCAGGGCGATGCGGGCAATGCCTTGGCGCGTCTGGGGGTCGATGATCGGCGATACCTGCCACACCTGACCACGCACCGACTCGCTGGCGCCGACGGGCGTCACATCGGCCACCGCGCCGCGCCGCACGCGCGCCAGGTCGTTTTCGGCAAGCTGCGCGCGCATTTCCATCTGGCCATCCATCGCGATGCGGAACAGCACCGCCTGTCCGCCGCCGACGATCTGACCCGGTTCGACCGCACGGGCGAGCACCAGGCCGGCGGCGGGCGCGCGAATATCCAGGCGCTGGTTCCGCGCGCGGGTTTCGGCCAGCTGGGCCTCGGCCACCGCCACCCGTGCGCGCGCGCCGTCGCGAGTCGCGGTGCGGCGCTCGACATCGGCCTTCGAGATGAAGCCCCGGTCCACAAGCTGCTGCGCGCGCTTGAGTTCCGATTCGGCGATTTCGGCGTCGGCGCGCGCGACGCGGACCTGCGCCGCCAGCGACTCGGCGGTTTCAGCCTGGACCGAGCGGTCGACCGTCGCCAGCGTCTGGCCCGCGCGCACCCAGTCGCCGGGTTCGACCAGCACGCGCGTCACCAGACCCCCCTCGCCAACGACGCCGATCGGCATTTCGCGCCGCGCGGCCAGCGATCCGGTGCCCGAAATGATCGCGCGCACGGTATCGCGGCCGGGCACCGCGACGCTGATCGACGGGATCTGCTGATCGCGCGCGCCCCCGCTCTTCAACGGGTCGACGGCTTCGGGAGCGGGCCTGAAGAAGACCCAGGCCAGGATACCGGCCAGCAGCACGACGACGCCGATCACGGCCCAGCGACGCCAGCGTGGCGGAGGCGGCGACCCGTCGGTCAGCAGGCGGCCGTCGGCATCGATGGTCGAAGTGTCGTAGTTCATCCTGCACCCCTGTCACCGCTCCCCGGATGGGAACGGGGTCGTCGCTTTGTCGCGCACTGTATTATCGGAATAACTCACCGGCCTCAAGCCGGTCAATTGTATCGCACGCGACATGCGCGATTCGGGGTGCGTTCGCAAGCCGATGCTGGCATTCGGACCGGCAGGACCGGCGCGGCTTCGTTCACCCGGCGTTGAGGTGGGCGCTGCCACATGCGGTCGACCAGTTGAGCCGAAAGGACGCCAAGATGATGCCCAAGCTGATTTCCGCCGCGCTGACGATCGCCGCCGCCACCCCGATCGCGGCGCAGGAGGTGACGCCGATCCTGCCCGATGCCGCGCTGCTGGACATCGTGGCCGAGGGGCGCACGACGCGCGTGCCCGACCTGGCGGTCATCAATGCCGGGGTCGTCACCCAGTCCGAAACCGCGGCGCAGGCGCTGTCCGACAATGCCGCGCGCATGGACCGCGTGCTGGCCGCGCTGAAGCGCGCGGGCGTTGCCGAGCGCGATGTGCGGACGGCGACGATCGCGCTCAACCCGCAATATCGCTATGGCGAGAATGTGCCGCCGGTCATCACCGGATACCAGGCGTCGAACCGCGTCAGCGTGCGCTTTCGCGACGTGACCAGGAGCGGCGCGATCCTCGACGCGCTGGTGCGTGAAGGTGCGAACCAGATCGATGGGCCGAACCTGACACTGGCCCAGCCCGACGCGGCGATGGACGAGGCGCGCGCCGACGCGATTGCGCGGGCGCGAGCGCGGGCCGAGCTTTATGCAAAGGCCGCCGGAATGCGGGTGGAGCGGATCGCTTCGATCAGTGAAGGCGCGGCGCCGGGTGGCGGTGGTCCGCGCCCTGTCATGATAATGGGTGCCCGCGCGGCCGCGCCGGAAGCCGACACCCAGATCGCGGCGGGTGAGCAGGACGTGACCGCGACCGTGACCGTGCGTTTCGTCCTTCGCTGACACGCATAAGAAAGGGCCGCCGGTTTCCCGTGCGGCCCTTTTTTTGTCGATGGCTGTGCCGTGCGGCTTAGCGCACGCGCCCGCGACGGATCAGGTTGACGATCGCCAGCAGGATGATCGCGCCGACCAGCGAGGCGAGGAACGTATAGAGCGTGACGCCCGCATTGATCGAGCCGCCGAACAGCAGGCCGCCGATAAAGGCGCCGACGATGCCGACGACGATGTTCAGCAGGATGCCCTGCTGCGCGTCGGTCCGCATGACCATGCTGGCGAGCCAGCCAACAACACCGCCCACGATCAGCCAGATGATGAGACCCACGATATCCATAAACCGTCCCTCCGTTGTCCGCCCGAACGCCGGGCCTGTATGGACGGTATGACTCGCCAAACGGACGAATGTTCCGCATCCGGCCCGACTCGTTGACGGCTTTGGCGAGGCTCGAAAAAAAGGGCGGCCCCGTTGCCGGGGCCGCCCCAGGGGACGTCGGCTGTTCCGGCCGATCTCAATATTTCTGCTGGCGCTCATATAGCGAGCGATAATGCTGGATGCGCGTGACCCGGAGGCCGGGCATCCCCGATCGATCGATGGCGCGCTGCCATCCGGCGAATTCCTCGACCGTCAGGCCATAGCGGGCGCACACTTCGTCCACGGTCAGCAACCCGCCATTGACGGCGGCCACGACCTCGGCCTTGCGACGCACGACCCAGCGCGTCGTGTTGGGCGGCGGCAACGAGTCGAGCGTCAGCGGTTCGCCCAACGGCCCGATCACCTTTGCCGGCCTGATTTTCTGGTTCTCCATCATACCCATACCTCGATCGGGGCGGGGGCCCCCTCTCTTTACGCAGGCGAAACTAACCGAACGGTCTTGAAGAACGGCTAAAATGCCAAGGTTAACAACAGCTTCATTCTTCCCGGCGAACCAAGAGCATTCGCGCGGTTTCGCGCTCGAACGCTCCGTGCGCGCGTCCGGTCGCGGCATAAGCAAGCTGCGACGCCAGCCGGGCGGTGGGCGTGGCCGATTGTCGCCCGGCGGCCGTCGCCAGCAACATGTCGACCGGGCTGGCGACCAGCCGCGCTCGCATGTCGCGCTCAAACCGCGCAAAGCTCAGATCCATGGGGAAACCCCCGCGACGCAACTACACATGACCATCGGGATAGCGCGGATTGCTGAAGGTCCCGTAAAGACCCCGATTTTGCATCGGCAGGCCGCACTGCCTATAAGGTGGAGCGATGTTGACCCCCGATTTCCAGCTTTCCGGTCCCGCCAAGGGACGCCGCATCGTCGTTGCCATGTCGGGCGGCGTCGACAGTTCGGTCGTCGCCGCGCTGGCGGCGCAAACCGGTGCGGAAACGATCGGCGTGACTCTCCAGCTTTACGACCATGGCGAGGCGGTGGGGCGGACGGGCGCGTGCTGCGCCGGGCGCGACATCCGCGACGCGCGGGCGGTGTGCGACCGACTGGGCATCGCGCATTATGTCTTTGACCATGAAACCAGCTTTCGTGAGCAGGTGATCGACGATTTCGCCGACGAATATATGGCCGGACGCACCCCCATTCCGTGCGTGAAGTGCAATATGGGACCGAAGTTCACCGACCTGTTCGCGCTGGCGCGGCAACTGGGCGCCGATTGCCTGGCGACCGGCCATTATGTTCGCCGTGTGGTCGGCGCGCATGGGCCGGAGTTGCACCGCGCGGTCGATCCGGCGCGCGACCAGAGCTATTTCCTGTTCGCGACCACGCGCGAACAACTCGGTTTCCTGCGTTTTCCGTTGGGCGGGATGCCCAAGGCCGATGTTCGCGCGCTGGCCGCCGAACTGGGGCTGGGCGTGGCGGGCAAGCCCGACAGCCAGGACATCTGCTTCGTCCCCGACGGCGACTATGCCGGTCTGGTCCGCAAGCTGCGACCGCAAGCGGCGGAGGGCGGCGACATCGTGCATGTCGACGGCCGGGTGCTGGGCCGCCACGCTGGCGTGGTCAACTATACGGTGGGCCAGCGTCGGGGCCTGGAGATCGGCGGGCTGGCCGAGCCGCTTTATGTTGTCCGGCTCGACCCGGCGGCAAAGCGGCTGATCGTCGGACCGCGCGCGGCGCTGGCGGTGGCGGCGGCGCGGATCGAGGGGCTGAACTGGCTGGGTGAGGCGCGCGACGAAGCGTTGACGGTCAAGGTGCGGTCGCTGGCCAAGCCCGTTCCCGCGCGGCTGGACGGCGACCGGGTCTGTTTTGCAATGCCCGAATATGGCGTGGCGCCGGGGCAGGCGGCGGTCTTTTATGCAGGCGAGCGGGTGCTGGGCGGCGGCTGGATCGCGGCGACCGAGGCGGCGGACATGGCCGCCGCCGCCTGAGCGCGCCGGTCAGTCGGTTTCGTCGTCCGGCGTTTCGTCGGGCCGGCCCTTGAATCCCTGCGCGACCACGAACCATTCGACCGAGCCTTTGCGGCTGGACGGCGGCTTGGCGTGTTTGACGGTTGTGAAGTTGCGCTTCATTTCCGCCACCATGGAACTGTCGCCGCCACCGGCGAACACTTTGGCGACAAAGGTGCCGCCGGGACGCAGCACTTCGCAGGCAAAGGCGTGCGCCGCCTCGACCAGCGCCGAGGTTCGCAAGGCATCGGTCTGCGGATGGCCGACGGTGTTGGCGGCCATGTCCGACAGCACCAGATCGGCCTCGCCCCCCAGTTCCTCTTTCAACCGTTCGGGCGCGGCGTCGGTCAGGAAATCCATCTGCAGAATGGTCACGCCCTCGATCGGATCGACGGGCAACAGGTCGATGCCGACGACGCTGGCCTGCGGCAGGCGGCGGCGCACGACCTGGCTCCAGCCGCCGGGGGCGAGGCCCAGATCGACGACGCGGCGCATCCCTTTCAGGAACGAAAACTTCTCGTCCAGCTCGATCAGCTTATAGGCCGCCCGGCTGCGATACCCCTCGGCCTTGGCGCGCCGCACATAGGGGTCGTTGAGCTGGCGTTCGAGCCAGCGCGTCGATTGCGCCGTGCGCCCGCGCGAGGTGCGGACGCGAACCCGGCTGCCGCCGCCGCCCCTGCTCATGCCACGCCCGCCATCAAGCGGCGCAAAATGCCCTCGCGGATGCCGCGATCGGCGATGCCCAGCCGTTCGGCGGGCCACAGGTCGAGGATCGCCTCCAGAATGGCGCAGCCCGCCACCACCAGGTCGGCGCGCTCCGGCCCGATGCACGGCACCTTGGCGCGTTCAGCGACGGCCAGCCCGGCCAGACGCTGGCTGACCGAGCGCATGGCATGAGCGGGCACGATCAAGCCGTCGATCGCCGAACGATCATAGGCCGACAGTCCCAGATGAACGCTGGCGAGCGTCGTCACCGTGCCGCTGGTGCCCAGCAGGCGGGGCACCCCGCGCGGGCGCCCGACGCGCGCGGCAAAGGGCGCAAAGGATTCGGCGACCAGCGCGCGCATCCGATCATAATGCGCCATCAGGCTTTCGTCGGGCGCGGCGCCGATCGCGCTGGTTTCGGATAGCGACACCACGCCCCAGGGCGCGCTGTGCCAGTCGAGCACGCGCGGCACCGGATCGCGATTGTCGACCAGCACCAGTTCGGTCGAACCGCCGCCGATGTCGAACACCAGTGCGGGGCCGTCGCCCGGTTCGATCAGCGCGTGACAGCCAAGCACGGCCAGCCGCGCTTCCTCCTCGGCCGAAATGATGTCGAGCATGATCCCCGTTTCCGCCCGCACGCGAGCAATGAATTCCGGCCCGTTGCTGGCCCGGCGACATGCCTCGGTCGCGACCGAACGCGCGAGCGCGACGTTGCGGCGGCGCAGCTTGTCGGCGCAGACCCTGAGCGCCGCGATCGTCCGGTCGATGGCGGCATCGGACAATTCGCCGCTGGTCGCCAGCCCCTCGCCCAGCCGCACGATTCGCGAAAAGGCGTCGATGACGGCAAAGCCCGCCCCCTGCGGACGGGCGATCAGCAGCCGGCAATTATTGGTGCCAAGGTCCAGTGCGGCAAAATGCCGCCCCTCGGGCGGGCGCGGACGGCGCTTGCCCGGCATTTCGGCCGATCGGGCGGGCGCGGGACCGGTCCTGCGCCGCTTCGGCGACTGGGCGGATATATCCCCCATGCCGTGTCACTCACTTATGTTCTGTCCGTCACGGCGAAGACCGCCGCCGGTGCTTGGTAATGACGCTACCGCATGGATGCCTGGCCATCAAGGCCGCGCGAAGCGCGCCGACATTGCGGCTTGACCGCTCCGGCGGCCCGCCTTATGGCCGCGCCTCCGGCGATTGCCCTGTCGTCTAATGGTAAGACTACGGACTCTGACTCCGTCAATCGTGGTTCGAATCCACGCGGGGCATCCAGCCATTTGAGATGTTCGGCCGACGCATGTGCGGTTCGGCGACATTTCCCCACTCACGGCCATGCGTCGTTCGGGTGCTGCATTATTCCAACGCTAAGCTCGCTGAAAAATGCTGCGTGCGCGAAATGCACTTGCCGCGCTGCGGTGAATCGGGCAGCTTGGTGAGCGTCCGCCAATGATGTCGGACACGAAATAGCAGCGATACGCCTCTCCAGTGCCGGGGAGGGTGATGCTGGCGGAAATCGGCATCGTCCGTGACCGTAAAGAGGCAATGAAGCCGTCAGGACGCTCCCGCCATGGGTCGCCGTCCTGGCGGCTTTTTTCGTTTTTGGAGAACGGGGATGGCAACGGCGTTCTGGGGTGGTGGTGAAGGCGCAAAGGGGGCGAGCGGCTTCTGGGCAAGCGGGCACAGCCCGACATTGATCGCCGCGTTTCTGTATTTCGACCTGGCGTTCATGGTCTGGGTGCTGCTCGGTCCGCTGGCGCCTGACATCGCCGCGACGCTGGCGCTGAACCCGGTCCAAAAGGGATTGATGGTTGCAGTGCCGACACTGGCGGGCGCGCTGCTGCGCGTCGTCAACGGCCTGCTGGTCGATCGGATCGGGCCGAAACGGTCGGGCGCGATCAGCCAGATCATCGTCATCGCCGGCCTGATGAGTGCCTGGACGCTGGGCGTGAACAGCTTTGAAGGCACGCTGGCGCTGGGCGTGGTGCTGGGCTTTGCAGGCGCCAGCTTTGCCATCGCCCTGCCGCTTGCCAGCCGCTGGTATCCGCCGGAGCATCAGGGCAAGGCGATGGGGCTGGCGGGCATGGGCAATTCGGGCACCGTGCTCGCGGCGCTGTTCGCCCCCGCTCTTGCCCACGCCTTTGGCTGGAACGCGGTGCTGGGCCTGGCGTGCATTCCGCTGACGATCGTCTTCGTCGCCTATATGGTGATGGCCAAGGACCCGCCGGGCGCACCCGCGCCGAAAACGCTTGCCCAGTATCTGGCGCCGCTGCGGCAGGCCGATGCATGGTGGCTGATGGGCTTTTATGCCGTCACCTTTGGCGGGTTCGTCGGGCTGGCGGCCAGCCTGCCGATCTATTTCACCGATCGCTTTGGACTGACGACGGTTCAGGCGGGCTATGCGACGGCGGGATGCGTGTTCGCCGGGTCGCTGGTGCGGCCGATGGGCGGCGCGCTGGCCGACGCGATCGGCGGGGTGCGGGCATTGACCGGCGTGCTGGCGGTGGCCGCGCTGGCGCTGGCATGTGTCAGCATCGCCGCCAGCTTCACGATCGCACTGGCGGCGTTCGTGGCCGCGATGCTGGCGCTGGGCGTCGGCAATGGCGCGGTGTTCCAGCTGGTGCCGCAACGCTTCGCGGCCGAGATCGGGGTGATGACGGGCCTGGTCGGCATGGCGGGCGGCGTGGGCGGCTTCTATCTCGCCTCCTCGCTGGGGATCGCCAAGCAGTGGACGGGCAGCTTTGCACCGGGTTTCCTGATCTTTGCCGGGCTGGCGGTCGTGGCGCTGATCGGGCTGGCGCTGGTCAAGGCGGACTGGCGCGCGCGCTGGGGCGCGGCGGAAGGCGTGCGGATCTGATGGGCAACGCACCCGTCCGGGCGGGGCGCGACGACGCGCGCCCCCACCTGATCGTGATCGGCAATGGCATGGCGGGGTGCCGCGCGGTCGAAGAACTGCTGGCCCGCGACCCGACGCGGTATCGCGTGACGATCTTTGGCGCGGAACCGCGCGTCAATTACAACCGCATCATGCTGTCGCCCGTGCTGGCGGGCGAGAAGTGCTTTGATGATATCGTGCTCAACGCGCCGGACTGGTATTCCCGCAACAACATCGAACTGATCGCGGGCGATCCGGTGGTCGCGATCGACCGGGAGGCACGCACCGTCAACTCGCGCGGCGGCATCGTCATGCCCTTTGACCGGTTGCTGATCGCGACCGGTTCCGATCCGTTCGTTATCCCGGTGCCTGGCCGCGACCTGTCCGGCGTGGTGAGTTTTCGCGACATGGCCGATGTCGACGCGATGCTGGCCGCCGCCGAGCGCGGCGGGTCGGCGGTGGTGGTTGGCGGTGGACTGTTGGGGCTGGAGGCCGCGCATGGCCTGTCGCTGCGCGGCATGGCGGTGACGATCATCCACCTGATGCCGACGCTGATGGAGCGGCAGCTGGACGAAGCGGCGGGCGGGCTGCTCAAGGCAGCGCTCGAAGCGCGGGGCCAGACGGTGCTGACCGGCGCCGACACCGCCGAGATCGTCGGCGACACCCGTGTCGAGGCGGTACGGCTGAAGGATGGAACAGTGATTCCCGCCGATCTGGTCGTGATGGCGGTCGGCATCCGCCCGTCGGTTGCGCTCGCGCGCGCGGCCGGGCTGGACGTGGGACGGGGCATTCGCGTCGACGATCATATGGTCACGTCCGACCCCGCCATCCTGGCGGTGGGCGAATGCGTCGAGCATGACGGGCAGGTCTATGGCCTGGTCGCGCCGCTGTGGGACATGTGCCGCGCGCTGGCCGACACGCTGGTCGCGGCGCCGAGCGGCTATCGTCCCGCACCGACCTCGACCAAGCTCAAGGTCGCGGGGCTGGACGTGTTTTCGGCGGGCGACTTTACCGGCGGTGCGGGGGCGGAGGACATCGTGCTGCGCGACCCCGTTCGCGGCATCTACAAGCGCGTCGTCGTCCGCGACGACCGCATCGTCGGGGCCGTGCTGTATGGCGATACCAGCGACGGCAACTGGTATTTCGATCTGTTGAGGCGCGGCGAGAATATCGCCGGCATTCGCGACACGCTGATCTTTGGCAGCGCCTTTGCGCCGCCCGCGCGCCCTGAACCAGCGATGGAAAAGGCATGACGGGCAGGACGAACCGGGGGATGAAAGCGTGATCCGCACGACCTGTGCCTATTGCGGTGTCGGTTGCGGCATTCGCGCGACTGTCACCGGCGAGCGCGCGGTGCGGATCGAGGGCGATCCCGACCATCCCGCCAATCACGGCCGCCTGTGTTCCAAGGGCACCCATCTGGGCGAAACGGTGGGGCTGGAGGGGCGCCTGCTGCATCCGATGATCGGGAACCGGCGGGCAAGCTGGGACAAGGCGCTGGGCCTGGTCGCGGCGCGCTTTCGCCGGACGATCGCGGACCATGGACCGGGCAGCGTCGCCTTTTACGTTTCGGGCCAGTTGCTGACCGAGGATTATTACGTCGCCAACAAGCTGATGAAGGGCTTTATCGGCACCGCCAACATCGACACCAATTCGCGCCTGTGCATGTCGAGCGCGGTGGCCGGCCACACCCGTGCGTTCGGCGAGGATGTGGTGCCCGCGCATTACGACGATATCGACGCGGCGGACCTGATCGTGCTGGCCGGGTCGAACACCGCCTGGTGCCATCCGATCGTGTATCAACGCATCCGCGCGCGGTGCGAGGCGGGCGCGAAGCTGGTCGTCATCGACCCGCGCCGGACCGAAACGGCCGAGGGCGCCGACCTGCACCTTGCCATCCGGCCGGGCAGCGATGTCGCGCTGATGAACGGTGCGCTTGCCTGGTGTCGGGACGCAGGCGCGCTGGACCCGCATTTCATCGCCGATCACCTGGCCGTGCCGGACGATTTCTGGCAGCGGCTGGCGGGCGCGGACCTGTGGTCGACGGCGCGGACCTGCGACGTGCCGGCAGATGCGCTGCGCCGCTTTTACGAGATGTTCGCCGCGACGCCGCGCACCGTTACGCTGTTCAGCCAGGGCGTGAACCAGTCGCTGGCGGGCACCGATCAGGTGAACGCGATCCTGAACCTTCACCTTGCCACCGGCCGGGTCGCCAAGCCGGGGGCCGCGCCCTTTTCGATCACCGGCCAGCCCAATGCGATGGGCGGGCGCGAAGTCGGCGGGCTGGCCTCGACGTTGGCGGCGCACATGGATTTCGCGCCCGAAAACCGCGCGATCGTCCAGCGATTCTGGGGTTCGCCGACCATCGCGGCGAAACCGGGGTTAAAGGCGGTCGACCTGTTCCGCGCGGTTGGCGAGGGGCGGATCAAGGCACTGTGGATCATGGCCACCAATCCCGCGGTGTCGATGCCCGATGCGGGGCGCGTGCGCGATGCGCTGGCCGCGTGCCCGTTTGTCGTGGTGTCCGACGTGATGGCCGATACCGATACCGGCGCGTTCGCGCATGTCCGGCTGCCGGCGGCGGCATGGGGGGAAAAGGACGGCACCGTCACCAATTCGGAACGCATGGTCAGTCGCCAGCGCGCGATCTTTCCCTTGCCCGGCGAGGCGCGCCCCGATTGGTGGATCGTGAAGGAAGTGGCGCGCGCAATGGGGTGGAAATCGGCCTTTGCCTATGATCGGCCTGCCGATATCTGGCGCGAGCATGTGCGGCTGGCCAATTATCGCAACGATGGCCGGCGGCTGTTCGCGTTGCCGGGGCAGGGCGGCGGCGGTAATGCCGGTTATGACGCGCTCGCGCCGTTCCGGTGGGGCGGGCGGCCCTTTGTCGATGGCCGTTTCCCGACGCCCGATGGCCGTGCGCGGCTGGTGCCGGTCGAACAGCGGCCGCTGGCCGACCCGCTGCCGCGCTGGCCGATGACGCTCAACACGGGCCGTTATCGCGACCATTGGCACACGATGACGCGCACCGGGCTTGCCCCGAAGCTGGCGCGCCATCGCGCCGAACCGTTGGTCGAACTGCATCGCGACGACGCGGCGGCGCTGGGTATCGTCGATGGCGCCCTTGCGCGGGTGACGACACCGCAGGGCGAAAGCGTGTATCGCGCCAATGTGGTCGAAACGCAGCGGCCCGGCGAATTGTTCGTGCCGATCCACTGGACCGATCGCGTGTCCAGCGGCGGGCGCACCGGATTGTTGCCCCGCCCGCTCGCCGATCCGATTTCGGGTCAGCCGGGGTTCAAGGCGACACCCGCCGCGATCACGCCGTTGACGACGCGGTGGCGCGGCTTTGCGTTGTTCTCGAACCAGCCCGCGCGCTTGCCCGACTGTTTGTGGGCGACGCGGGTGACGGTGCCGGCGGGCAGCCTGTGGGAACTGGCCGGTGACGGCGACCCCGGCGCGCTGGACGCGGTGCTGCCGCCGGGCGAACGCGTCGAGGCCGTGGACCGTGCGCGTGGCACGCGCAGGATCGCGGTGCTGGCCGATGGGCGTTTGATCGCCGCGCTGTTCGTGACCGAAACGGGCGAATTGCCGGCGCGCGACTGGTTGATCGCACAGCTTCTGGCGCCAAGCGCGGACCCCGGCGTGCTGGCGGGCCGGGCACCGGGTGCGACGGCGGACAGCGGTGCGATCATCTGTGCCTGTCTCGACATCGGCATCCGCAGAATCGTCTCCGCGATACGCGACCAGCAGCTGACCGATGTCGCGGCGATCGGCGCGGCGATCGGGGCCGGCACCAATTGCGGGTCGTGCCGCCCGGCGCTGGCGCGCATCCTTGCGACGCAGGCGACGGAAGCGGCGTGACCATGGCGGTTCAGGGCGCGGCGGGGGCGGCGTCGATGCGATCGGCCAGCCAGCGGGCGGCCTCCGCCGGGGTGCGTTTGTCCGCGTCGCGGTCGACCATCAGATTGGCCTCACGCATCCGCTCCACCGGGATCGCGCCGATGAGCGGCGCCAGCACGCGGACAAAGCGCGCGTCCCGCACGCGCGCGGGTGAGACCATCAGCACCGCGTCATAGCCCGGAATGGCGCCGCGCGGATCGGTCAGCACCGTCAGCCGATCCGCCGCGATCCGCCCGTCGGAGGAAAAGGCCGAGATCACATCGGCGCGTCCGCTTGCCAGCGCACGATACATGAAGGTCGGGTGATAGGCATTGGCGCGCGCGAACCGCAGGTCATAGGTGCCGCGCACCGCGCGCCATTCGGGCCGCTCCAGAAACTCGACATCGGTGCCGAACGCCAGCCGGGGGGCCATGCGCGACAGGTCGATGAGCGAGCGGAGACCCAGATCGCGTGCGCGCTCCGCCTTCATCGCAAAGGCATAGGCGTTTTCGAAGCCCAGCGAGCCCAGCAACCCCACGCCATGTTCGCGCGCCGCCCAGTCGCGCACGCCGCGAACGATATCGGCGCGTTCGGGCGCGTCGGTCCGGCCCATCTGGTTGGTCCACACGGTGCCCGAATAGTCGACATAGACATCGATATCGCCGCCCGCCAGCGCGCCGAACGCAACGGCCGAGCCAAGCCCCTCGCGATATCGGACGCGGTATCCGGCGGCGTTCAGTCGATCGCCGATCAGCCGGGCAAGGATATACTGCTCCGAAAAGCCCTTGGCGCCGACGGTCACGGTCGGCCGACCCACGCTGGGCAAAATGGGCATCAGCGCCACCAGCACCGCCGCCGCCAGCGCGATCAATGCGCCGCGCACCTGCCAGCGCCGCCGCCGCGCCAGCCCGCGCTCGATCAGGCCGAGCAACAGGTCGACGCCCAGCGCCAGCGCGGCGGAGGCGAGGCAGCCGGTCAGCACCAGGTTCCAGTTCTGCGTTTGCAGCCCGGCAAAGATCAGGTCGCCCAGACTGGCCGCGCCGACCGTGGTCGACAAGGTGGCGGCGCCGATCGTCCAGACCGCCGCGGTGCGGATGCCCGCCATCACGATCGGCGCGACCAACGGCGCTTCGACCCAGCGCAGCCGCTGCCACGGGGTCATGCCCACGCCGTCCGCGGCCTCGATCACGGCGGGGTCGAGGCCGAGCAGCCCCGTGACGGCGTTGCGGAGGATGGGCAACAGCGCATAGAGCGCCAGCGCCATCAATGCCGGCAGAAAGCCGAGCGCAGGCAGGCCGCCGCCCACCGCCAGCAGCAGCGGATAGAACAGCGCCAGCAGCGCCAGTGCGGGAATCGTCTGCACCAGGCTGGCAAGGCCCAGCGCCACGCGCGCGACCGCCGGATGGCGCGCCGACCAGACGCCGAGCGGCAGCGCCACGATCAGGCCCAGCGCCAATGCGCTGAAAGACAAAAGGACATGTGCCGCCAGCAGGTCGGGCACGCGGGCGAGCGCGCCGGTCATGCCCGCTTTTCCAGTGCGGCAAGCGCATGTGCCTGTTCACGCGGCACCGCGACCAGCGCATCGGCGGCATCACCCGCCTGTCCCGTCATCAATTCGGCGGGCGTCGCATCGGCGACGATCTTGCCCGCCGCCATCACCAGCACGCGGTCGGCCAGCAGCAGCGCCTCCGCCATGTCGTGCGTGACCAGCACCGTCGTCAGGCCGATGCGTTCGTGCAGGGCGCGCACGCGTCGCGCCAGTGCGTCGCGGGTCACGGGGTCGAGCGCGCCGAAGGGTTCGTCCATCAGCAGCAATCGCGCATCACCCGCCAGCGCGCGGGCGACCCCGACGCGCTGGCGTTGCCCGCCCGACAACTGATCGGGCATCCGACTGGCGATATCGGCGGGAAGCTCGACGCGTTCGAGCGCGGCGGCGATGTCGACCGGCGGTGCGCCCAGCCGTTCGGCAATGGCGATATTTTCGCCCACGCTGAGATGCGGAAACAGGCCGATATTCTGAAAGACATAGCCGACCCGGCGGCGCAGCCGGTGCGGGGCGTCGTTCGCGACATCGGCCCCGTCGATCATGACCGAACCAGCATCGGGGACGACCAGCCGGTTGACCGTCTTGAGCAAGGTCGATTTGCCTGAACCCGACGTGCCGACAAGCGCGACGAACTGACCCGGCGGGATCGTCAGCGTCACGCCGTCCACCGCGCGCACGGCGCCGTAAACCTTGGTAACGCCGTCAAAGGCGAGCGAGGGCGGGGCTGGCATCGCCGCCGGTTGTGGGGAATGATGGCGCAAAGGTCAAAAGAGGAAAGGGGCGGGGGATGGCAGACGACGGGCGCAGGCGATTGTTCGTGACCGGCGGGGCATCGGGCATCGGCCGCGCGGTGGCGCACCGCTTTGCCGCCGCCGGGTGGCGGATCGGCTTGGCCGATGTGAATGCCGAAGGGCTGGAGCGGGTAATGGCCGAACTGTCCGATGGCCGGGCGTCCAGCCATGTCATGGATGTGCGCGAGCGCAAGCAGTGGGAAGGCGCGCTGAGTGACTTTGCCGGTGAAGGCGGCATCGACGTAATGTTCAACAATGCCGGGATCGCGGTAGGTGGGCGCTTTGCCGATACCCCGCCCGACGCGCTGGACCGGGCGATCGACATCAATTTCCGCGGCGTCGTGAACGGCGCACACGCTGCCTATCCCTATCTGAGGCGCGTGCCGGGATCGTGCCTGCTCAACACAGCTTCGGCGGCAGGCATTTACGGCACGGCGGGTGCGGCCATCTATTCCGCCACCAAGTTCGCGGTGCGCGGCCTGACCGAAGCGCTGGACGGCGAATGGCGGGTCGAGGGGATCAAGGTCCGTTCGCTGATGCCCGGATTCATCGACACGCCGCTGCTGGACGCGGGTGTCAGCGGGTCGAACCAGACGGTGCGCGAACGCGTGCGCGCCGCCGGGCTGGAGTTCACCGCTGTCGAGGACGTGGCGCAGGCGGCGTGGCGGGCGGTGCATGGCGATGCCGTGCACGTCGTGGTCGGCCCGACGGCGCGGCGGATGCGCTTTGCCGCGCGCTGGATGCCCAGCCGCTTGCGGGCGCAGATGGCGCGGGGTTAGGCGGCCGCTGCTGCGCTGTCCGATTCGCTGGACAGCAGGCGTGCCACATCGGCTTCCGGCAAAGGACGGCTGAAATAAAAGCCCTGGATGTGGCTGCACCCCTGTTCGCGCAGGATGTCGAGCTGTCCGGCGTTTTCGACACCCTCTGCCGTGGTTTCCATGCCCAACGCTTCCGCCAGCGTGGTGATCGAACGGATGATTGCGGTTGCGCCGTCGGAATTCAGCAGGTCGATGATGAAGCTGCGGTCGATCTTGATCTTGTCGAAGGGGAAAGCGCGCAGATAGCTGAGCGAGGAATAGCCGGTGCCGAAATCGTCCAGCGCCACGCGCACGCCAAGGGCACGCAGGCTGTGCAGCGAGGCCAGCGTCGTTTCGGGATTGTCGATGAACAGGCTTTCGGTGATTTCCAGTTCCAGCCGCTGTGGCGGCAGGCCGGTTTCGCTCAGTGCCTGAAGGATGACGGCGGCGAGACCCGGATTGCGGAACTGCACCGGCGATACATTGACCGCGACGCGCACATGGTCGGGCCAGTTGCGCGCGACGCGGCAAGCCTCGCGCACGACCCATTCGCCGATCGGCACGATCAGGCCGGTATCCTCCGCCAGCGGCACGAAATCGGCGGGTGAGACCATGCCGCGTTCGGGGTGGTGCCAGCGCAGCAGCGCCTCGAACGCCGAGACTCGCCCTTCGTTCAGGTTGAACAGCGGCTGGAACATCAGCGAAAGCTGCCCCTCGGCGATGGCGACGTGCAGGTCGATTTCCATATGGCGCCGCCGCTGTGCTTCGGCATCCATGGCGGGTTCGAAGAACCGGAACGCGCCGCGCCCGTCCTGTTTCGCGCGGTAAAGCGCCAAGTCGGCATTCTTGGTCAGCGCGACCGGATCATCGCCGTCGGTGCCGAGGATCGCGATGCCGATGCTGGTCGCCGGCACGATGCGGTGGCCGTTGATGATCGCGGGGCGCGACACCGTGTCGATCAACGCGCGGGCGGTGAGGTCGAGCGATCGCGGACCTTCGGCCATGACCAGCGCGAACTCGTCGCCGCCCAGGCGTGCAACGAAACCCTTCCCGGCAAAGGCCGTCAGGCGGGCGGCGATTTCAAGGAGCAGCGCGTCGCCGGTCGGATGACCCAGCGTTTCGTTGATCGCCTTGAAATGGTCGAGATCGAGCGACAGCAGCGCCTGACGCTGATCGCCGGTGTCGCGCCGTGCCGCCGTCGCCAGATGTTCGCGCAGCAGAACGCGGTTGGGCAGGCCGGTCAGCCCGTCGTGCAACGCCATGTGGGTGATGGTGCGCTCACGCTCGCCAATGTCGTCGACCATGCGATTGAAGCTGGCCGCCAGCGTGCCCAGTTCGTCGCGCGTTTCGACGGCGACATGCACATGATCGCCGCGCGCCACGCGTCTTGCGGCGGTATCCAGCGCCACGACCGGGCGTGTGATCGCCCGCGCGATCCACCAGCTCCCCGCCGCCGCTGCCGCGACCCCGACGATCCCGCAGGCGAGGAGCATCCACAGCATCGGGCGATAGCCGTCGAGCGCGCGCGTCAGGCTGTAGCCCAGCAGCAGCGCCTGTGGCTCACGCGCGCTGAGCGTCGTCAGCGGAAAAGCCTGATACAGCATCCGTTCGCCATTGGCGTTGCGCTCGGCAATGGCGCCTTTGCCAAGGCCGGCCGGCAGCCGGTCAAGCGGCACGATATGCGGGTGGAGATCGATCGGCGTCAGCTTGGCCAGCGCGCCCAGTTCGCGCTGATCGAGCGCATTGGCGAAAATGACCCAGCCGATCCGGACGGGCGCATCGACCGGGGCCGCAACGGCGTTGAAGCGCGTCGCGCCCATGGCCAGCACGCCGACGGTCGCGCCGGAATCCAGCGCGCCCAGCAGACGGCCGGCGTCGTTCGTCCTCAGCGATCCCTGAAACCCTGTGACTGTGCCGCTGGTGTCGATGAAGAAGGCCTGGTCCAGCCCCAGGCGCGCGCGCAGCGAATCGAGCGCGGACGCGACGGTCGGCATGTCTCCCGTCGCCGCCGCTGCGCGAAAGCCGAAATCGCCCGCCAGCACGCTGCCCGCGTCGCCCAACTGGTCATAGCGCATGGTCGCCACGCGATCGAACACCTTGGCGCCCGATCGCATTTCGGCCGCGGCCTTGCCTTCGGCATAAGCGGTGATCCCCGACTTGGCGGCGAACAGGATCATCGCCGCTGCGCCCGCGAACAGGATTGCATAGGTCAGCGCCAGGCGCGCCGACAGCGACCGCGCGAACACGACGCGCAGCCGTCGGGGCAGGCGGCGTAGCCCCAATGGTGCGGATCGGGTCGGGCGGGCGCGCATCGCGATCAGCGCATCACCAGCTTGATCTGTTTGGCGACCGCGCCGTTTGCAGGCACGTCGAGCGCGAAGCCTGCTTCGTTGTCGCGGCCCTTGAGCCGCGGGTGCCACACGGTCAGCCGTGCCGCGCCCGCCGCCACGCCGTCGATCCGTACTTGTCCCGCGGCATTGGTCGCCGCGGCGAAGGGCGTGTCGACGACCTTGATGAACCCTTGCATCCGGTCATGGATGTTGCATCCCAGCGCGACCGCGCCCGGCGTGCGAAAGGTGTAGCTGCGCGTCTGATCGCGGCCATAGAGCTTGATTTCGAACCGCGCCGGTTTCGAAAAGGAATAGACGTGGTGGCGCACCTTGTCCTCGTTTGGGAACGAAACGGTCGCGCCGACGGGCACGATCAGCGTGCCGGGCGTGAACGCAATGTCCTTTTGCGTCATGCTGGCGGCCCAGGGGAACCGGATCGGTCCGGCGGGAACGCCGGCCGCGGGATGCAGCGTCACCACGGCGTCGACGACCGGGCGCCCATGTGAATCGATGATGCGGATGCCGACCGGGCCAGCCATGGCGGGCGTCGCGGTTGCAACAAGGGCGGCGAACGCAAGGGAAGCGATACGAAGCATTGCCTCCATATCGGCGCAAAGCGTCAAAAGGCGGTAAATCCGATCTGATTTAATCCAGGTTGCATTGACGCGTCGTTTACCATCCTATCGCTACGGCGGTTGGCATGAAGAACGCGCTGCGAAACTGCCTGTCCCTCATGGCCCTGTCCACGCCCGCCATTGCCACCGCACAGGATGTGGGCGGTGGCGGCAAGCTGTTGCTGACCAGCGGGATCAGCACGCTGGAGGGGGCGAGCGGCGGGGGCCTGACGCCCTGGGCGGTGATTGCAGGCAACGGCACGCGCGATGCAATCGGGGCACAGGCATCGGCAACCGTCGCCGAACTGAACGATTATGATTTCCGCGCGGCATCGGTCGCAGTCGGTTTCCGGGACCGGGTCGAGGTCAGCTATGCGCGTCAGATCTTGGACACCAACTGGGTTGGCGGCGCGCTGGGTTTGGGCAATGATTACAAGTTCGATCAGGATGTCTGGGGCGCCAAGCTGAAGCTGGCGGGCGACATGATCTATGGCCCGGAATTTTTGCCGGCGATCGCGGTCGGTGTGCAATACAAGAAGAGCCTGGACGGTGCCGTCGTGCGCGCCGTGGGTGCCGCCGATGACGAGGGCATGGATTATTATGCGTCGGCGACCAAGCTGTTCCTGCGCTGGTCGTTGCTGGCCAATGTGACGGTGCGCGCGACCAAGGCGAACCAGATGGGATTGCTGGGCCATGGTGGCGACGGGGGCGACCGCCACCGGATTGAGGCGGAGGGGTCGATGGCCTATCAATTCAGCCGCAAGTTCGTCATCGGCACCGAATATCGCACCAAGCCCGACAATCTGGGCATCGCGCGCGAGGATGACTGGTGGGATGCCTTTGCCGCCTATTCACTGAACCGCAACCTGACCGCGACGCTGGCTTACGCCGATCTGGGATCGGTGGCGACGGTGCCGGGCCAGCGCGGCGTGCTGTTCCAGTTGCAGGGCGGTTTCTGAGAAAAGGGGGAAGAAGTCGATGATTTCGCTGGCTGTCATGCTTGCCGTGCTTACCCCTGCCGCCCAGAGTGCGCCCGCACCCCATGCGATGCCGGGGGAGGAAGCGGTCGACCCCTATGTCGCGCGGCCTGAAAATGCCGGTGCCACGCCTTTTTCAGGTGACGGCATGGCGCGTGCCTTTCGTGGACAGGCGGGCATCCGCCGGATCGTCGACCGGTTCGTTGCGCTCAATTTCGACCACCCGGTGATCGGTGAGATTTTCACCAATCACGACCGGGTGCGGTTCACCCGGACGTTGTTCGAGCAGTTCTGCTACATCCTGAATGCCGGTTGCACCTATACCGGCCGCGACCTGAAAAGTTCGCACAAGGACCTGGGCATCCAGCAGCGCGACATGAACATGGTGGTCGAAAATCTGCAGGCGGCGATGCGGGCAGAGGGCGTGTCCTTTGCCGCGCAGAACCGTTTTCTGTCCAAGCTGGCGCCGATGCGCGGCGAGGTGGTGGAGCGTTAATCGACCAGCGCGTCGATCGCCTGCGCCATGTCGATGTCGCGCGCCGAAAGCCCGCCGGCATCGTGCGTCGTCAACAGGATTTCCACACGGTTATACACATTCGACCATTCGGGGTGATGATCGGCCTTTTCCGCCAGCAGCGCTACGCGTGTCATGAACGCGAAGGCGGCGGAGAAATCGGGAAACGAGAAGCTGCGCGTGATCGCATCGCGCGATTCGTCATGGTCCCAGTCGGGCAGACCCTCCAGCGCCTCGACCCGTTCGGCTTCGCTTAGTGGTTCGATCACAACCGGCTCCCCTTGCTGGCGGGCGGGCGCCCGGCCTATGCCCGTTCCATGGCCGAACCCGCACCCATTTGCCAAGTCGCTCCCGACGCTGCCGCGATCGAGGCGATGGCGCGCAACACGCTGGCGCGCATCCCCTCGCCTTTTGACGAGCATCTGGCGGGCGTGGTGTTGATCGTGGAAGATGTCGCCGACGACGAAACGCTGGCGGCGCTGGGGATCGAGGACCCGATCGAGCTGACCGGCATCTATCACGGGCGTCCGGTCGGCGAGAAATCGGCATTCGATTCGGGCGCGATGCCCGACCGCATCCACCTTTATCGGCTGCCGATCCTGTGGGAGTGGATCGAGACCGATGTGCGGCTGGACGATCTGGTCCATCATGTCGTGGTGCACGAGGTCGGCCATCATTTCGGGCTGTCGGATGATGACATGCACGCGCTGGAGGACGCCGCAGGGTGAGCCTGATCGCCTTTTCGCGCGTGGCGTGCGAGCGCGGCGGACGGCGATTGTTCGACGCGCTGAGCTTTGCGCTGGGACCGGGAGAAGCCGCGCTGCTGACCGGGCCGAACGGCATCGGCAAGTCGAGCCTGGTGCGACTGGCGGCGGGCCTGTCGACGCCCGTCGCCGGGCGGATCGAGCGCAGCGGCGCGGTCGCGTTGATGGCGGAGGGCATGGCGCTGGACGCCGAGTTGCCATTGCGCGCAGCGCTGATGTTCTGGGCGACGCTGGACGGGGCGCGGGCGCGTGTGGATGACGCATTGGCGGCGGTGGGGCTTGCCCATCTGGCGAGCGTGCCAGTGCGGTTGTTGTCGACCGGGCAGCGGCGGCGCGCGGCGCTGGCGCGCGTGATCGCGAGCGAAGCGCCGATATGGCTGCTCGACGAACCGGCCAACGGTCTCGACACCGGATCGGTCGCGGCGCTGGAGGCGGCGATTGCGCGCCACCGCGCGGGCGGCGGGGCGGCGCTGGTCGCCAGCCATGTGCCGATCGCGCTGCCGCGCGCACTGGCGCTGACGCTGTGAGCGCCTTTGCCGCCATTTCCTGGCGTGAGGTGCGGCGCGCATGGGTGAGCGGCGGGGTGCTGCTGCCCGTCGCCTTTTTCCTGCTGGTGGCGACGCTGTTTCCATTCGCGGTTGGGCCTGATGCGGGACTGCTGGGGCGCATCGCCGGGGGCGTGGTGTGGTCGGCGGCGCTACTCGCCGCGCTGATGCCGGTCGAGCGGCTGGTCGGGCCGGACCTGGAAGCGGGCGTGATTGATCAGTTCGCGGCGCGTGGCCTGTCCGATGCGGGGGTGGCGCTGGCCAAGGCAGCGGGGCACTGGCTGGGCTTTGGCCCGCCGCTGATGCTCGCCAGCGTGATCGCGGCGGGCTTGCTGGGCATGGAC
>NZ_DATJLI010000109.1:0-5669 GCF_035490575.1 Sphingomonas sp. | reverse complement strand
TAGAACATTCGTTTTTGCTGGAGTCGTTTGTGCGTGCCCGTAGCCCTCGTTCATCTGCACAAGGCGGTTTCCGCCATGGGACGAAGCGTCCATTGGCTGTGTCGCTACCTTTTGGGATCGCCAGGCTCGACACGCATCTGGCCGACAGCGGATTGCGTGTCGACGCTTTGCATGAAGCGGCGGCAATGGGAATGGACTGGGGTGACGATGCGCCTGTGTCCTTGTTTCTGGCCGGCATTGCCGCACGCAATCCTGGCCCTGTCCTGTGGCTCGTCCGCCGTCGCGATCTGTTCGCGCCCGCTTTATCGCAGGCGGGATTGGCCCCTGAACGGCTGATCCATGCCGAGGCGCGTGATGATGCCGAACTGCTGGCGTGCATGGAGGACGCGCTACGCCATCGCGGACTGGCCGCGGTAGTCGGCGATGTCAGAAAAGCCTCGCTGACCGCGACACGGCGGCTGCAACTCGCGGCCGAGGGCGGCACGACGCTGGCTCTTCTCAGGCGCAGTCCCGCACGGACTGGAGAAGATCCGCTCGCAGCGCCGTCGGCGGCACTGACACGCTGGCGGATCGGTCCGGCGCCATCGGCGCCTTTGCCGGTCGCTGGTGTCGGCCGCGCCCGTTGGCAGGTCGAACTGGTCCGCCAGCGGGGCGGCAATCCTTTCGAACTGATGGTGGAGGCTTGCGATGAAACGGGTCGCTGCGCTCTGGCTGCCGAACTGGTCGATCGACCGGATACAGCGCGCCGAGCCAACTCTCGCGCCGCAGCCTGAGCAGGTTGTCGCCGAGCCGGACCTTGCCGAACTGCGCTCGGCCGCGCAGACGGAAAAGACCCTGCAATGCGACGCGCCGAGGAACAGCGGCTGGCGGCCCGGTACGCGCTGGGCGCGGGAGGAAGCGGCGCGACAGGTCGCGAAGCTGCCGCATCACCAGAAACCGCCGATGCGCCTGCTGGGCCGGTCGAGCGAGGCGGGCGCGCCACCGTTCCGGGCGATGGAAAGGCGTGGTTCGAACGATCCGCACGCTTCAGTGCCGAACATCGCCACTACCTTTCACGATGACATGAAGCTTTCTCCCTCGACGGCGAGAGGCATCGCGCTTGTCACGGCGCACAGGATCGCTGCCCGGATCGAGATCGCCGCTGCATCGCCCGCTGCCAGGGCGTTGGGAATCATACCGGGCATGGCGCTGACCCAGGCACGCGCGCTCGTGCCGCAGATTGTCGTGCGCGATGCCGATCCGACAGGCGACGCGGCCGATCTGCATCGTCTGGCGGTCCTGCTGGCTTTACGCTGGACGCCGATAGTGGCCGTTTCCGATGTGGACGGGCTGTTCCTCGATCTGACCGGCGTGGCGCATCTGCGTGGGGGCGAGCGGCGCATGGCCGAACGGCTGGTGCGGCTGCTTTCGCGTCGAGGGATCGCGGCGCGGATCGCGGTCGCCGACACGGCGGGCGCGGCATGGGCGCTGGCGCGGTATTCGGGGCAGACGGTAACGATCTGTCCGCGCGGCGATCATGCAGAGGCGCTGACCCCGCTACCCGCCATGGCCTTGCGATTGCCGGACGCCACGCTGGCCTTGTTCCGGCGGCTGGGGATCGCCACCATCGGCGACGTCGCGGCGCTGCCCCGTGCACCGTTCGCGCGCAGGTTCGGTGTGGAGGCAGCGCGGCGACTCGATCAGGCGCTGGGGCGCGTCGCCGAACCGCTCGATCCGGTCCTGCCGCCACAATCGATCCATATCACCCAAGGCTTTGCCGAGCCGATCGCCACAGCGGAGGCGATCGAGCACTGGCTGGGCGAACTGGTGCCGCGCCTGACCGAGGCCTTGGCGCAGGCGGGGTTGGGCGCGCGCGTCCTGTTGCTGTTCGCGGAGCGGGTCGACGGGCGCCCCCAGATCATCCGGCTGGGCCTTGCGCGGCCCACCCGCGATCCAGCGCATCTCCTACGTTTGATCCGGCGCCGGATCGAGACGATCGATCCCGGTTATGGCATTGATGCGCTACGCCTGCATGTTCGTCACGCCGAGCCGTTGGTGCCGCAACCCTTTGACGAAAATCTGGAAGAAAGAGCGCCCGATCTAGGCCCGCTGATCGATATGCTGGTCAACCGCTCGTTGCCGGTCTGGCGGGTGATGCCGGTCGAAAGCGACGTGCCGGAACGCAGCGTCGCGTGCCGCCCCCCGCTCGATCCGCCCGCTCGTGCCGCAGCGCCCTTGAAAGACGACGATGTGCGGCGGTTGGACGTGCGCGCGCCCGACCATCCCTGGCACCCGTCGCGCCCGCGTCCGGCCTGTCTGCTGCGGCGTCCCGAACGGCTGGATCATGTCATCGCCGAACTGCCCGATCTGCCGCCGCGCCGTTTCACCTGGCGGGGGTGCACCCATATCGTCACGCGGGCCGACGGGCCGGAGAGGATCACCGGCGAATGGTGGAAACGTGGAAGCGAGCGTGAGGCCTTGCGCGACTATTTCCGGGTCGAGGTCGAGGATGGCCGGCGTTTCTGGCTGTTCCGGCGGGGAGATGGCGAGCGCGGTGAAACCGGTGACCTGAGCTGGTATCTGCACGGACGGTTCGGATGACCTATAGCGAGCTTCAGGTCACGACGCATTTCAGCTTCCTGCGCGGCGCCTCCAGCCCGCACGAACTGTTCGCGCAGGCGGCGGCGATGGGGATGGCCGCGCTTGGCGTCACCGATCGCAATTCGGTGGCGGGCGTGGTGCAGGCGCTGCACGCTGCCGAACAATTGCAGGGTCAGGTCGCGGTGCCGCCGCGTCCGGTATATGGCTGCCGCCTCGATCTGGTCGACGGCGCATCGCTGCTTGTCTGGCCGGAGGACCGGGCAGCCTGGTCGCGCCTCACGCGCATGCTCACTTTGGGCAAGGGACGCGCCGACGCGCAGCGGGGGGAAAAAGGCAAATGCTTCCTGCATTGGGACGATGTCGCCGCCCATGCCAAGGGGCTGGTCGCCGCGCTGGTGCCCGGCGCGATGCCGGACCCGGTCCAGCTTGGCTGGATGGCGGAGCTGTTCCCCGGCCGGGGGCATATATGCCTGACCCACTGGCGGCGGCCGGGCGAGGCGCTGCGCCTGCACGAAACCGCTGTTGCCGCCCGCGCGCACGGGCTGACCCCGCTCGCCACCGGCGACGTGCTGTATCATGCGCCCGACCGACGCGTCCTGCAGGACGTCATCACCGCCATTGGCGAAAAGACGACGATCGACGAACTCGGCTTTCGGCGGGAACGCCATGCCGGACGACACCTGCAGCCGCCGGAGCGGATGGCCCGGCTGTTCCGCGACCATCCCAATGCGCTGGCGGCGGTGGAGGCGATCGTCGAGCGCTGCACCTTTTCGCTGCGCGAGTTGCGGCACCAATATCCAGACGAGCGGGTTATGACCGCGCACAGCCCGCAAAAGGCGCTGGAGAAAATGGCATGGCGGGCGCTGAACGCGATGACGCCGGGGCGAAGGCCCGAACCGCGATACCGCCGGTTGCTGACGCGCGAACTGGGGCTGGTGCGCCACTGGGGTTATGCCGCCTATTTCCTGACGGTGCATTCGATCGTCCAGTTCGCGCGCAGTCAGGACATCTTGTGCCAGGGGCGCGGATCGGCGGCCAATTCGGTGATATGCTACGTGCTGGGCATCACCTCGATCGATCCGGTCAAGCACCAGCTGCTGTTCGAGCGCTTCCTGTCGGAGGACCGCCGCGAGCCGCCCGACATCGACGTCGATTTCGAACATGAGCGGCGCGAGGAAGTGATCCAGTGGATCTACGGCACCTATGGCCGCGACCATGCCGCGCTGACCGCGGTGGTTGCCCGGTTCCGCACGCGCGGCGCGATCCGCGAGGTCGGGAAAGTAATGGGCCTGCCCGAGGACATGACCGCCGCCTTGGCCAGGCAGGTCTGGGGTTGGTCGAACGACGGCATTCCCGACGATCATGTCGAGGCGCTCAACCTCGACCGGAATGAGCCGCGCCTCGCGCTCACGCTCGAACTGGCGCGCGAACTGGTCGGCACGCCGCGCCATCTGTCGCAGCATCCCGGCGGCTTCGTCCTGACCCGTGATCCGCTCGCCGACCTGATGCCGGTCGAACCCGCCGCCATGGTCGACCGTCAGGTGATCGAATGGGAAAAGACGGATATCGAGGAACTGGGCTTCATGAAGGTCGATATCCTCGGCCTGGGCATGCTGGGCTGCATGCGCCGCGCCTTCGACTTGCTGACCGAGCACAAGGGGATAACGCTGGACCTCGCCAGCCCCGTCCTTCAGGCGGAGGACGAGGCGACCTTCGACATGATGTGCCGCGCCGACACGCTGGGCGTGTTCCAGATCGAAAGCCGCGCGCAGATGTCGATGTTGCCGCGGATGCGTCCGCGCAATTTCTACGATATCGCGATCCAGGTCGCGATCGTGAGGCCCGGCCCGATCCAGGGCGACATGGTGCATCCCTATCTCAAACGGCGCGAACTGAAGCGGGCCGATCCGGGCATTATGTTTGACTATCCCAGCCCGAAATTGAAGACCGTGCTGGAAAAGACCTTGGGCGTGCCGCTGTTTCAGGAGCAGGCGATGCAGGTCGCCATTCTCGGCGCGGGCTTCTCACCTGGCGATGCCGACAACCTCCGCCGCGCGATGGCCACCTTCAAGATGACCGGCGGCGTCGGCGAGTTTCGCGAAAGATTGATCGCCGGGATGCTTAGGAACGGGATTGCGCTGGAATTCGCGGAACGACTGGTCAAGCAGATCGAGGGCTTCGGCAGCTATGGCTTTCCCGAAAGCCATGCGGCGAGCTTCGCCAAGATCGCGTATGCGTCGTCCTGGATGAAATGCCATCATCCCGATATCTTCTGCGCCGCATTGCTCAATGCTCAGCCCATGGGCTTCTACGCACCAGCGCAGATCGTGCGAGACGCACGCGATCATGGCGTGGAACTGCGTCCCGTCTGCGTCGCGGCGAGCGAATGGGACACGGTGCTGGAGGAAGCCTGCGGTCCGGACAGTTCCACAAGCCCAGACGGATCGCCGCTCTGGCCGCTGCGTCTTGGCCTGCGTATCGTCACCGGATTATCGGCGGAGGATGCCGGGCGCATCCTGCTCGCGCGTTCCGAAAGACCGTTTGCGGACATCGCCGATCTCTGGCGGCGATCGGGCGTGAAGGCGACGGCATTGGAGAAGCTGGCGCAGGCCGACGCCTTTCGTGGTTTCGGGCTCGACCGGCGGGCAGCGCTGTGGGCGATCCGGGGTTTGGGCGAACGACCCCCGCCGCTATTAGCTCTGCTCGACACGCAAGAGCCGCCAACGCTGTTGACTGCCCTGACGGCGGGACGTGAGGTGGTGGAGGATTATCGCGCGACCCAGCTCAGCTTGCGCGCGCACCCGCTCAGTTTCCTGCGGTCTGAACTGGCGCGGCGCGGCGCGGTGCCGTGCGGTTCGCTTGAAGCCATGAAGGACGGTAGTCGGGTAGAGGTGGTGGGCATCATCCTCGTCCGCCAGCGCCCCGGATCGGCGAAGGGCGTGCTGTTCCTGACGCTGGAAGACGAAAGCGGCATCGCCAATGCCATCCTGTGGCCCGATCGCTTCGAAGCGAACCGGCGCACCGTCATGTCGGCGGCGATGCTGTCCGTCACGGGGCGGGTGCAGCGCGAGGGGACCGTGCTCCACGTG
>NZ_DATJLI010000108.1:0-2181 GCF_035490575.1 Sphingomonas sp. | reverse complement strand
GTACAATAGTACGCTGCGCGCCGGGTCGCGGGCGACAGTCATTTTCGACTCGGTCTGAACGAAATGGCAACCGGCATTTTCTCCATAAATTGCATTGGAAAGGATGGCCCTGCCATGCCGACCCCCTTTTTTGCCGACCTGGTGCGCGAGCTTGCCCAAGAGGGCGGGACCGGACCGCTGACTCCCACGGGCGCGGTGCCGGGTCATCGCCGCTTTGCCGATATCGTTCCGGTGGATATCCCGTTTCATTATGCGATTTCCGGCATCACCCAGACCGCCCAATGGGAAGTCGGCTTCGGCCGGATCGACGGTGGCGGGCGGCTGTTGCGCGATGTGGTCGCAGCGTCGTCGAACGACGGCGAGCATGTCGATTTTTCGCCGGGACTGAAGACGATCGCGCTGACGGTCGGCGCCGGCTGGTTCGCCGACAGCGATGCGGCGCAAGACATGGTCGAAGCCGGGCTGGCGTCATTGACCGGGGCGATTGCCGCCAAGCAGCCGTTGTCGACGACGCATGAGGCGGTCGCGACGGGGGCCATCGACGATATGCTGACGGTGCGGCGAGGCAGCGGGTGGGTGAATATTCCGCTGTCGAGTCTGGCCTTTCGTGGCGACGACGGACGCCATGCGCTGACGGGTCCGCTCGGCGCGCCGAATGGCAGCGCCGCGGCGCCGGCGATCGGCTTTGATACCGACCCCGATTCGGGCCTGTTTCGCGCCGGCGCGGATATATTGGGATTTGCCGCGGGCGGCAGCGAGCGGATGCGGATCGACGGCTCGGGAAATGTCGGCATCGGCTGCACCCCGCTGGGCGTCACGCGGTTGCAGGTCCGGATCGCCAGCGACCGGCGCTTCACGGTGTTCGCGAACGGTATCGACAGCTGTTTTGGCTATATGAACGACGGCGGCAGCTGGGTCGACACCTTGCTGTGCGGCAATCCGTTGCGGCTAGGCGTCGGTGGCAGCGAGCGCGTGCGCCTCGAAGGTTCGGGCGTGTTCCGTCCGGCGGCGGACAACAACCAGACGCTGGGCGCCGCGGCGCAGCGTTGGGCGGTGCTGTACGCCGGCACGGGCACGATCAACACATCGGACGCGCGCGACAAGACATGGCGCGGCGCCGCGACTGCCGCCGAGGTGCGTGCCGCAAAGCGTATCGCCGCCGAACTGGGTTTTTTCCAGTGGCACGACGCGATTGCCGAAAAAGGAGCAGAGGGCGCGCGGCATCATTTCGGTGTTCGTGCGCAGGCGGTGTGGGCGGTTATGGCCGACGAAGGACTGATCGAGCCAATCGCCGAGGGCGGGGCGCCGAGCAGTCGCTATGCCTTTCTATGCCATGACCAATGGGACGAGGAGGCTGACGAAGGCCGCCCCGCGGGCGACCGTTTCGGCATCCGCACCGACCAGCTGGCGCTGTTCCTGATCGCGGCGCAGGACGCGCGCCTCGCGGCGCTGGAGGCCGCGGCATGATCGACGGATCGGCATTGGCCGCGCGCGCGATCGGCGATGTCGCAAGGCGCGATCTCGCGAGCGAGTGGGCCGGGCCCGAGCCGGCGGCGCCGCAGACGGCGCTGCCGCTGGCGCGCGAAGCGCCGCGGCGCGTGACGGTGCGCAGACCCTGACGGGAGGGGGAAGACGATGACGATGATGGTGAAGGATCCGGGCACGCGGATCGATTTCGAGTTCGACTGGGGCGCCGCCTATCCGGGCGGCCAGGCGGTCGTGGCGAGTGACTGGTCGGTCGCACCGGCGGAGGAGGGCGGCGTGACCGTGATCGGCGGCGCGCACGACCTGAAGGAGGTGACCGTCACGCTGGCGGGCGGGGTCGCGGGGCGCGTCTATCGCGTCACCAACCGCGTGACGATGAGCGACGGGCAGATCGACGAACGGTCGATGACCTTGCGGGTGGAGGAGCGATGATGGCGGAAAGCCTGTTGCCGGGCGAGGCCCCGGTGAGCCTGAACGAAGCGCGCGGCTGGCTGCGGCTGGGCGCGACGATCGACGATGCGGTGATCGCGGGGCTGGTGCGCGCGGCGACCAATATCTGCGAGGCGTTCATCGGCCAGTGGCTGGTCGTGCGTGCTGGCGAAGAAGAGGCGCCGTTGCCGGCGGCGTGCATTGCGCTGCGCGCGCGTCCGGTGGTCGCGGTCGACCGTGTGACGCTGGTGTCGCAGGACGGCACCG
>NZ_DATJLI010000107.1:0-2110 GCF_035490575.1 Sphingomonas sp. | reverse complement strand
GCGATGCTGGCGAACGACCCGGCGCTCGCGGCAAAGTTCCGCGCGAAGCTGGCCACCGAACCCGACTTTGCCGCCGATGCCCAGGCGCGGCTGGCCTGGTTTTATCAACGCACGCCTTATTATGACGACCGCCACCTGCTCTATCCGGTGGGTCGCGAAGTGCGTTGACGCTTGACTCAGGCGCAAATGACGTTAAAGGCGCGCGCTTCGCGGAGTGCCCAATATGGATACTTCGCGTCCGTCCGAGACAGCGGGTGATGGGAATATGCCCATCTTAATTCCCCGCCGAGACGGGGAATGTGTTTTTCACCGGCCGTTCGCGGTCGGGTCAGCCGCCGGCAGTGTCCGGCCAAGACGACCATGCCCCCTTGGACGAGGGGTTCGGGCAACCGCCCGTTCCTCGACGTAACCGGACCTTTCGGGGTCCATTTTGAGGAGACCGGCATGGATCGTTCGCAAAAGACCGAAGCCGTTGCCGAGCTGAACCGCACCTTCAACGAAGTTGCCGTGGTGGTCGTCACCCGCAACCTCGGGATGACCGTCGCCCAGTCGACGCAACTCCGCAACAAGATGCGCGAAGCCGGTGCCAGCTACAAGGTCAGCAAGAACCGCCTTGCCAAGATCGCGCTCGAAGGCACTGATTACGCGGGTATTTCCGACCTGCTGACCGGGCCTGTCGCACTTGCCACTTCGACCGATCCGGTCGCGGCCGCCAAGGTCGTGTCGGATTTCGCCAAGACGAACGACAAGATCGAAATCGTCGGCGGCGCAATGGGCAAGCAGGTGCTCGACGCGGAAGGCATCAAGGCGCTGGCATCGCTGCCGTCGCTGGACGAACTGCGCGCCAAGCTGATTGGCCTGGTGCAGGCGCCTGCGACCAAGCTCGCGACCATTACCCAGGCACCGGCGGCGCAGATCGCCCGCGTGCTTGCGGCCTATGCGGAAAAAGACGCCGCCTGATTTTTGGGCGGCTTCGGACACTGACCACATACAACCTTTCAAAATTTGGAGTTTACCATGGCTGACCTGAACGCAATCGTCGAACAGCTGAGCGAACTGACCGTCCTCGAAGCAGCCGAGCTGTCGAAGCTGCTCGAAGAAAAGTGGGGCGTCTCGGCCGCCGCGGCCGTTGCCGCTGCGCCTGCCGGTGGCGGCGCTGCTGCTGCCCCGGTCGAAGAAAAGACCGAATTCGACGTCATCCTGACCGGCGATGGCGGCAAGAAGATCAACGTCATCAAGGAAGTCCGCGCGATCACCGGCCTGGGCCTGACTGAAGCCAAGTCGCTGGTCGAAGGCGCGCCCAAGCCGGTCAAGGAAGGCGTGTCGAAGGACGAAGCCGAGAAGATCAAGACGCAGCTGGAAGGCGCTGGCGCGACCGTCGAGGTCAAGTAATCTCGAACGGATCGGCCGCGCGCCGGTTGGCGCGCGTTTCGATACAGGAAGGGCGGTCCGGCAACGGGCCGCCCTTTTTCGTCGATCGGTCTGCAAGATTTGCACCGCTTTCATGCGCTTCGCCTTTGCGGTGCGGCGTGCGGGGCGCTATGTAAGGCGTGACGAAGGGCGCAGCGTATCCGCACCCGATTTGAAGGCGAGTGAATGGCTGGAAAGACAATGATTCAGGCTGGAATCGGCCTGACTGCCCTGTCGCTGGCGGTATCCGCGGCGCCCGCGCAGCAATTGGTGCTGCCCCCCGATATTGTGCCCGAAACGACGCTCCCGACCGCGCCGCTGGTTCAGCCGGTGCCGTCCGCACCGGCGATGCGACCGCTGCCGCAACTGACGGGTCAGCAGGCGGCGCTGCTGTCGCAGCTGCTGGGTCGCGACAGCCATGAACAGGGGCTGCGCTTCTCGGGCAAGGCGCCGCCCTCACCCGCAGATAATGATGCGCTGGTCCGTGCCGCGCTCGATCACGCCCATGCGGTGCGGGCGGGCCGGCTGGACCCGACCGATTTTCAGGAAGACTGGGCGCTGCGGCCGCAACCCTTCGACCCTTATCCCGGCTTCGTGCGCGCGGTGCAGGAAGACCGCGTCGCCCAGTGGTTCGCCAACCTGCCGCCGCCCTGGGCGGGGTATGAAGGACTGCGAAAGGGGCTGGCGACCTATCGGCGGA
>NZ_DATJLI010000106.1:0-3137 GCF_035490575.1 Sphingomonas sp. | reverse complement strand
CGTCGGCCAGGGCTGCTCGCCGGGGACGTCGGTATCGGTCGGCACCGGCACTTCCTTGACGTCGTAAAGCGGTTTGCCGGTCACGCGGTCGAGGATGAACATGATCGCCGTCTTGTTCATGACGGCGATGGCCGGGATGGTCTTGCCGTCGCGCTGGACATCGATCAGCGTCGCGGCGGGCAGGTCCACGTCCCAGATATCGTGATGGACGGTCTGGAAATGCCAGAGATATTTGCCCGTCGCCGCCTCAACCGCGACGATCGAATTGCCATACAGGTTCTGGCCCTTGCGGTCGCCGCCCCAGCGGTCGAATGTCGGCGTGCCGATGGGCAGATAGGCGATGCCGCGCTGGTCATCGACAACGACGAAGGTCCAGACATTGGTGCCCGAACGTTCCTTCCAGCTGTCGCCTTCCCAGGTGCCGAAATTCGGCTCGCCGGGTTGCGGGATGGTGTGGAACGTCCAGACCAGCTTGCCGGTGACGGCATCCCATGCCCGCACGTCGCCCGACGCGCCCTTGACGGGCATTTCCTGCACGCGTGAGCCGGTGATAATCAGGTTCTTGTAGATGGCGGGCGGGCTGCTCATGCTGAGCGGCGCGCGGGTGCCGTTCATGACCTCCGGCGTTTTCATGTTGATGAAGCCCGCTTCGCCAAAGCCGGTGGCGGGCTGTCCGGTCTTTGCATCGAGCGCGTAGAGCTTGCCCGTGCGCGTGCCGAACACGATGCGCGCGCCGGTCTTGCCGTCGCCCGGCCAATAGGCGACGCCGCGCGTCGGTGGCTGATCGTTGCCGGGAAAGGTGAACGCCCAGCGTTCCTTGCCCGTCGCGGCATCCAGCGCGACGACGCGCTTGTAGGGGGTCGACAGATACATGGTGCCGTCGACCACCAGCGGCGTCGCTTCCGATGCGGAGAAGCCGGTCTTGTATCGCTCGGGCACGCCGTCGGGCAGTTGCACCGCGCTCGCCTCCGCGCCGGGCGGGCGCATGTGATAGGACCACAGCTTCTTCAGTCCCGCAACATTGGCGGGCGTGATCTGATCGAGGGGCGAATGGCGCGCATGACCTTCGTCACGGCCATAGCTGGTCCAGTCGCCGCGTTGCTGCGCCAGTGCGGGCAGGGCGGCCAGCATCATCATGCCGCACATCAGATAGCGGGCGGATCGCGTCGGGCGGCTCGTCAAAGCGTATCTCTCCTGTTCGTTTGCCTTCGCTTGGGGCAAATCGCGTTGCACAGGACGATAGACCGGCTATAAATCATATACAATATGATCCAGCAACATTGCTGAAATGCTTTTTCAGGAGAGGTTCCCCATGTCCAATCTACCGCTTGCGGGCCTGCGCGTGCTCGATATCTCGCAGGTGATGGCCGGGCCATTCTGTTGCATGTTGCTGGGCGACATGGGCGCCGATGTCATCAAGATCGAGCCGCCGAAGACGGGCGATTCGACGCGCCATTCGATGGGCTTTCGCCTGAAAGGGGAGGACAGCCCCGGCTTCCTCGCGCTGAACCGCAACAAGCGCAGCATCACGCTGAACCTCAAGGACGATGCCGATCGCGAAGTGCTGTATGCACTGGTCAAGACCGCCGACATTCTGGTCGAAAATGCCCGGCCCGGCGTCGCAGCGCGGCTGGGCATCGATTATGACACGCTGGCCGCGATCAATCCGCGGCTGGTCTATGCCAGCATTTCCGGTTTCGGCCAGACCGGGCCGTGGGCGCAGCGGCCGGGTTTCGACCTGATCGCACAGGCGATGTCGGGCATCCTCAGCTCCAACGGTTTCCCCGGCATGGAGCCTGCCAAGAACTCGATCGCCGTCGCCGATCTGGGGGCGGGGCTGTTCAGCGCCTATGCAATCCTGTCGGCGGTGATCGGGCGGCAGGCATCGGGCAAGGGCCAGTATATCGACGCCTCGCTGCTCGAAGCGGCGATGGGCCTGTCGATCTGGGAAACGACCGAATTGTGGGGAACGGGCAAGGCGCCGACGCCGATCGGCTCCGCCAATCGCATGTCGGCTCCGTATCAGGCGGTGCAGGCGTCCGACGGCTGGTTCGTGATCGGCGCCGCGAATCAGGGCTTGTGGCTGACCTTCCTGAACGTGATCGGGCGGCCGGAATTGCAGGAGGATGTGCGCTATTCGACCAACGCCGCGCGGGTGCAGAACCGACAGGTGCTGATCGACGATCTGGCACCCACCTTTGCCACGCGCACCAAGCAGGAATGGATCGACGCGCTGCTGGCCGCCGGGGTGCCCGCCGCGCCCATTCTGGATTATGGCGAAGCAGTGGAGAGCGAGCAGGCGATCGCGCGCGACATGGTTCAGATGGTCCCGCACCCGATCGAGGGTGAGTTCAAGGCGCTGGGCTTCCCCGTGAAGATGCGCGGCACGCCGCAGGAAGTGCGCCTGCCGCCGCCGCTGCTGAACGAACATTCCGACGAACTGCGCGCCGAGCTGGTCGAGCGTGGCCTGCTGACCCCGCGTAACGAGGCAGCGGAATGAGCGGCCCCGGCATCGACGTGACGCGCGACGGCCGTGCCGCGCATGTCCGCTTCAACAACCCCGCCGCGCACAACGCACTCACCAGCCAGATGTGGTTGGACCTGCGCGATGCGGCGCGCGGCTTTGCATCCGATTCTTCGATCCGCGTCGTCACGTTTCGCGGGGTGGGCGGCAAGGCGTTCATCTCTGGCACCGACATTTCCAAGTTCGCCGATTACACCACCGGCGAACAGGGCGTCGATTACGAGCGCGGCATTGACGAGTGCATGGCGGCGGTCGACGCCATTCCCTGCACCACCATCGCCGCGGTCGAGGGTTGGGCCGTGGGCGGCGGGATCAACATCGCGTCCGCCTGCGACTTTCGCATCGCCACGCCGGATGCGAAGTTCGGCTCCCCCATCGGGCGCACCATCGGCAATTGCCTGTCGGCGGCCAGCGTTGCGCGCGTGGGCGGCGCTGTCGGCGTTCAGTTCGCCAAGCGCATGGTGCTGCTGGGCGAAATGCTGACCGCCGAACAACTGCTGGCCAGCGGTTTCCTGCTCAAGCTGGTGGAGCGCGATGCGATGGACGCCGAACTGGCGGCATTGTGCGCGCGGGCGGCCGAAAATGCGCCGCTGACCACGCGGACGACCAAGGA
>NZ_DATJLI010000105.1:0-60506 GCF_035490575.1 Sphingomonas sp. | reverse complement strand
GCGTCAGTGAGTCTGCGTCGATGCCGTCGCTGGACGCCGGCCAGGGCACATGCGGCCAGTTGCTGCCGATGAACAGCGCCAGCGGCCGTTTGTCGGTGCGCTCTTTCAGCCATTTGATCGCGTTATAGACTGCGCTATCGTCGTGATAGGTATAGTTGGCGGCATGGTCGAAGCCATAGGACAAGGTCTGCTCGTAATGCGCGACCTTGCCGAACGATACCACCTGATAGCCTTGCGCCTGAAGGTAGGACGGCAGCTTGCGGATCGCTGCATTCGCGCGGTCGTGGTTCGCCTCCGCCCCATTGCGCGCCGGCATCAGCCCGGTCAGCAGCGCCGCCCGGCTTGGCGCGCAGGCAGGCGAGGCCACGAACGCCTGGTCAAATGACAGCGATTCGCTGCTGAGCCTGGCCAGGTTGGGCGACCGGGCGTTGCGATCCCCGGTCGGAGAGATGTCAAGATAGCCCAGATCGTCGGCAAGGAAGACGACGATGTTCGGCCGGGCGGTGGCAAGCGGCGTCTCGGGCGCCGCCTGCCGTGCGAGCGCGGGCGCGCCGGTGAGGACAAGCGCCGCCGCGATCAGCGACCGACGCCCGATCAACCGGCCGTGCTTCACTGTTCGCGACCTGAGTTCATTCCGCCCGCCCATCAGAAGAGCGCCCGAATGCCGACGGTGTAGATCGTGTCGTCATAGCGGATGTCGCGTGTAAAGCCGGTGGGGTCGAAATAGCTGCGATATTTGTTACGCAGGATGTTGCTGCCGCCGACATCGAGGCGGATCGCGTCGTTCAACTCATAGCCGATGCTGAAGTCGAGCCGCCCGGCAGGCCGCACATAATTCAGGTTGATCGGCGATGGGCCGGCAAGCTCGGCGTCGGTGATCGGGCGAACCAGGTTGAGGCCCGTGGTATCCTGGTCGAAGTATCGTGAGCGATAGGTATAGACCACGCGCCCCGACAGCCCGTATTTGTCATAGAGCATGCCAGCATTGAAATTATACTTGCTGACGCCCTGCAAAGGGAAACCGGCCAATACATCGTCGCCGCCCACTTCGCTGTCGACATAGGTGAAGTTGCCGAACAGGCCAAAGCCGGACAGCGCGCCAGGCAGGAAATCCAGGAAGGTCTGGCCGCTGACCTCGACCCCCTTCAGTTCCGCTTCACCCACATTGCGCGGGCGGCTGATGTTGTAGCCGATACCGTCGATGAACTCGAGCGAGGGAGAGGTGATGACGCGATCGACTATGTTGCGGTAAAAGCCCGCCACCGCGACGAAGCCGCTGCCCCAGTAATATTCCAGCGTCGCATCGTAACTGTCCGAACGCTGCGGGCGCAGATCCGGATTGCCCGCCGATCCCGAATTCTGGACGTTGGGATTGGTCGCGATCACATAACTAAGGCCCGGATTGAGCGCCCCGAAGCCGGGACGGCGGATTGTCTGCGAATAAGTGAGCCGCGCCTGAAGGCCGCCGCCGAACTGCAACCGGGCGCTGGCGTTTGGCAGCACGTCGATGTCGGACGTGCTCTCGCGCACCGGCGTCACCACGCCGCTGACGACTCCGGCGCCGGCGATCGTCCGGTCGGTCAGCGTCGGCCGGACGCCGATCGTGCCGTCCAGTTCCAAGGGGCCCCCGAGTATCGCCTTGTAGTTGACCTGAACATAGCCCGCGAACGTCCGCTCCTGCGCGTCGAAACGGCGTTCGGGCGCATAGGCCGGATCGCCCGACGGCAGACCGTAAATCGCGCGCAGGAAATCACGGCCGGCTTCCGAACGCAGGAAGTCGGGGTTTGGTGCGAGGCGGCTCGCGCCGTCGTTAAGCCCCGGAATGCCCGGAACGGAGACGAGAAAATCGTCCGGGAGTCCAAGACCGTCGACCGGCGTCACGCTGTCGCCACCGGGCGCGCCGCGGTTCACCAGCGCCTGATCGAAGCGCGCCGTGCGGTCGGCGAAACGGCCGCCCAGTTGCAGTTTGTCGATCAGGCCGCCGACATCGAATTCGGCATCCAGGCGCGCCTGAAACAGCGACCCGGTCGACCGGTTGAAATTCTGGTTTAAGCCATTTCGCAGCAGAAACCCGTTCGGATCGTTCAGCGGGTTGCCGACGAACGAATAACGCGCAGCATTGTCGATGTTGCTCTCGACCAGCACTTCGGGCAACCGCTTGCCGATATCGACGATCACGGTCTCACCGGTGAAGGTCGAATCCTGATAGGCAACGTCGAACTTGACCTTGCCGGGTCCCCGTTCGAACACGAAGCCGCCGCCGATCAGATAGTTGTCAGTCTGTTGCCGCCGCGCCTGCGTGCTGACGAACGAGGTCGAATTGCGATAGGTCGCGCTCTCGATCTCGCACAGATCCTGCACCGTAAAGGCGCCGCTGGCGATTTCCTGCGGCGTGGGGTTGAACCCCTGCCCGTTAACGCGCGCCTGGAAGCAATTGTCGCCCGCGACGATGTCCGAAATGGTCGTCCCACCGCTGAACAACTGGGTTTCGACGAAGCTGGACTGCTGTTCGGAGCGATAGCCGGCGAACAGGCCGTCGACATAGATCTGCAGATCGGGGCTGGCCTGCCACTGGATCGAGGCGTTCGCCTGCGGTCGCTCGAACCAGCCATATTCGTTGAGACCACCCGCGACGTTCTGCGACGCAAAGCCCGGAACGTTGAACGGCGCGGCCGTGGTCGAGCGACGGACCGGCGCATAGAGATAGGGGCGGTTGAACTCGGTGCGGTTCCACGAGACGTTGAGCAGCACGCCGATCTCGCCGATGCCCGTGTCGAAGCGGTCGGTCGCAAGCAGTCCGAATTGCGGATTGAGCTTTTCGGCATTCAGCGCGTAATTACCGCGCGCCGTCGCGACGATCGTCGGCTCCTTGAAGTTGAACGGCTTGTTGAGCTGAAGATCGGTGATACCGGCAATGCCGCCTTCGATCAGGTTGGCGGTTGCCGACTTGACGACGTCGACGCGCGCCAGCGCTTCCGCCGGCAGATCTTGAAACGAAAAGGTGCGGTCGGTGGTCGAGAAGAACTCGCGCCCATCGAGCGTGGTCAGAATATCGCCAAGACCGCGAATAACAACGCCGGCGATCTCGTTATTGTTGCCGACCGTCACCTGAACGCCTGGCACGCGCTGCAACGCAGCCGCCGTCGTCGGGTCGGGGAATTTGCCGATATCCTCGGCGACGATCGAGTCGACGACCTGTGCTGATTCGCGCTTGATGTCGGCGGCGGCCTCAAGGCTGCGGCGGACGCTTCCGACCACTACGATATCGGGCGCGGACTGGTCCTGTATATCCGGGTTCGCCGCTGCGTTGGGTTGCGTCACGCTGTCCGGCGGCCCGACATTCGAAGACGCCTGCATTTGGGCCTGCGCCGATACCGGTAGCGAAAATAATGTCAGCGCGGTGCTGGCGCGCAGGATGTGCCGAGTTAAAGCCATGTCCCCTCCTCTGAATTATTGAATCACGAAAGCGGCCGACCTTCTTCGAGGCCGTCAGGGCGGTATAGCCCAACTCTCTAGCTATCGCAATAATCCGATAAATGTGCCGTGTTCCGGCTTGACGAGCGGACTTGCGTGACCGCGGGCACATCTCGGCTGGCCAACGATCATTATCGAACCTTGCAACAATCAGCGACAAATCCGCTGTTGCACACGGCTTTCAGGTCTGATTTGTCTTATCTATTCTGATGGGAGGTCGCATGTTGGAACGTCGAGCATTCATCAAGGTCGTGACTGTGGCGCTGGCCGGGTCGATGCTTGCGCCACTTGGCGCCTCAAAAGCTCAGACGCAGAATCTGAAAAATGCGCGCGCGCCTAATATCGTTGTTATTATGGTGGACGACATGGGCTTTTCAGACTTCGGCGCCTATGGCGGAGAGATCCCGACACCAAATATCGATGCGCTGGCGCGAAACGGTCTTCGCTTTACGCAATTCTATAACAGCGCAAGATGCAGCCCGACCCGCGCAGCATTGCTGACTGGACTTAATCCACATCAGGCGGGGATGGGATATCTGTCCGGCACGATCGAGCCGAATTCCAGGGGCACGTTCGGGCGACTTCACGAGCGCAGCGTCACCATGGCGCAGGTTCTAAAAGGCGCCGGCTATATGACCGCGATGACGGGCAAGTGGCATATGGGCAACCAATCGGGATCCACCCCCGCCACGCGGGGTTTCGACCGTTCGCTTTCAGCCGTGGCCGGGGGCATCTATTTCCCCAATCAACGTTTCCGCCAGCATGGAAGTCGCTTTCTGCTTCGTGACGGAAAGCGGATCGAACTTGATGATCCGGTCCTCGGTCGCAACTGGTATGGGACCGATCTGTGGACTGACTGGGGAATGCGCTACATCGACGAAGCGCAGCGACAACATAAGCCGTTCTTTCTTTATCTCGCCCATGTCGCTCCGCATTTTCCGATCATGGCGCCACAGGCGGATATTGACCGATTCGTCGGCAAATATCGCGATGGCTGGGCGAAACTGCGTGTCGCGCGATACAGGCGGCAACAGGAAACGGGCCTGATCGGACCCAATACCGGCCTCGGCCCCGTATCCGAATATCAAACCGAGTGGGACGCGCTGAGCGAGGAAGACAAGTCGCGCTTCGATTATATGATGGCGGTTTATGCCGCATCGATTTCGCGTGTCGACCAGTCCGTGGGACGGTTAGCCGCGCACCTCAAGTCAATCGATCAGTTCGACAACACGCTGATCCTCATCATGTCGGATAACGGCGGAAACGCTGAATCAGGCCCTCCTGGGCGCACTGGCGCCGCACCTTGGGGAGGTCCGACGAGCAACATATTTGTGGGCATGAATTGGGCTACGCTGCAAAACACGCCCTTTCGCGCCTATAAGCATTTCACCCACGAAGGTGGCATTGCCACCCCATTGATCGCGCACTGGCCGGCGGGGATTACCGGCAAACGCCAAGGCGCGCTCGAGCGAGCGCCGGGCCACATGATCGACATCATGCCAACGCTGATGGAGCTGACCGGTGCCCGCTACCCGGAGAAGCTTCAGGGGCACGATATCCTTCCATACGAAGGCGTCAGTCTGGCGCCGTTGTTCAGGGGGCGACCGGTAACCCGGTCCAAGCCGATGTTCTGGGCACATGAGGGAAATCGTGCGATTCGCGATGGTCGTTGGAAGGCAGTCAAGCGCCTTGGCTATCCATGGCAGTTGTTCGATATGGATACGGATCGGACGGAGCGAACGGACCTGTCTTCAGGTCAACCCGCTCGCCTGGCCAACATGGCCGCGACGTGGGAAGCATGGGCGGCGCGCACATATGTTGACGACTGGACCGACGACCAACGTCGCACCGACTGGGGCGGCAAGATCAGCGAAGCGGGGGCCGAAGGTGCACCACCCACGCGTCAGCAACGACGTCAACGCCGGCATTGAACAGGCCGTATTCGGCGACCGACGTTACTGCCGGCGCCGGCCGTGGCACCACGCCGCAATGCGTGCTGGACCTTTCGGCATCGGCGCCTACCCGACTTTCGCATCAGTTGGAGCCTCGTAAGCGGGATTACTGTGGGACGATCTTGAGTTGCCCGTCGCGGCGGCCGGTAAGCGGGATACGCAGTTCATAGGCGCCGGGATGCAGCATCACCATCGAGATCGTCCGGTCACCCCAGGTCGCACGGTATCGCTGGTCGGGCGCGAGCGTGACAAGAACGCTGATCGTTCCATCGGTGCGTGTTGAATCGATTGCCAACTCCGCCATCATGCCGCGATGCCCTGGCCGCTCGGAAAGCCGCTTTATCCAGACGTCATACCCTGTGCTTAGTCGGCCTGGCACGAAATACGCGTGAAACCAGTTGGCGATTGGCGACGACAGACCAGAGAACTGATGCCACCCCGTTCCCTGGCCGGTTGCAATTTCGAAATGCTCGGCCGAGACCCAACTTGCCTCCGCCTCATTCTGATATGCGGCCAGTGCGGTGCGCGCGATTTGCCATGCAAAGTCGCCCTGCCCTTGGTCCAGCATGGCTTTCCAGATGAACCATTGGTGCGGAAACCACACGGTTCCGTTCCAATAGCCGTCCGGCCTGTAATAGCTTGCTGACATATCGACCGCGGTGATGCCGACCGGGCTGAACAGCCGGTTCGGGTCTCGCAGGTTCGCGATAATGGCCGCCGTTTGTTGCGGTGTCGTGATCCCCGCGATCAGCGGCTGGACTCCGTCAAGCGTCTGGTTCCAGTTCTCGCCCGACCGGGTGCGTAGCAGTTCCTGTGCTCGCCCTTCTCCGTCGTGAAGCACATAGCCGAAATAGCCGGTCTTCGCATCCCAGGCGCTGGATTGTATTGCCGATGCAAGCCGCGCAATGTCGGCGTCGTATCCCGCAATGTCGTCGCGTTGCCCAAGCTCGATCGCAGCCATGCGGAGTGTCTTGGCGGCACGGATCGCATGTGCCGTGGTGACCATCGGCGCGACACGCGGCTCAAGCTTTGCGTCATGCACATGCACTTGCGGCGGAAGATCGTCCCAGCCACCGGAATTATAGAAATAATCCCAACTCTTGAGCAGCCCTGAGGGTAATGTCGCCATGGTCGAATGTGGCACCCGGCCCATCAGGAAAGCATAATATTTCCGGAGCCGCGGATACGCGTCCGACAACATTTTCCGGTCCCGCGTCAGGTTCCACAATTCCAGAAACTGGTGGTGCTGCACGGGCAGCGGCGTGCCATGATGAATAAAGGCCGATTGCGCGCCCGGCTGCGTCGTATAGGCGTGAAGCACGTCCGCGCTGAGTTTCGGCGCCACGTCCGCCAGTCCCAGGCCGATGAAACCCGAGTCCCAGGTATATAATGAATCCCACCATTTGCCGGGTGTAAAATGACGAATGAACTGGTCTTGCGTATAGACGGGATAGACCACGTTCATCAGCATGTTCGCCGCGATCAATTGACGCGCGAGGCCGAATTGCCGGCCCGCCGGCAGCGTTTCCGGGAGGCGCACCCGCGCGCGCGCCGCCGACCAGGTGCGCATCAACACGGCATCTTCGACCGGTTCTCCCAACTCGGCCTCCACTGCCTGCCGCGTCCCGGTCGTTACGACCGCCCAGATCGTCTTGCGGCCATTGACCGGCACCATGTTACCGCCGAGTAGCAGGTTGGCGTAATGACCGCGCCCGTCTCCCTTGGCGACTTTCAACGTCTTGCTGTGGCTGCGTCGCGCAAAGAAGAAGTCCAGCGTGCTATTCTGAAATTCGCGTATCGCTCCATCGCTACGAAACCACCGCAACCCGTAATATGCTGGAGACTGGCGGTATTTCAGGATGAGCGAGTTCGCATTCGGTCCTTGGGCCATCTGTGGTGTGAGGTCGTCATCCTCTGGAATGAAGCGCACTTCGCTCGCCTGATCCGCGTCGATCAGCACCAGTCCTTCGAGATCGACGTCGGCATCGGGCGTCAGTCGCACCGATGCCGAACCCGGCATGAGCGGCAGCAATCGTGTCGCACCACCCGGCGCCGCAGGCAGGGCGATGGCCTCGTCCCTGGCGCCCACAAGCACCAGCTTCAATGGCGCCTTGGCACGGTAGCGAAGCAACAAGGCGTTGCCGCCTCCATCAACCGGATAAGTTGCCGCGTCGCCCGCCGCCATCCGCAACGCACGCCCATCGACAAGCCCGTCGTCGCGCACTTCGCCGCGCAGCCAGCCATCATAGACCAGATTATCCTGCGGCGTCGGCACCGCGCGGCGGTGCTGGCGATAATGCACCCCCGATATCCACCGCGCACCCGTTGGAAGGCTGGCGCGCAAGATGCGTCGGGGCGTGAGAACGTTGCCGGGGCCGCGATTTGGCAACTGCATGGACGCCAGCATGTTCAGTGTCAGCGTTCGCGCCCGCGAGCCTTGGTTGACCAGATCGACGCGGACCAGTCGCGACCGGGCATCAAGCTCGGCAAAACTGATCTCGGCAAACAGCTTCTGCCCGTCCAGCTTCTGTCGATAGCTGTAGTAGGAAAGGTCAGGTGCCGCTTCCCAGGCGACGAATCCGGTATTCAGCGAGGCGTTGGGGACATCCGGCGTCGACGTCGTGTGCGGCCCCGCGAACACGGTGAGATCGAACCGCATCCCGGATGACAGATCGGCGACATGCGACAGGCCCAGATAGGCATTGGAATAAGGACCCCAGTCAGGCAGGTCGACGTCGTGACGATCGGCGGGCTGCCGTTCAGGCAAATCATCGACGCCGGCACGCCCCGCGCCGATACAGGGAGCGGCCGCCGTGGCGATCGCTGCCAGCAACGCCGCGCCATGCGAAACGAGCCTGTATCTAGTGCCCATGTCGATGTTCTCCGCTGTCATGACCTGGCGTGACGATATCCACAAGCTCAGCAACGATGGCCACCGCCCCTGCGCCGGAGCCACATCGGAAACCGGCAGGATTCCGTTGGAACCTTCGCCAAATCGGCGCGCGCCTAGAACGCGACCCGGATACCGGTCTGAAGGACGCGGCCCTCCACATCGACGCGGCGGATCACCCGCTCGTCACTCTCATATTCGATGCGTCGCGCGTCGGTGAGATTGAAGGCCTCGGCCGTAATCGATATGTTCGGCGTCAGCTTGAACGACAGCGACGCGTCGAGTTGCCCCCTTGGCCGAACCGAGCGGGCGGCGCCGGCGAATGTGCCGCCGTCGGCAAGATCATATTCACTTCGATAATTGTAGGCGAGGCGGATTCCGAAACGGTCGCTCTCGTAATAGCCGATCAGGTTCACCACGTGGTCCGACACACCGGGGAGGATCGCCTCGCCCTGGCCGGTCGTCGACTGGCCGGACACGTCGGTGAAGGAATAGTTCACCACCGTGCCGAAGTCGTCGAACGGCGCGGGAAGGAAGGTCAGGTCCTGCTGCACCGACGCCTCGATACCACGCACCGTGATCGGCTGGTTTGAGTTGGTGTTGCCGGTCGCGACGACGCGAACGGTCTGTCCCTGGAATTGAAGCCCCGTTTCGCAAACGTCGCCCACCAGCGTCAGCGGACCGAACCCGAAGCCGCCGCCATCGGCCGGGCAACGGCGCGCGGGGTCCTGCTCAGGCGCGATGAGGCCGTTCACGCGTTTGGTGAAGGCCGCGACCGAGATGACGTTTCCACGGCTGGGATAGAATTCCACCGACACGTCGAACGAATCCGCCTGATACGGGCGCAGGTCCGCATTGCCGAGCGTGACGTTATACGTGGCGCCACTGCCCGAAATCAGGTTGACTGGCGTGAGTTCACGCGGCTGCGGGCGCACGAACGTCTGATAATAAGCGCCGCGCAGGACCAGCCGCTCGCTGAGATCGGCCGACAGCAGAACCGACGGCAGCCAGTTTTCATAGTCGCGCTGGACGCGGGTGACCGACAACTGACGCGCGGCGTTATACTGATCGGCGACGACCGTGCTGTCGGTGCGCTCATAACGAAGTCCGGCAGCGCCCCGCACGCGAACGCCGAAAAGATCGCCGTCCAGGTTCAGCATACCGTAGCCAGAGATGATGTTTCTCGTGACATCGTAATTCTGCCCGCGCGCGCCGCCGTCGCCCAGATCATTCACATAGCCGTTGCTGGTCAGGCCGGCCCCCGCAGGCACGGTGATGGGCCGGATCGCCTGATCGATTGCGGCCGTCTGAAACGCGATCCAGTTGCGATCATAGCCGGACGCGATACCGTTCATGAAGCCGGGAGCGGGGTTGCCCGGCTGCACGAAACCAGGGCCGATGGCCGATGTGTTGATGCCCGTGAGTGTCAAACGGGTTTGTTCGGAGTTGAAGACGTTGTGTTCGAACCGAACGCCGGCTTGGAGCGAACGAAGCAGGCCCCACTCGATGGTGCGTTCCAAATCGCTTTGCGTGGCAAGGACTTCGTTTTCGACCACCGCTTGCGTGCCGAAACCCTGAAATGAAGTCGTGCTGCCCGGAATGGCAAGTGCGTTCGGGCCGGTTTGAACGTAGTTGCCCGCGACCAGCGACGGGAACGGGCTGGGCGTCGTTACCACCGAATAATCTTCGATGTCGCGACCCCCGGTATAAACGCTGGCGCCAAGGCCGTTCCCCCCGGCGCGGGTCTGCTCGGTCAGGCCGAATTGAATTCCCCCCAGGTTGGAAGAACCCCGCGTGTAGACGAACGTATTTACCGCGCGCCACATATCGTTCTTGAACGTCACGTCCCCGTTCAGCACGAACGTATCGTTGTCGATAGGGTCGTTGCGGCTGTTTACCTCGGTAATATAGTTCGTTGCCTCATACTGGTCTATATATGTCCGACCATTCGGCGCGGTAAACGTGTCACCCGTTGGGTCAATTACCGTCGCCGCATTCCGAAAGTCGAGCAGGAACAGGTTGAGCGACGCGCCGTCCAGATTTCGCCGGGTATACAGGCTATTGACGGCAAACGACAGCTCTTCTGTCATTTCGTATTCGATACCGCCAGACATGGAATAGCGATCACCCTCCGATGTTCTTGCGAACTGTCGGATCTGAGACGGGAAATACACGTCGCTTGTTCCGAAACGCGCGACATAGTTCGGTGTCGTGGTGCGTGAGAGGGGAGTATATTGATTGAAGGATACCGTATCACGACGAAAATTCTGGCGCGAATATGCGCCGACGAAATAGACGCCGAGCGAGTTGTCGAGGAACCGCTTCGCGATTGAAACGCCGCCGTTCGGCACGACGGCATCGGTAAGTTCTTCATAGGCGGCACCCAGCCGCACCGAATAGCCTTCGTCTCGCGTCAAAGCCCCTGCCAGCCGGAAGTCGACATTTCCACTGAGCCCGCCCGGCTGGTCCGCCGCGGATGGGGACTTGATGATCTGGATCGAGCTGAACACGTCAGACTCGTAGATGCCAAGCGGACTGGAGGAATCGATAAAGGGTTCGGCGAACGATTGGCCATTCAGCGTCTGGCGGGCGAACACGCTTGGCAAACCGCGCAGATTGATCGTGGCATCGCGACGCTCCGCCTCACGGTTGATCTGCACGCCGACGACGCGTTGAAGCGCCTCGCCCAGATTAAGGTCCGGGAAGCGCCCGACACCCTCAAGCGAGATGCCATCGGTGATGCCGATCGCGCTTCGCTTGGTCTCGACCGCATCGGCGTAACTTGCGCGGATGCCGCTGACGACGATATCCTCACCCGAGGAACCGTCCGGCGCCCCAGGCTGAACGGGCGCCTGTTCGGGCGGCGTCTGACCAGGGGGCGCGGGATCCTCTGCGGGCGGAGATGCTTGACCGGACGGCGGCGGCGGGGTTCCGGTTTGCACCCTGGGGGTTTCGGGCGTTTCCAGCGCGCCAGCATGTGCCAGTGCCGCTTGCGGCACAAGCGTTGTGGCCAGCAACCATATGCGAAGCTGCATCATTCCCCGTCCCCTGACACGCAGCTGTCGTTGCCCGACAATCCTGCCTGACAGCTTTATCGATATGAACGAAAAATATGTCAATAGCGTATTTGTATGTTAAATCGGCTTGCATGAGGCCGCTGATTTGGCATTAAATGACGCCCGACGACCTGCGACGGGCGCCGTCAGGCCGTTTATTGTGTATATGTGTCTGACAGGATTGGCATAGATTGTCAGACTTTATCGGCCCATAGTGTTCCAGGGGTGATGCGAATGAGCTGGTCGCGACGAAGCTTCATACAGGCCGCAAGCACGGTCGCGGTGGCAGGCGCAACGGGTGCGTTCGACGCGGCCCGGGCAATGCGTATCAAGCCGTCGCGCGCGACGAATATCGTGTATATCCACTCGCACGATTCGGGGCGGTATCTGTCGCCATATGGCTACGCCACACCGACACCCCGGCTGCTCGGACTTGCGCGCGAGGGTGCGTTGTTCCGGCAAATGCATTGTGCATCGCCCACATGCTCGTCGAGCAGAGCGGCAATGCTGACGGGGCAATCGGCGCACAGCAGCGGGATGCTGGGCCTCGCGCACCGGGGGTGGCGGCTTCGCGAACCACGGCGACATATCGTGCATACCCTACGCGCCAACGGCTATCGCACCGTGCTTGCCGGACTTCAGCATGTGGCCGTCGATCCCGTGACGATCGGTTACGATGCGATCCTTCAGCGGGCCAGCGCGAGAGCGCATGTTGTGGCCCCGGCCGCCGCCGATTTCCTGCGAAGCCCGGCCGCCAGCGAAGCGCCCTTCTTTCTGGACGTCGGATTCTTCGAGACCCATCGCGCCTTTCCACCCGCCGTCGATGATCCGGCATTTGTGCAGCCCCCGTCCCCGATACCCGACACGGTCGAAACGCGGGAAGACATGGCAGGCTATTATGCGAGCGCACGCGCCATGGATGCCGGAACCGGGCAGGTGTTGGACGCGTTGGCGGCTGCGGGACTAGCCGAGAATACGCTGGTCATCAGCACGACCGATCACGGGCTGCCTTTTCCGGCCATGAAGCATAGCTTGCGTGACACCGGCACCGGCGTATCAATGATAATGCGCGGGCCGGGCGCGTTCGCCCGTCCACGCGCTTATGACGCCTTGCTTTCGCAGATCGATGTTTTCCCGACGCTTACCGAGTATCTCGGGATCGAACCGCCGGAATGGCTTGAAGGGCAATCTTTCATGCCGATCGTCAGGGGGACCGGGGCGGAGGTTCATGAGTGTATCTTTGCCGAAACCAACTTTCACTCAGCCTATGAACCGGCACGTTCGGTCAGGACGCAGCGATATAAATATATCCGTCGTTTCGACGGGCGCACAACGCCCGTCCTTCCCAATACCGATGCGGGGGCCAGCAAGACTTTATGGGTGCGGAACGGCTGGGCAAACCAACCGCTGACAAGCGACTCGACCGGAGAGGAACTTTACGACTTGATGTTCGATCCCAACGAGCGGACGAACATAAGCCAACGGCCGGAAGCGGCTGCAATCATCGCCCGGATGAGGATCTGGCTCAAAGACTGGATGACGCGAACACAGGATCCATTAATCGGCGGTCCTATTGCGATACCTCCAGGGGTGCGAAGCGACAGCCCGAATTTGGTCGATCCCGCGATTTAGGGCGGCAACGATAGAAACTGGTCAGTCCCCATCTTCCGGGTGCGACCGCAATTGCCTGGCGAGCGCGGCTGCCGCGCGGACATAAGCGGGTCCGCCGCATACGGTCCATGCCTGTGGCAAGCGCAGGCGCGCGATCGGGCGGAGCACCGGGTGGTGCAGCATCTCGGTTCCCTGGTCCTGAACCCGGTCGGTGGCGGTTTCCACGATCAGATAATCGGGACGCGCCCGTGCCATCTCCTCAAGCCCGACGCGGGCGAGCGACGGTTTTCCAAGCGTTCGGGCCAGATTGCGAAGACCCACGCGCTGCATCAGGTCGTCGATCAGCGTGCCTGTGCCCGTCAGATATCCGCGCCGCTGATAATAGGCCGCGGTCGCGCCGCGTCCGGCATTGCGCGGAATCGCGGCAAGGTCACGGTTCATCCTGACGACCAGCGCCTCACCGCGCGCCGGATGACCGATGGCGGCGGCGACGCTGCGGATCTGCGTGACGATATCGGCATAGCTGTTGGCGAAATCGACATCGAGCGTCGCGATATCGCGCCCCTGCAACCGCGCCATCGTCGCCTGTCGCCGCCCCGGCGCCGCGAGGATCAGGTCGGGTCGCAGCGCCAGCACGTCCTCCGCCGAACCACGGCTGGTCGGGAATGCACGTGCGCGCCGCACCGCCGCCGAGATTTCGGGATCATGCGCGAACTGCGTCAGCGCGGCGATCTGGTCGGCATCGGCCAGCGCCAGCAGATACTGGTCTGCGCAGAGATTCAGCGACACGATCCGCTGCGGGCGCACAGCCGGCCGCGGCGACGACGCGCCCAGCAGAACGGCGATCAGTGGCAGGGCGAACAGGCGGCGCATCGACGCCCTTTGCCTTGGCGGCACCATCCGCGCTAGGCGCGAATCGACCGACGTTGAAAATCGAGGCCAACCGACCGTGACCCGCCGCTGGCTCTGGCCTGCTCTGATCCTCGCCGTCGTCGTGGCGGGCGTGCTCGGCGTCGGCATCGGCACGACTTCGATCCCGCCCGCGCGCGCACTGACTGCGCTGGCCGGGCAAGGCGACCCGGTGGAGCGGGCGATCCTGATCGAACTTCGCCTGCCCCGCGCCCTGCTTGGGCTGGCGGTCGGCGCAATGCTCGGCCTCGGCGGCGCGGCGCTGCAGGGCTATCTCCGCAATCCGCTGGCCGAACCATCGGTGCTCGGCGCATCGAACGGCGCGGCGCTGGGCGCGGTCGTTGCACTCTATTTCGGGCTGGCGGCGTGGCATCCGGCGGTGCTGCCGCTGCTGGCGATCGCAGGCGCACTGGCCACGCTGACGCTGTTGTTCGTGCTGGCGGGGCGATCCGAAAGCCCGCTGACGCTGATCCTGGCGGGCATCGCGGTGGCGACGCTGGCGGGCGCGGGCATCAGCCTTGCCTTGAACCTGTCGCCCAATCCGTTCGCGGCGATGGAGATCATGACCTGGCTGCTCGGCAGCATGGAGGATCGATCGTTCGAACATGTGCTGCTGGCGATGCCGTGCATTGCACTGGGCATGGCGCTGCTGGCCGGACAGGGCCGTGCACTCGACGCGCTGACGCTGGGAGAGGATGGCGCGGCGGCGCTGGGCGTCGATCTGCGCCGCACCCGCATCCGGCTGCTTGTCGGAATCGCGGTCGGCGTGGGCGGTGCGGTGGCGGTCTCGGGCGCAATCGGCTTTGTCGGACTGATCGTGCCGCATCTGATCCGCCCGCTGACCGACCGCAGCCCGTCGGCGGTGTTGTGGCCAAGCGCGCTGGCGGGCGCCGTGCTGCTGACGCTGGCGGATGTGGCGGTGCGGGTGATTCCGTCGACCAACGAATTGAAGCTGGGCGTGGTGACGGCGTTCCTTGGCGTCCCGGTGTTCCTGGTCCACCTGATGCGGGAGCGCCGGTTGTGGTGAGCATCGTCACCCAGAATGTCACGGTCGCGCTCGGCGGGCGAACGGTGGTTCGCGACGTCTCGACGCGGCTGGATGCGGGTGCGTTGGTCGGCGTGCTTGGCCCCAATGGTGCGGGCAAATCGACTCTGGTCCGCGCACTGCTGGGCCTGATCCCGCATGAAGGATCGGTGATGCTGGACGGCGCGCCGCTATCGTCGCTTTCGCGCGCCGCAATTGCCCGGCAGGTCGCCTATCTGCCGCAGGGACAGACGCTGCACTGGCCGATCTCGGTCGAGCGGCTGGTCGCGCTCGGCCGCCTGCCGCATCTGGCGCCGCTGTCCCGGCCGGATGATGCCGACCGCGCGGCGATCGAGCGGGCGATGGCGCGGGCCGATATCGCGCATCTTGCCCATCGCACTGCCACCGAATTGTCGGGCGGCGAGCGCGCGCGCGCGCTGCTGGCCCGCGCCCTGGCGGTGGAGGCGCCCGCGCTGATCGCCGACGAACCGCTCGCCAGCCTGGACCCCGCGCACCAGATCCACGGCATGGAATTGCTGCGGGCCGAAGCGGACGGGGGCGGCCTCGTCGCCGCCGTGCTGCACGACCTGACGCTTGCCGCGCGCTTTTGCGACCGGGTGCTGGTGATGGCCGATGGTGCGCTGGTCGCCGATGGCGATCCGCGTGACGTGCTGACTCCCGAATTGCTGGCCGAAGTCTATGGCATCACCGCCTATCGCGGCACCGGGGCGTTACCGTTGCTCGTCCCACTCGACCGCGTGCGTTGACGCCGCCGTCATTCCGGGATTAAGGGCGGCGCTGCGACAGGTTCCCCTTAGCCGGGGATTGAAAGGGAACGGGGTTCAAGACCCCGGCTGCCCCTGCAACTGTGAACGGTGAGCCACCGCGCCACATGCCATTGGGACCATTGGTCCTGAGAAGGCGGCGCGATCCGGCATTGACCCGTGAGCCAGGAGACCTGCCCGTCGCGGTCGTTCTTCGACCGGCCAGGGTGCGCCGGACGGACGGGGGTAAACCCGCGAAACGACAAGCCAATTGTCCCTTGGATGGCACAGCCGTCCGGGGCGTCTTGACGTGGGGTTTGAATGAAGAACATCCATCTGCTCGCCGGGATCGCGCTGTTCGCGCCGGCACCCTTGCTCGCACAGTCGCAGCCCGACCGGGCATCCGCGCCCGATGCGGCGGCGACGCCCGGCGACGATGCGCCATCCGGCCCGATCCTCGTCACCGCCACGCGCAGCCCGACCGCGATCGACCGCGTCCCGGCATCGGTGACGTTGCTCGACAAGGAAACGATCGACCGCGCGGGCGACCTGTCGGTCGCCGACCTGCTGGTCCGCACCCCCGGCGTGACCCTGACCCGCAATGGCGGTTATGGCACCGCGACCCAGCTTCGCATCCGCGGCGCCGAAAGCGACCAGACCGTCGTGGTCATCGACGGCGTGAAGATCAACGATCCGTCATCGCCCGGCGGCGGCTTCAACTTTGCCAACCTGCTGACCGGCGACGCCAGCCGGATCGAGGTGCTGCGCGGTCCCCAGTCGATCCTGTGGGGCAGCCAGGCGATCGGCGGCGTGGTCAACATCGTCACCCCCCTGCCCACCGCCGATCTTGAGGGCAGTTTCGATATCGAGGCGGGCAGCCGCGAAACCGTCAGCGGTCGCGCCGGGATCGGTGGCCGGACGGGACCGCTGGGCTGGCGCGTCGGCGCACAGACGTTCACCACGCGCGGCATTTCCGCCATCGCACCCGCGTTCGGCGGGGAAGAGGCCGACGGCTATCGCAACCAGTCGATCGCGGGTCGCGCGATGCTCGACATCATCGACGATGTCAGCGCCGAAGTGCGCGGCTATTATTCGAACGGCCGCACCGAGATTGACGGGTTCAGCGGCGACACCGCCGAATATTCGCGCAACGAGGAGTTTGTCGGCTACGCCGGGCTGAACGTCGCGCTGTTCGACGGGCGGTTCCGCAACCGCTTCGGCTATGGCTATACCGATACCGACCGTGAAAACCTGAACCCCACGCGTGAACGGGCGCAGACCTTCGATGCGGCGGGCACCAATCACCGCGCCGAATATCAGGGCAGCGTGGCGATCGCATCGGGCATCGACGCGGTGTTCGGCGCCGAGAACGAAATCAGCCGGTTCGAAAGCGTGTCGCCGTCGGCCAGCCTGAGCGTGCCCGTCCCCGCCCCCGCCACCGGGCGTGCCGAAATCACCAGCTTCTATGGCCAGCTCAACCTGTCGCCACTGGCCGGGTTGACGCTGACCGGCGGCGTTCGCAACGACGACCACAGCCGCTTCGGCGGCAAGACGCTGTTCGCGGCGGGCGGTGTCTGGGCGTTGCCGACGGGCACGCTGCTGCGCGCCAGCTATTCGGAGGGGTTCAAGGCGCCGACGCTGTATCAGCTGTTTTCCGAATATGGGAACGACGCGCTGCGTCCCGAACAGGCCAGTGGATGGGAAGCGGGTGCCGAGCAGCGTTTCCTGGACGGTGCGGTCACGCTTGGCGCAACCTATTTCGAACGGCGATCGACCGACCTCATCATCTATGCCGGGTGCACCGGCACCAGCGTCGATCCGCGCTGTTTCGTGCCCGGCAGCACGACCGAGCGCCGCTTCGGCTATTACGACAACGTCTCGCGCGCGTTCGCCAACGGCATCGAAGCGGCGGGTCGCGTCGCGCTCGGCCAGCGGGTGACGATCGACGGCAATTACAGCTGGATAACGTCGGAGGACCGGTCCACCGGATCGGCGAATTTCGGCAAGCAACTTGCCCGCCGGCCGCGGCACGCGTGGAACGCAAGCGCCAGTTACAGCCTCCCCGCCGGTCCGTCGTTCGGCGCGGCCGTGCGCTGGTCGGGCGAAGCGTTCGACGATGCCAGCCATTCGGTGCGGCTGGCGCCCTATACGCTGGTCGACCTGCGCGCCGAGACGCCTGTGTCGGAAACGGTAAGCCTGTTCGTGCGCGGGGAAAACATTTTCGACGAGCACTATGAAACGGTCTACCGCTACGGCACGCTGGGCCGCAGCATCTATGCCGGTTTGCGGGGGCGTTTCTGATGCGCGGGAACGGGAAAATGAGCGGGTCCGAAGCATCCGGCACGCCGGCATCCACGCTGTGGATCATGCTGTTCACGCTTGCGAGCACCGTGACGACACTGGCGCTGGCCTGTGCCACGCCCTTTACCGCGCTGGCGGCACTGGCGGCGACAAAGCTGCGGGCGCGCGACGGCATGTTGCTGATGCTCGCGGCGTGGGTAGCCAGCCAGGTCGTCGGCTTTTGCGTGCTGGACTATCCCCGTGACGCCAGCACCCTTGGCTGGGCGATCGCCCTGGGAACGGCGGCGATCGCCGGTCTCATCGCGGCGCGCATGGTCGCCGGACGGCTCGGCGACCGGGCGGATGCGCTGCGGATCGCCGGCGCTTATGTGGCGGCGGCACTGGCGTTCAAACTGGTGATCCTGTGCTGGTCGTCCGCTCTGGGCGGCATCGACATCGTGCTGTCGCCTTCGATCAACCTGCGCCAGTTCGTGCGGAACGGTGCGATCCTGCTCGGTCTGTATGCGCTTTATCATGGGCTGCGGGCGGTCGGACTTCCCGCCGCGCCGCAAGTCCGGGCCTTGCGATGTTGAGGCCGGTCGACAGCGGGGCGGCGGTGGTGGCTTGCAACAGCTGCCGCCGCTCCGCCGACGCGCGCGAGGACGGTGAAGGCCGCCGTGGCGGTGCACTGCTGGTCGATGCATTGCGGCGCGTAAAGGTCATGGACCCCGCGTTCGCGGGCATCGCCGTGCAGGAAATGCCGTGCCTGTTCGCGTGTCAGGATTTCTGCACTGTCCATCTGCGTGCGCCGGGCAAGGTCGGCTATGTGTTGGGGCGGTTCGAGCCGGGGATGGAGGCTGCGCGCGCCATCCTCGATTACGCCCGCGCCTATGCCGCCAGCGAATGGGGGCAAGTGCCGTTCCGGCAATGGCCCGATGGGGTGAAGGGACATTTCATCACCCGCACCCCGCCTGCCGGCTTTGTCGTCGAGTGACCCGTTTTTCCGATATCGCCGCATTCGAGGCCGCGCTGTCCGCCCTGCCCGTCGCCGACACTGCGGCCCGCTCCGCCGCGACCGCGCGGCAATCGCGCCTGACAAAGCCGCCCGGATCGCTGGGTCGGCTAGAGGACATCGCCGTGTTCATCGCTGGATGGCACGGGGTCGAGCGGCCCCGGATCGAACGCGGCCGCGCGGTGGTGTTTGCCGGCAATCACGGCGTTGCGGCACGCGGCGTCAGCGCCTTTCCGGCTGCCGTCACGGTCCAGATGGTCGCCAATTTCACGGCGGGAGGCGCGGCGATCAATGCGCTGGCGGACTCGGCGGGCCTGACGCTGGCGGTCGTGCCGCTTGACCTTGACCGACCGACCGCCGACTTCACGCGAGGACCAGCAATGAGCGAGGATGAATGCCTCGCCGCGCTGAACGCGGGCGCGGCGGCGGTGGGCGACGCCGACCTGCTGGTGCTGGGCGAGATGGGCATCGCAAATTCGACCGCCGCCGCCGCGCTTTGCGCCGCCAGTTTCGGTGGCACCGGGGCCGATTGGGTCGGCCCCGGCACCGGCGTCGATGCCAACGGCGTTGCGCGAAAGGTCGAGACCGTCGACGCCGCGCTTGCCCGACACGCCAAACATCTGCGCGGCGCCTTCGAAATCCTGCGTCGTGTCGGCGGGCGGGAAATCGCGGCGATCGCGGGCGCGATCGTGGCCGCCCGGCACGCGGAGGTGCCGGTGATCCTGGACGGCTTTATCGGCACGTCGGCCATCGCACCGCTTGCCCGCGATGCCCCCGCCATCACCGAACATTGCCTGGCCGGTCACTGTTCCGCCGAACCGGGCCATCGTCGCCTGCTGGAGCGGCTGCGGCTGCGGCCGCTGCTGGCGCTGGACATGCGGCTGGGCGAAGGTAGCGGGGCGGCGCTTGCCGCGCATATCGTGCGGGCGGCGCTTGCCACCCATGACGGGATGGCGACCTTTGCCGAAGCGGGTGTGAGCGGCGGGTGACTGGCTTCACGCTGCACCTGATGCGCCACGGCGCGCCCGAATTGACCGGCCGGATGCTGGGCCGCACCGATTGTGACGTGACCGATGCGGGCATCGCGGCCTGCGTCGCCAATGCCACGGGACTGAATGCCAAGTGCCTGATCGCATCCGACCTGCGTCGCGCGCGGCGATGTGCGGATGCCATCGGAACGCCGGTGGTCGACGCGCGCTGGCGCGAGCTTGATTTCGGTGACTGGGACGGATTGGCCGCCGCCGAGATCGATGCCGATGCGCTCGGCCGCTTCTGGCAAGACCCCGACCATCACGCCCCGCCGGGCGGAGAACGGTGGTCGGCGCTGGTCGAGCGTGTTGGCGCGGCGATCGCGGCGCTGGTGCCCCAACCGACGCTCGTCGTCACACATGGTGGCGCGATGCGCGCGGCGCTGGCCCATCTGTGCGGCATGTCGCATCTGCAGGCCTGGGCATTCGATCTGCCCTGTGCCTCGGTCCTGACGTTCGAGTTGTGGGCCGGGACGCCGCGGCGTGGCCAGATCAGGGGACTTCGGGCGTGAGGTCGTTTCTGATCGCCCTGTCCTTTCTGACCCGGCTGCCGGTCCCGCGCATCGACGCGTCTGCCGCCGATTTCGCAAGGGCCGTCCGGCTATATCCGTTCGTCGGGCTGTTGATCGGCGCGCTGGTCGCGGGCGTGGCATGGGCCGGTGCTCTGGTCGATCCGTGGCTCGGCGCGCTGGCGGGCGTGCTGGCGTGGACATGGGTGACGGGCGCGCTGCATCTGGACGGGCTGGCCGATCTGGCCGACGGCCTGGGCGCAGCGCATGGCAATCGCGATCGGCTGCTGACGGTGATGGCCGATCCTCATGTCGGCAGTTTCGGTGTCGTCGCCCTGGTCCTGCAAATCGCCGCGAAGCTGGTGTTGCTATGCCTGTTGCTGCCGCACGGCGCACTTGCCGTCATGACGGTCCCGGCGGCGGCGCGGATCGGTCCGCTTGTCTGGGCATGGCGTCTGCCACCGCTTCGCCCCGGCGGGCTCGGCGCGTCGATCGCGGGTGCGGTGCGGCCGCGCGACCTGTTCGCATGGGCGGGCGGCCTGATCGCGCTGTGCGTCGTGCTGCCCCCGCTGGCGATCACGCCCCTGGTGCTGCTGGCCCTCGGCGCGTGGTTCAAGCGCCGGATCGGCGGTGTCACCGGCGACGTGCACGGTGCAGGGATCGAACTGACCGAGACCGCATTGCTGGTCGCGCTGCTCGCTCAGCCTTGAGCGATTGCCAGCATCGCCTCCAGATCGAGCGCAACCTCAAGCGCGGCTGCGATCTCGTCCAGCGCCGCGTCTATATCGGCGGCGTGGTCAGGACCCGTCGCAGCGACGCCGATGCGCGCCAGCCACGCCGCCCGCTGCGCCTTCAGGCCCAGCAATCCGTGGACATAGCTTCCCGCCACCAGACCATCGGCGCTGACGGCGCCTTCCGCCCGGCCGTCGTGCAACCGCCCGACGGGCCGCGCCGTGTCGGGACCCGCTGTGCGGCCCAGATGGATCTCATACCCCTCGAACCGCGCGCCCAGCGCTGTGCCCGTCACCCGCGACAGCGCCTTGTCGCCGCCCAGCACCGTATCGACCGCCAGCAATCCCAACCCCGCGATGCTGCCGGGCGGTCCTTCGATCCCGGCGGGGTCGGAGACGCTGCGCCCCAGCATCTGGTATCCGCCGCACAGGCCCAGCACCGGACGCCCCTTTCGATGATGGGCGACGATGTCGATGTCCCACCCCTGCGTCCGCAGGAACGACAGGTCGGCACAAGTCGCCTTCGACCCCGCCAGCACGATCATGGCAGCGTCGGGGATCGCGCGGCCCGGCGGCACCATGACCAGCTCAACGCCCGGCTCCAGCTTCAGCGGATCGAAATCGTCAAAATTGGCGATGCGCGGCGTGACCGGACAGGCGATGACGATGCGCCCATCACGACCGGCGGCGGGTCGCTCCAGCACCACCGCATCCTCGCTCGGCAAACGGCGCGCCGCGCCGAGCCACGGCACGATTCCCAATCCGCGCCAGCCCGTGCGCTGCTCGATCGTCGTCATGCCGTCATCGAACAACGCCGGATCGCCGCGAAACTTGTTGACCAGGAACCCGCGTATCATCGCCGCGTCGTCGGCATCGATGACGGCGTGGGTGCCCACCAGCGACGCGATCAAGCCCCCCCGGTCGATGTCACCCGCCAGCACGACCGGCACGCGGGCGGCGCGGGCAAAGCCCATATTTGCGATATCACCCGCGCGCAGATTGGTCTCGGCCGGGGAACCGGCACCCTCGACCACGACCAGATCGGTCCCGGCGGCAAGCCGGTGATAGCTTTCCAGCGCCACGTCCAGCAGCCCCGCGCGTCCCTGTCGCCAGTTCGATGCCGCCAGCGTGCCGCGAACCGCACCGCGCACCACCAGTTGCGACGTGCGATCGCCTTGCGGCTTGAGCAGCACGGGGTTCATATCGACGCTGGCGCGCGCGCGACATGCCAGTGCCTGTGTCGCCTGCGCGCGGCCGATCTCTCCGCCATCGGCGGTGACGGCGGCATTGTTGCTCATATTCTGCGGCTTGAACGGACGGACGTTCAGCCCGCGATTGGCAAAGGCGCGGCACAGCCCGGCGACCAGCACCGATTTGCCGACGTCCGAACCGGTGCCCTGGATCATGATCGCAGCCATGCGGTCCCTCCCGTCAGGATCGCGAGCAACAGGCAGGCCCGCAGATAAAGAAACAGCGCGCGGCGGATATCGCGCGCGACCGCAGGCCGCCCGCCTTTGCCAATCCACGCCTTGTCATGCCAAACGCCATCATAAACGACCGGCCCGGCCAGCGCGACGCCCAGCGCCCCGGCCATCGCCGCTTCGGGCCAGCCCGCATTGGGCGACGCATGGCGGCGGCAGTCGCGCCACATCACGCGCCAGCCCCGCGCCGCGCCCAGACAGATCAGCAGCCCCGACAGCCGCGCGGGGACCAGGTTTGCCAGATCGTCGGATCGGGCAGCCGCCCAGCCAAAGGCGCGCCAGCGTGGCTCAGGGTGCCCGATCAGGCTGTCGGCGGTATTGATCGCCTTGTAGATCCACAGCCCCGGCAAGCCGCCCGCGACCAGCCAGAACAGCGGTGCCACCACGCCGTCGCAGAAACTCTCCGACAGGCTTTCGATCGCGGCGCGGGCAATGCCCGCTTCGTCGAGGGTTTCGGTGTCCCGTCCGACGATCCGCGCCACCGCCACCCGCGCCGCGCCCGCATCGCCCGCCGCCAGTGCGCGCTCGACGGGCCGCACATGCTCATACAGGCTGCGCGCGGCGATGCCCGGCCATGCGAGAACGGCGATAACGATCCATGCCCGCTCGCCGAATGAAACCGCGACCGCCCGTTCGATCGCGAAAGCCGCCGCCCCCGTCGCGACGATCAGCGTCGCCATTGTCGCGATGCCCGCCCACCATCGCACCGCCTCAGCCCGCGCGGGGTCGTTCCAGCGTCGTTCAGCCCGGTTGATGAGGCGCGCGAAACCGCCCACCGGGTGCCCGATCCGCCGGTAAATCCGGTCCGGCCAGCCCAATGCCGCATCGATCGCCAGCGCCGCCAGCGCGACCGGCTCAACCACGGCCAAGCGCCCGGTCCAGGCGCTCGAACGCCGCCGCATCGGCGGGCAGGCCAAGGCGCAGCCAGTCGGGCCGCCCGTCAAAGGGCCGGGTCAGGATGCCCGCACGCGCCAGTCGCGCGAACACCGCTTGCGCGTCCGGGCTGTGCACCAGCCGGAACAGCGGACATGCCCCCTCACTCATCAGCCCATGCCGGGCGAGCAGCGTGTCAAGCGTCCCCGCGCGCTTCATCAGCGCCTCGCGCGTCGTCGCGATCCAGCGCCGGTCGCGATAGGCGGCCGTGCCCCAGGCAATCGCCTGTGTGCTGACTGGCCAGTCGCCGACCAGTTGCCGCACGCGCGCGACGACGGCGGGCGGGCCGATCACGAAGCCCAGCCGCAACCCCGCCAGCCCAAAGAACTTTCCGAACGACCGCAGCACGATGACGCGCGCGTCATCGGACAGCGTCGACGCCACGCTTGTGCCCGGCATCGCATCGGCAAAGGCCTCGTCCACGACGGTCCAGCCCCGATGGCCGGCGATCAGCGCGCTCAGGTCCGTCATCCGGCCATCGGGGTTGTTGGGATTGGCGAGGATGATCGTGCCGGCACCTGCCGCCGCCAATGCGTCGAACCCGACCGCGCCGTCCGCGACTTCCACATGCGTGCCATAGCCCGGCGTCGCCGCGATGACCGGGCGGACGACGCCCAGGAGCGGCAGAAGGCGAAGCGCGACCTCGCTTCCCGGCACCGCCGTCACGCGGTGCGGCTGGAGGCCGAAATGCGCCGCCGCCGCCGCTTCCAGCCCGCGGAGCGCGGCGACGGACGGCAGCGGGCCGGGGTCGATGCTCAACGCCGCCGGGACCGGCCATGGCACCGGATTGATGCCCGTCGACAGGTCGATCCACGGCCGTGGCGCATCGGGCCACGCGATCATCGCTTCATCGATCCGACCGCCATGGCGGCCGAATCCGCTGGCGGGCGTGGATTTCGCTTGCGTCATCATGCCCGCCATCGCCATTCACGCCCTGAACGGCAAGCCGGAACGGTGATGGACGACAAACCACGGTCAATTCTGGTGTTGGGCGGCGCACGGTCGGGCAAGAGCCGTCACGCGCAATCGCTGGCTGAGGGGATGGGCCGGGACCGGCTGTTCATCGCCACCGCGCAGGCATTTGATGACGAGATGCGCGACCGCATCGCCCGCCACCGCGCCGACCGCGATGCAAGCTGGCGGACGGTGGAGGCACCGGTCGATCTGCCGGGCGCGATCCGCGACCATGGCCGTGCCGAGCGGATATTGCTGGTCGATTGCCTGACGCTGTGGCTGTCCAACCTGTTGTTGTCGGACGCCGATCTCGACGCGGCGGGTCGGTCGCTTGTCCGCGCGATTGCCGAAACGCCTGCGCTTGTGGTTCTGGTCGGTAACGAAGTCGGCTTCGGCATCGTCCCCGACAATGCGCTCGCCCGCCGCTTCCGCGATGCTGCCGGGCGACTGCATCAGGATCTGGCCGCCCGTTGCGACGCCGTCGATCTGGTCGTAGCCGGGATTGCGTTGCGGATGAAACCGCCCGCCCGCTGATCCCGCTTGCTTGCCTGGAGTAGTCCGTTTGAGAACCGATGCCGAACATGCCGCGCAGATGGCGCGGAAAAAGGCCGTGCAGGACCGGATCGTCGCCGAACGCAGCGCCGAAAAAGGGCTGGTGATCGTCCATACCGGCAAGGGCAAGGGCAAGACGACGGCTGCGCTCGGCATGGTTGTGCGCGCGATCGGCCACGGCATGAAGGTGGGCGTCGTCCAGTTCGTCAAGGGCGCGATGGAAACGGGCGAAGCGGCGGTGTTCGACCGCTTTCCCGAAGTCGAGTTCAAGCCGATGGGTGAAGGCTTCACCTGGGACACGCAGGACCGCGCGCGCGACACCGCCGTCGCCCGCGCCGCCTGGGAAGAGGTCAAGCGCATGGTCGCCGATGACAGCTATGCCATGGTGGTGGCCGACGAACTCAACATCGTGTTGCGTTACGATTATCTGCCGGTCGAGGAAGTGCTCGATGCGATCGCGGCGAAACCGGTCATGACGCATTTCATCATTACCGGCCGCAATGCGCCCGAAGCCGTGATCGCCGCCGCCGACCTCGTCACCGACATGACGCAGGTCAGGCATCCGTTCCGCGAACAGGGCGTAAAGGCACAGCGCGGCATCGAATTCTGATCGTTTGCGGGACAATCAACGCCGTTCATCACGCATCACGCGGCTCGCACGGCTTCCCAATCCCGTCCGCGCGCGATAACGACATCCGCACAATGGCCAATGATGCCGCCGACCCCGATCGCGAACCGGATATCGCCATGCCTGCCCCAGCGCGCGGCGTGGTGACGTCGTTCGACGTGGCCGCCGCCGCCGGAGTGTCGCAGTCCACCGTATCGCGCGCGCTTCGCAACCTCGATAGTGTCAGTCGCGAGACGCGCGACCGCGTGATGGATGCCGCGACGCAGCTCGGCTATCTGCCCGACCTGCGCGCCGCCCGTCTGCGACAGGCCACCACCGGCTGTATCGCGCTGGTCATTCTGGTGCCAACCGGCGTCGCGCGCGGCGCGCTCAATCCATTCTACTACGATCTGGTCGCCGCAATCGAAGCCGCCGCCATGCGACAAGGCCGCCGCATTCTGTTGTCGTTTCAGGAATCGGTCGGCTTTGACGCCGAGTTCGAGCAGCGGCGCGAAGCCGATGGCATGATCGTCATCGGCAGCGCGACCCATGTTGAGGGTTGGCGCCACTTCACCGAAGCTGCCGCACAGGGCCGCCAGATCGTCGCCTGGGGATCGCCGCATGACGACCTGCCAACGGTGCGCGCTGACAACCAGGACGGGGCGCGCCAGGCAATCGAGCATCTGATCGCGATCGGCCGCCGCCGCATCGCCTTTGCGGGGCCTGGCTGGCAGCAACATGCCGCCTATGCCGAACGGCGCGACGGCTATCTGGCTGCACTCGCCGCCCACGATTTGTCGCCGATCGACATATCGATCGATGTCGAGGGCGACCGCGAACAGCAGGGCGCCGGGGCGATCGAATGGCTGGCGCGCGAAGCGGCGGATGCCGACGCGGTGTTCGCCGCCAGCGATCTGGTGGCGCTGGGTGCGCTCAGGGCCTTGCGTGTCGCCGGGCGGCGCGTGCCGCAGGATGTCGCCGTCATCGGCTTTGACGGCATTCAGGGCGTGCGCCACTGCGATCCGGCGCTGACCACCATCGCACAGGATGTGGAAGCCGCCGGTACGGCGCTGGTCGACGCCTTGCTGCAACGCCTGTCGGGCGTGCCGCATTCGCAGCAACGCGTTCCGGTGCACCTGACCATCCGCGCCAGCACCTGATCTGGGCGCTTGCCCCGGTGGCGGCGGCGATCCATGCTGCCATGGACTGGGGACACGGAAAGGCGCGTGATGGACGGTAATCTGCGATATGACGGGGTTGCGCGTGCGCTGCACTGGACGATGGCGGCGTTGATTATCCTGAACCTGCTGGCCGGTCTGTTCCACGATGCGCTGGAAGGCGTTGTGGAGGTGATGCCGCTGCACAAGGCGACCGGCATCCTGATCCTTGCCCTGACGCTGGTGCGGATCGGCTGGCGCCTGACCCATCGGCCGCCGCCGGCGCCCGCTTCCTCGGCTGCGTGGGAGCGCGGCAGCGCCCATGCAGTGCACATGGCGCTTTATGCGCTGATGCTGGCGATGCCGATCAGCGGCTGGATCATGAGTTCGGGCGGGCAATATCCGATCAGCTTCTATGGCCTGTTCGAAGTACCCAAATTTGCCGTCACGCGCGACGACGCGTTATGGGGCGTCGCGCGTCAGGGTCATGAAGTGATGGGGCTGACCATGCTGGCGCTGGCCGCGCTGCACATCGCCGCCGCGCTTCGCCACCACTTCCTGCTGAAAGACGGGTTGTTGCGCCGCATGGCGTGACCGGGCGCAGCAACGCCGCGCCCGATCCCGACATTATTTCAGGCCCGGCGTGTCGAGGTTTAGCGAAGCAGCCGGAATGACCTCAAGCTGGGGATAGGTCGCGCGCAGCGGCTCGACAAAGGCATTGGCATCGCCGACCACGACGATGCTCGCGCCCGCCGTGTCGAACAGCCGCGCCGCCGCCGCCCGAACCGCGGCGGGATCGACGCCCTCGACCGACGGAATATAACGGGCCAGTTCATCGACGCCGACCTGTTCGACGACATAATCGCCGATCAGGTCGGCGACCCCGCTGTTGGTCTCGATCGCGCGGCCAAAGCCGCCGATCAGCACCGCCTTGCGCGTTGCCAGTTCGCTCTCCGGCGCGGCTTCACGGCCAAGGCGCTGCATCTCCGCCGCGATGATCGCGACGACTTCGGGGGCAGAGGGGTTCTTGGTCTGCGTCGCGGCGGTGAACGGTCCCACGCCGCGCCGCGCATCCAGCGACGAGCGCGCGCCATAGGCCAGACCGCGCCTGATGCGGATTTCCTGATTCAGCCTTGAGGTAAAGCCGACGCCGAGCGTGGCATTGGCGACCTGTCCGGCATAGAATTGCGCGTCCCCGCGCGACAGGCCCGAACGCGCGACCACGACGCCCGCCTGTCCCGCGCCGGGCAGGTCGACCACCACCACGCGCGGCGCCGGCAGCGCGGCCCCCAGCCTTGCCGCCGGTGCCGCCGTGCCGCTCACACGCCAGTCGCCGAACAGCTTTTCCGCCAGCGCGCGCGCCTGATCGACGCGAACATCACCCACCAGCACCAAAGCGGCCCGATCGGGGCGCCAGGTCGCACGATAGGCGGCGGGCAGATCGGCGGGTGTCAGCGCCTTCAGGCTGGCCGGGGTCCCGCCCTCGACCGCGCCATAGGGATGGGCGCCGAATACCGCCCGCGCGGCCACCAGTTGCGACAGCGCCGCCGGGTCCTTCAACTGGACGGTCAGCCCGTCGATCGCCTGCGCCCGCGCGCGGTCGAGTTCTTCGGCGGCAAAGGCAGGATTGCGTGCGACATCGGCCAGGATTTCCATCGCCGGTGACAACTGGTCCGACTTGACCGACAGCGACACGCCCGCGCCGTCCCAATCGGCATCGCTCGCGATCGAGCCGCCAAGCGATTCGACGGCCTGTGCGATCTGCGTCGCACTGCGCGTCGTCGTGCCCTTGGTCAGCAGCGACGCCGCCATTTCGGCCAGGCCCGACTTGCCCGCCGGATCGAGCGCCGCGCCCCCTTCGACCACCAGCTGCGCGCTGACCAGCGGCAGTTCGGGCCGGTCGACGACGATCACGCGCATCCCGTTCGCCAACCGCGTCTCGACCGGTTGCGGCAGCGTCGGGCGGATCGCCGGGCCGGGTTCGGGCGGCAGGATGCGCTCACCGGCGGATGCCTGCTGGTGAATGACGATGCCGGGCGGCGGCGTCAGCGGCGCAACCCGCACCGTCGATGCAACGGCGATCCTGTCACCCGCCTGTCCGGCCGGCGCCGACTCCGCCGCATCATAGAGCACGGTGGAAGCGCGCGCGGGTGTGAGATATTGCCGCGCGACCCGCTGCACGTCCGCCGCCGTAACCCCCGCGATCGCCGCCAGCCGCTTGTCGGCGGCGCGCGGATCATTCTCGACAATCAGCCCTTGCGCGACCTGAAACGCCTTGCCCTCTGCCGTTTCTCGGCTTTGCAGCGCGTCGGTCAGCAATTCGTTCTTGGCCTCAGTCAGCTCGGCATCGGTCACCAACTCGTCGCGGAACCGGGCGATTTCACGCGCAATCGCCGCCTCCCCCTCGGCGGAGGTTTTGCCGCCCGCCATGATCGAATAGACGCTGAACAGCCCGACGCCCTGCTTGGCTTCGTAAAAGCTCGCGGCCTGCGCGGCGAGCTGGTCGCGATAGACCAGGCTCTGGTAGAGCCGCGAATTGTCGCCGCCCGCCAGCACCGTGTCCAGCACGGTCAGCGCGGGTTCGTCGGCGCTGCCCGCCGGGGGCAGCGGGTAATTCACCAGCACCGCCGGCAACGGGGTATTGGGTTCGTAAACCTTGAAGCGGCGCGGCCCCTGCGGTTCGGGTTCGCTGACCGTCACCCGCGGGATCGGGCGCGCGGGGCGCTTGATCGGCGCAAAATACTGGTCGACCCATTGGTCGAGCTGCGCGGGATCGAAATTGCCCGCGACCACCAGCACGGCATTGTCGGGCCGGTAATAGGTCGAGTGAAAGGCGCGGATGTCCTCGATCGTCGCCGCGTCCAGATCCTCGATGCTGCCGATGCCGGGCCGCGCATAAGGGTGGACGCGATACGCGCTCATCGGTCGATAGACGTAGAACAGCTTGCCATAGGGCTGCGCCAGCACGCGGCTGCGAAGTTCCTCCTTCACCACGTCGCGTTCGGACGCGAATGTCTTTGGGTCGACGACCAGCGACGCCATGCGATCGGCCTCCGCGAACAACAGCCGCTGGAGGTGGTTGGCGGGCACGACTTCAAAATAATTGGTATAGTCGTCGTTGGTGGAGGCGTTGTTGTATCCGCCGACATCCTCGGTCAACCGGTCGAGCTGTTCGTCGACCAGATTGCGCGTGCCCTTGAACATCAGATGTTCGAACATGTGGGCAAAGCCCGAACGCCCCGCCGGATCGTCCTTTGACCCGACATCATACCAGACCTGGACCGACACATTCGCCGTATTGGGATCGCGGATGGCATAGACGCGCAGGCCGTTGGCCAGCGTGCGCTCGGTAAAGCCGATCGGCTCGACCGCCGTTGCGGCGGCGGCGGGCGCAGGCCGGGACTGGGCCAGCGCCGGGACCGGCGACAGCAGGGTGGCGGCAAGCAGCGCGGCGGCGAAACGGGGCATCGACAACTCCGGTCAAGGGATCGGCGGGTTGTGCCCGACGCGCGACGGGTGTCAATCGCCCGCCAGCGATTGCCGGTCGAAAGTTACCGCGCGGACGGGCCGTCCCGCAATCGGACACCCCGGATTGAGCGACTCCTGCCCGACCGCGAATTGCGCTAACGGCGCGCCATGGCGACGGCGCATCAACGGATCGGCTGGGTTGCGGGATTCGCCGGCCTGATGGCGCTGGCGGGCTTTACCGCACATGCCACGATCGCCAGCCATGCCGATGCGCCGCTGCCGCCGCTTTCGGCAACGATCCCACAGGCCCAGCTTTCCGCCCCCGCGCGCGGCACGACCGGCACGACGACGCTGCCCGACCTGCCCGTCCCGGAAACCGCTGCCCTCACCACGGGCACGCCTGCCGCGCAGCCATTCCGGCTTCGTGGCTCGACGCTGGACCAATCGCGGGCGCTGCAATGCCTGACGACGGCGATCTATTACGAAGCCGCGAGCGAGCCGGACGCCGGCCAACGCGCGGTGGCGCAAGTCGTGCTGAACCGCGTGCGCCACCCGGCCTTTCCCGCAACCGTTTGCGGCGTGGTGTTTCAGGGTTCGGACAAGCGCGGCTGCCAGTTCAGCTTCGCGTGCGACGGATCGATGGCCCGCACGCCGATGCGCCGCTATTGGGACCGGGCACAACGCGTCGCGGCGGCGGCACTGAACGGTCAGGTATTCGCGCCCGTCGGTCTGGCGACCCATTACCATACTTATGCCGTCACCCCGGCGTGGAACCGGTCGCTGGTGATGACCGACGCACAGGGCGCGCATTTCTTCCATCGGTGGAAAGGTTGGTGGGGCACCCCCGCCGCCTTTCAGGACCGCCATGCCGGTGGCGAGCCGCAACCCGGCCCGCTGGGTGCGGTCGCTCACGTTGCTGCGGCCGAGGCATCGGTGATGCCGATACCGGTCCCGCCGCCCGCCGCCGCGCCGGTCGCACCCACGGCGCCGGTGCTGTCGCAAGTGCAGGCGCCCTATGCCGACAGCGGCACCGCGCTGGTGCCGCTGTCGGGTGAATCGCAGATCCTCGACAAGTGGAAGGATTCGGGCCGGCCAATCCGCTGATCGGGCGGGCGGGGCGGCATTGCGGCCACCCCATCCATTCCGTCACCAGCGCTGCTGGCGGTCGTTCTTCTGAACCCGGACCCGCTGCGACAGCGCATCGAAGCGGCGGTCGAGATCGCGGCGCTCACCCATGCTCAACCCGCCGCCCGTGCGGCGATAGCGATTTTCCAGACCGGCAAGGTCACGAAACTGGGTCCGCAACCGAACCGCCTCGTTCCGGTTCAGCGCGCCGGAACGGATGCCCTGGTTGATCCGTGTTTCGATCCGGTTCTGGCGCGAATTGATCGACTGCCACGACTGGGCGCTGGCGGCGGCGGGCAGCGCTGCGACCGAAACGGCAAGGCCAGCGAGCATCAGTGAAAAGGTCTTCATCATCTGTCTCCTCCAGATACGACCCGATCGGTCGATGAAAGGAGATATGAGCACCGATTGTCACCGACGTTTCGCGCGAACCCCGCAAAACTGTCGCAAGGCGTCGCATGGGCGCCTTCATGGTTCAGCTTCGGCCCGGTCAATCCATGCCCGGATAGCGTTCGAACCGGCGCAACTGCCCGACCTGATCCAGCCACGGCAGCCGCTCGGCCACCATGATCTCGATGCCCGGCGCATGCGCGGCGGCATCGTCGAGCGTGGCGGACTGCACATCGACAATGCCCGGCAGCATCGCCGGGTTGCGATAGAACAGGCCCGTGCCGCAGGTGCCGCAAAAGGTGCGCGTGACGCCGGGCGATGATTCGTAAACGAACGGTGCCCCTTCGACCGCCAGCGCATCCTCGGCAAAGGCGATCCAGCCGACCATCGGTGCCCCGGACGATTTCCGGCAATCGGCACAGTGGCACAGCGCATGGTGCGCCGCCTCCCCCGCCGCCGAATAGCGGATCGCACCGCATTGACATCCCCCTGCAAACCCCATGACTTTGACTCCCTGAATGTTCGGACTATGTTCTCATGGCGCCGCCTTGATGGCAAGTCCCCCGCTTGCCGCTCCATCCCCCCTTCCCTACGTGCGAGCCGATGACCGATTTCCGCCCCGTCGCGACCGACCCGCCCTATCTCAACGGCCTGAACGAGCCACAGCGGGACGCGGTGCTGACGACCGATGGCCCCGTGCTGGTGCTGGCAGGTGCCGGCACGGGCAAGACCGCGGCGCTGACCGCGCGGCTGGCGCACCTGATCTATACGCGCAAGGCCTGGCCGTCAGAGATCCTTGCCGTCACCTTCACCAACAAGGCGGCGCGCGAAATGCGCGAACGGGTCGGACGGCTGGTGGGCGACGCGGTGGAGGGGATGCCGTGGCTGGGCACGTTCCATTCGATCGGCGCAAAGCTGCTGCGCCGGCATGCCGAGTTGATGGGTCTCCAGTCCAACTTCACGATCCTCGACACCGACGACCAGCTTCGCCTGCTCAAGCAACTGATCCTTGCCGCCGACCTTGATGAAAAGCGCTGGCCCGCCCGCTCGCTCGCCGGGCTGATCGATGAATGGAAGAACAAGGGCCTGACCCCCGCCGACATCGACGCCGGCGAGAGTGAGCGTTACGCCAATGGCCGCGGCCAGGACCTCTATCGCCAGTATCAGGCGCGCCTGCTGGCGGTGAACGCCTGCGATTTCGGCGACCTGCTGCTGCATTCGCTGACCCTGCTCAGGACGCATCGCGAAGTGCTGGAGCAATATCAGCAGCGTTTCCGCTATATCATGGTGGACGAGTATCAGGACACCAACAGCGTCCAGTATCTGTGGCTGCGGCTGTTGGCGCAGACGCGGCGCAACCTGTGCTGCGTGGGCGATGACGATCAGTCGATCTATTCGTGGCGCGGCGCGCAGGTCGAGAACATCCTGCGGTTCGAACGCGATTTTCCGGGCGCCAAGATCATTCGCCTCGAACAGAATTACCGCTCGACGCCGCATATCCTCGGTGCCGCTGCGGGCGTGATTGCGAATAATGGCGGGCGACTGGGCAAGACGCTGTGGACCGAACTCGACGCGGGCGAAAAGGTCCGCGTGCTGGGCGTGTGGGACGGCCCCGAAGAGGCCCGCCGGGTCGGTGAGGAAATCGAGAGCCTGCAAGGGCGCGGCACCAGCCTTGACGATGTCGCCATCCTGGTCCGCGCGCAGCATCAGACGCGCGAGTTCGAGGACCGCTTCATATCGATCGGCCTGCCCTATCGCATCATCGGCGGTTTCCGCTTTTACGAGCGCGCCGAAATCCGCGATGCGCTGGCCTATCTGCGCGTCGTCGCGCAACCGGCCGACGATCTGGCGTTCGAGCGGATCGTCAACACGCCCAAACGCGGCCTTGGCGACAAGGCGGTGCAGAAGATCCACCAGCTCGCCCGTGCCGAGGGGCTGCCGCTGACCACCGCCGCCGCGCGCATCCTCGACACCGACGAACTGACGCCGCAGGCGCGCCGTTCGCTCGGCAATTTCATCGGTGATCTCGCGCGCTGGCGACAGATGGGACAGGAGCTGCCCCACCCCGAACTCGCGCGGCAATTGCTGGACGAAAGCGGCTATACCGCGATGCTCCAGAACGAAAAATCGGCAGAAGCAGCAGGGCGGCTGGAGAACCTGACCGAACTGGTCCGCGCGATGGAGGAATATGAAACGCTGGGTGCGTTCCTCGAACATGTCAGCCTGGTGATGGAACGCGAGGGCGGTCCCCGCACGCCTGAGATCACGATCATGACAATCCACGCCGCCAAGGGTCTGGAGTTCGACACCGTGTTCCTGGCGGGATGGGAAGAAGGGCTGTTCCCCTCGCAACGCGCCCTTGATGAGGGCGGGACCGCCAGTCTGGAGGAGGAACGCCGCCTGGCCTATGTCGCGATCACGCGTGCCCGGCGCCGGGCGACCATCCTGCACGCCGCCAATCGCCGCATCTATGGCCAGTGGACCAGCTCGCTGCCCAGCCGCTTCGTCGGCGAATTGCCGCCGGAGCATATCCATGCCGAAACCACCATGTCGGGTGGCGAAAGCCTGTGGCGCGCCAACTGGTCGGAACGTGCCGATCCGTTCGCCGACGTCGGGCGCGGCACCGGGCGTGGTCCGGGGTGGCAGCGCGCGGCCTCTGGCGGCTTCACTCGCGAACCACCGCGCGTCATCGAATCGCGCGCCTCCGCCGTCAGTTTCGGCAACAAGGGACGCGGCGACCTGTCTCTGGGAATGCGGGTTTTCCACCAGAAATTCGGTTACGGCGTGATCGACGCGATCGAGGGCAACAAGCTGGAGGTCGAGTTCGAGCAGTCGGGGCGCAAGCGCGTGATGGACAGTTTCGTCACCATCGGCTGATCGTCACGCGCGTGCCGTTTCGGGGCATTGACTCTATTTGGCGGCTGGCGCGCGCACACCATGATCGGTGATACCGCTCGGCAATGACGACACCCGCCCGGCCCGTTCCCGCCGACGCCGCGCGCTGGATGGACGCGTTGCGGGCGGTGCTGGCAATGGTCGTCGCCTTTTCACACATCTGGGGGCTGGTCGTCGCCGATCACCGGCCGGGCGACGCGATCGTGGGGCGGCCATTCTACTTTCTGGCGGGATATGCCCATCCCGCGGTCATCCTCTTCTTCGTCCTCAGCGGCTTCTGGATCGCCAAGAGTGTTCAGGCGCTCGACCGGAGCGGCTGGTCGTGGCGCGCGTTCGTCATCGCCCGCTGGTCGCGGCTGGCGATCGTCGTCATCCCCGCACTGGTTCTGGGCGGCGTGCTGGACGCGACCGGGCTGTGGCTGTTGCGAACACCCACGCATCTGGGACAGACGCAGGTGTGGTTCATCGAAACCGATGTCGCCACCGCATTGTCGCCATCGGTTGCGTTGGGGAACCTGTTGTTCCTTCAACATATCGTCGTGCCGCCATTCGGCAGCAACGGGCCGCTGTGGAGCGTAGCGTTCGAGTTCTGGTATTACTTGTGGTTCGCGGCGCTGTGGATCGCGGCCCGTCGCCGCCGCGCCGGCCCGATGCTGATCGCGCTGGCGGTGGCGATACTGTCGCTCGACCTTGTATATGGATTTCTCGCATGGCTGGCAGGCGCCGCCGCCTTTCATCTGCGCGGGCGGTTCGGCGCGCGCGCGCTGGTGCCGCTCGGCTTCCTGCTCGGCCTCACACTCATATGGGTTCGCACCGGCGAATATCGGGGTGAGGATCTGGTCCTCGCTTGGGTGGCGGCTGCGTTCCTTGTCGCGCTGACCGCACGCGATCCGCTGTTTCCGCGCTTTTTGGCCCCGCTTGCCCGTTTCGGCGCGAGCGGCAGCTTTTCGCTCTATGCGATCCATTTTCCCATCGCGATGCTGGCCGCGGGCCTGATCGTCGGGCCGCAGCGCCTGTCGCCCGGCGTTCACGCAGTGGCGATCGTCGCGCTGTTACTGGGTGCAAGCATCATCTTGGCGGCATTGTTCGCGAGACCGACCGAAGCCAGAACCGGCGCCTTTCGCGCCTGGCTGATGCGCCGCACCGCTGGCAGGCGATCGCCCGCCTGAACGGTTCAGCGCTCGACCGAAAAAACGACCTCGCCGCCATATTTCTCGTCGGCGGGATCGAACAATTCGCTGGGCGCGAACACGGTGTCGGTGCGGCCCAGATCGTTCAGGCCGATCAACTTGAAGGTGCCGAGCTTGGTCTCGCGCGGCGGCTTGCCGTTCAGGCTGACCGTCACCGCATCGACGAACATGTCGCCATGGCGTGTCCAGATGGCGTGCGGCGCAAGCAGCACGTCGGTGCGGTTGTAAACGGCCGTCACGCACGTCCGGCGGACGATGGCTTCAAAAACAATCGGGGCTGGGCCGCTGGGGGCGGCGGAATCGGTCACGCGGTCAATGTCCTCAAAGGTCATTCGGTTACGCGCACGCCTATCGCCTTGGGCATCATGCGGCAACCGGCTGCTTCGATCGGCCTGCCCGTTTTCGGACGCACATGCCCGGAACGACGCCGGTCATGGCTCGTTCCGCGGGCAGACCTCAAGGAGACCCACCATGCCCTATGTAAAGACCAAGGACGGCACCGACCTTTACGTCAAGGACTGGGGCAGCGGCCGCCCCGTCGTGCTGGTGCACGGCTGGCCGCTCAATGCCGACAGCTGGGAACCACAGGCGATCGCGCTGGCGGAGGCGGGTTATCGCGCCATCGCCTATGACCGGCGCGGATTTGGCCGTTCGGGCCAGCCGTGGAGCGGCCATGATTATGACACCTATGCCGACGATCTCGCCGCCGTGCTCGAAGCGGCGGACGCGACCGGGGGTGTCGGTCTGGTCGGCTTTTCAATGGGCGGCGGTGAAGTCGCGCGTTACATGAGCCGCCACGGTGGGCGCGGCGTCACCCATGCCGCGCTGATCGGATCGGTCGTGCCCGGCATCCTGAAATCGGATGCCAATCCCGACGGCGTGCCCGAAGCGCAACTGACCGAAATCGCAGGACAGCTGAAGGATGACCGCGCGAAGTTCCTCCAAGGGTTTTTCCGCGATTTCTACGGCGTCGGCGTCATCTCGCACCCGGTCAGCGACGCCTATCTGGAATGGTCGCGGAACGTCGCCATGATGGCCAGTCATCATGCGACGATCGAAGCGGCCAAGGCCTGGGGCTATACCGATTTCACGCCCGACCTCGCCGCGTTTCAGGTGCCGACGCTGATCGTGCACGGCACCAGCGACGCGACCGTGCCGATCAAGGCAACGGCGCACCGCGCGGCGCAGGGGATCGCCCGCCATCAACTGGTCGAATATTCGGGCGCACCGCACGGCCTGTTCGCGACCGAAGGCGACCGCCTGACACGCGACCTGCTCACCTTTCTGGGGGGCTGATCCTCAATCCTCGCGAACGTGCCGCCGCCGCCATTTGGCGGCGGTGCGGACGCGCCAGAACAGCGCCGCGATGCCATAGCCGATGGCGGCGGCGGCGATCGAGATGACCGCCAGCCCGACCAGCATCGCCGGTGCCGCTTCTGAAAACAGCCATGCCGCCCATTCGCTGACACCGGCGTGCGAATTGACCAGCGCCATGAAGCCCGACGCATCCGCCGTGCGCCCCAGCAGGAAATTACCGAGCCAGACCGAGGCGTAGAGGATGAACGGCGTCGTCGCCGGATTGCTGAGGAACGTCATCCCGGCCGCGATCGGAATATTCGCGCGGAACGGCAGCGCCAGCAGCGCCGCGCCCGCGATCTGCAGCCCCGGTATCATCAGGAATATACCGACCAGCAGGCCCAGCGCCGCGCCGCGCGGCACCGACCGGCGCGTGAAACGCCACAATTCGGGTGCCAGCACCCGGTGCGCGACCGGTCGCAGGATCCTGACCTGCTCCAGTTGCTCGCGGGTCGGCACATTGGCGGCGATGAACCGGGCCAGCCAGTCCCTGGGCGGACGCTTCATTTCAGCCGCGGTCGCGAAGCAGCCGCTGCTGCTCACGCTTCCAGTCCCGTTCCTTGATCGTTTCGCGCTTGTCATGCGCCTTCTTGCCCTTGGCCAGCGCCAGCTCGACCTTGGCCCGCCCGCGTCCGTTGAAATAGATGCTCAGCGGCACAAGGGTCATGCCCTCCCGCGCGACCGCGCCGTGCAGCTTGCCTATCTCACGCGCGTGAAGGAGCAGTTTACGCGGCCGCTTGGGCACGTGATTGTGCCGGTTGCCATGGCTGAACTCGGGAATGTTGGCGTTGACCAGCCACACTTCCTCGCCCTTCACCTCAGCATAGCTTTCCGCGATCGAACCCTCGCCGAAACGTAGCGACTTCACCTCGGTGCCGGTCAGGGCGAGCCCCGCCTCATACACATCGTCGATGAAATATTCGAAGCGCGCGCGCCGGTTCTCGGCGACGACCTTCTTCTTGTCGAATGTTGTGGGGCGCGGGCGTGACATGGGAGGCGCGAGATAGGCTCGATCGCGACGAAAGGAAAGGACCACGCATGGGCTAAAGGCCGTGCACCTGCTTTGGTCCACTGCCGAAACTATCGCCGCGGCTCTATCGTAGTTGCTGCCGACGATCCGGCCCGGATCGTATCGAGGAGAGCCAGATCATGCACGCCAAGTTTCGCATTCTGATGATGTCGGCCGCCGTCGCGATTGGCGGCACCGCCGTTGCACAGGACAATCCCCAGGTCGGCGGCGCTGCAATGTATGCCAATCGCACGATCGTTGAAAACGCCGTAAATTCAAAGGATCACACGACGCTGGTCGCCGCCGTCAAGGCAGCGGGCCTGGTCGAGACGCTGAGCGGCGATGGTCCCTTCACCGTCTTTGCACCCACCAATGCCGCCTTTGCCAAGCTGCCCGCCGGGACCGTCGACACGCTGGTCAAGCCTGAGAACAAGCAGATGCTGACGGGCATCCTGACCTATCATGTCGTGCCCGGCACCATCATGGCCGCCGACATCGCGGCCAAGGTCGCTTCCCGTGGCACCGCGACCTATCCGACCGTCGCTGGCGGCGACCTGACCTTTGCCAAGGCCGGATCGGGCTACACCGTGACCGACGCCAAGGGCAACGCGGCGAACATTACCATCGCCGATGTCCGTCAGAAGAACGGCGTGATTCATGTCATCGACACGGTGCTGATGCCCTGATCGCAGGACGCTCGCACAGGCCGGGTCAGATCAGCCCGGCATGTGCGAGCGCCGCATCGACCAGTGTTCGCGAAGCCTCGCACGGCTCGGTCATCGGCAAACGAAGTTCTGGCGAAAAACCGGGCCGCAGCTTTGACAGCGCATATTTGACCGGGCCGGGCGACGCGTCGCTGAACAGCGCCGCGTGCAGCGGAAACAGCCGGTCCTGAAGCGACAGCGCGGTTGTGTAGTCCCCAGCGGCACATGCCGCCTGAAACTCGGCGCACAATCGCGGCGCGACATTGGCCGTAACCGAAATACAGCCGCGCCCGCCCATCGCCATGAAACCCAGCGCGGTGTCGTCATTGCCCGACAACTGACAGAAATCGGTGCCGCACGTCGCGCGCTGCATCGACACGCGCGTCAGCACGCCCGTTGCATCCTTCACGCCCACGAACTTGCCCGGAAAGGCGGCGACCAGACGACCCATCGTCTCGACCGCGATATCGGTGACGGTGCGCGCGGGGACATTATACAGGATGATCGGCAAGCCGCCCTCGCCCGCCAGCCGCTCGAAATGCCGGAACACCCCTTCCTGGTTGGGACGGTTGTAATAAGGCGGGACCAGCAACGCCGCCGTCGCGCCCGCTTCGCGCGCGGCGTGCATATGTTCCAGCGCCACCGATGTGTCGTTCGATCCACATCCGGCGATCACGGGCACCCGACCCGCCGCCTGGTCGATGCATACCGCCAGCACATGATTATGCTCGGCGATCGACATCGTTGCCGCTTCGCCCGTGGTGCCGCACGGGACCAGACCCGACGATCCTTCCGCAATCTGCCAGTCGATGAGCGCGCGGTAAGTCGGCTCGTCGAAACGGCCATCATGGAACGGCGTGGGAAGCGCCGGAATCGAACCCGAGAACATGCGATGAAAACTGCCCGTCAAGAGGATTTTCGGGGGCGACAGATAGGGCGGCCAAGCATATCCTGTCCAGCATGTCGGGTATGATTTCCAAGTTCGTCCTTATCGGTGCCAGCGTATCGGGTGCCGCCTTTGCCGCGCAGACGATGGTGCAGCCGCTGCCATCATCGCAGCAGCAGCGCCAGACATGGCCGCCGCGCGGCCTGGATCGCGTTCAGCCGGCGCAGCCGCAATCAGCCACCGTTCAGCCGCTGCCCGATTATTATGGCGATCCGCTGGTCGCGACGATCGAGCAGTGGAAACGGCTGCAGCAATCGGACAGCTTCGCCTTCACCGATTACGCCAATTTCCTCCTCGCCCATCCCGGCTGGCCGGGCGAGGCCGGGCGGCGTCAGGCGGCGGAAGCGACGCTGGACAGCGGCACCAGCAACCCCGCACTGGTGCTGCGCTTTTTCGAGCGTTTTCCGCCAGTGTCAGCCGCAGGCCGCGTGCGCTTTGCCGAGGCGCTGCAAGTCAGCGGCCGCCGGAATGAAGCGCTGGAACAGGCGCGTGATGCGTGGCGGCGCGGCGTGTTGCGTCCCGCTGATGAAGCGCGGCTGATGACGGGCTTTGCGAGCGCCATCGGACCCGCCGACCATGACGCGCGAATGGACGCATTGCTGTGGGCGGGGGCGACCAGCGCCGCGCAGCGACAGCTTGCCCTGACCTCCCCGGCAAAGCGCGCCCTGTTCGCGGCGCGACTGGCGTTCCGCACGCGTGCCGCCGATGCCGCGACCCTCGACGCCTCGGTGCCGCCATCGGACCGCGCCGATGCCGGCTATATCGCCGACCGCGCGCAATGGCTGCGGAACGGGGGCCAAAGCCCGGCGGCACGCGCCTATCTGGCGCAGGCGCGATCGGGCCTGAACCGGCCGGGCGATGTCGAGGAATGGTATGAAGTCCTGCTGACCAACGCCCGCGCGGCTGAGGCGGATCGGCAGTATCAGCTCGCCTTCGATATCGCGCGGCAGCTTGACGATGCATATCCCGCGGGCACCGACGTTTCAACGCGCCCTTATGGCGAGCGCGACGATTATACCTCGCTTGCCTGGCTGGCGGGACAGGTTGCAAGGCGCGATCTGGGGCGGCCGCAGGACGCGGTTGGCATGTATGCGCGCTATGCCGGCGGTTCGCGCACGCCGCAGACGCAGTCCAAGGGCTATTACTGGGCGGGCCGCGCGGCGGAGGCGGCAGGCGATCAGGCGACCGCGCGATCGCATTACGAACGCGCCGCCGCGTGGCCCGATCTTTATTATGGGCAACTCGCCATTGAACGGATGGGGCGCGCTGTCCCGCGCGTGGCACAGGCCGCGCCGCCCGCGCTCGACCCCGCGATCCGCGACGCCTTTTTCAAGCGCGAAGTGGTGCGCGCCGCGCGCCTGCTGGGGCAGATGGGCCGGACGCAGGATCAGAGCCTGTTCGTCCGACAGATCGCCAATGACGCCAAGAGCGATGCCGACCACGCGCTGGCGGCCGAGTTCGCGAACCAGATCGTCCGCCCCGACCTGCGCGTGATGATCGGGCGCAGCGCGTCGCTGAACGGGCACCGGGCGCTGGTGTCGACGGGCTTTCCCACGTTGCCGACGACGGGCGCGGCTTCGGCCAATTTCACGATGATCCATGCGATCACGCGGCAGGAAAGCCAGTTCGACCGCAATGCGGTCAGCCGGGCGGGCGCACGTGGGCTGATGCAATTGATGCCCGGCACCGCGCGCGAACAGTCGGGCAAGCTGGGGCTGGGCTATAACCTCGCCTCGCTGACCGGCGATCCCGGTTACAACGTCCAGCTTGGTTCGGCCTATTTCCAGCGGATGCTCGATTATTATGGCGGCAGCTATCCGTTGGCGGTGGCTGCCTATAATGCCGGGCCGGGCAATGTGAACAAATGGCTGCGTGCCAATGGCGACCCGCGACAGGGTGTCGACGTGCTCGAATGGGTCGAGGATATTCCGATTTTCGAGACCAAGAACTATGTTCAGCGCGTGCTGGAGAATGCGGTCGTCTATGACCTGCTCTATCCGGATCGCGCCCGGTCGCGCGGACCGGCGAACCTGTCCTTCTACCTCGGCAAATCGCGCCCCGGCTGAGCGCACCATCATGGATCGTCCGAATTACATCACGCCCGTGGGCTATGCGGCGTTGAAGGCCGAATATGACCAGCTGCTCGGCACCGAGCGCCCGGCGATCGTCGAGATCGTGTCGTGGGCCGCGGGCAATGGCGACCGATCCGAAAATGGCGACTATCTTTATGGTCGAAAACGGATGCGGGAAATCGACCGGCGGCTGAACTTTCTCGCGCGGCGGATGAAGGCCGCGCGCGTGATCGATCCGGCGCGGGCGGAGGATCGAAGCCGCGTGTTCTTCGGCGCCACCGTGACCGTCGCGGACGAGGATGACGAGCGGCGCGTCGTCACGCTGGTCGGCGATGACGAGACCGACGCCGCCAGCGGCCGCATCGGTTGGCACGCCCCGTTTGCGCGCGCGCTGAAAGGGGCATCGGTTGGCGATCTCCGCACCGTTCAACTGCCGGGTGGCGCGCGCGAATATGAAGTGCTGGCAATCACTTATCCCGAGGCCTGATGGAACGGTGCCGCGCTTCACACGCTTGATCGCGTGAAGGAGAGCGAAAATGGAAAATCCCCGCACCACCAGCGCGCGCGACCATGACGATCGCGATATCATCGACGCGGCGGCCAACGCGCCCGACACCGCCGGCCGGTCGGGCGGCAACCTGGCCCGTGACGTTGCGACCCAGGCCGAACAGGCGCGGATAGACGATCCGGATGGCAGCACGGGCGTGAACAAGGCCGATGCGACGCGGCACGGCGAACGTTACGAGGTCGACAAGGCGCGCGGAGGCTGATTAGGCTGCGACCGAAGCGCCCGTGCGTGCGGCGAGCGGTGATGATTGCCCGATCCGCCGCGGCGCATGGGTGCTAGGATCGTGACGGTCGCGAATGCGGCGGGTTTCACGCGCAGGAAAGATTGAATGACGGTAATGACGACGCAGCGGCTGTTCGTATCGGGTCGGGTTCAAGGCGTCGGCTATCGCGACTATGCGACCCGACAGGCACGGACACTTGGCGTCACTGGCTGGGTTCGCAACACCCGCGACGGGCGGGTGGAAATGCTGGCGTCCGGCGAAGAGGAAGCGCTGGCGCAGTTTGTAGAGGCATGCCGCTCCGGGCCGCCACTGGCGCGGGTCGATACGGTCGATGCCCGCCCCGACAACGAAGAACGCAGCGCCAAGGGCTTTACCAAGCGCTTTACCGCCTGAGAAAACGGGGCGGGCCGCGCCGAAACGCCGCCCGCCCCGTCAATCACGCCTTGTAGGTCACCTTCTTGACCGCCTTGATCACGCGCGCGACATCGACCAGCGCAAGCTTTTCGAGATTGGCGGCATAGGGCAGCGGCACATCCTCGTTCGTCACGCGCAGCACTGGCGCGTCGAGGTCGTCAAAGCCCTTCTCCATCGCGACCGCCGCAAGCTCGCTGGCGATCGAGCAGGTCGGCCAACCTTCCTCGACCACGACCATGCGGTTGGTTTTTTTCAGGCTTTTCAGCACCGTCGCCGTATCGAGCGGGCGCAGCGTGCGAAGGTCGATGACCTCTGCCTCCACACCGTCAGCCGCCAGCTTGTCGGCCGCTTCCAGTGCGACGCCGACGCCGATCGAATAGGACACGATCGTCACGTCCGTGCCCGAACGCATGATCCGCGCCTTGCCGATCGGCAGCACGAAATCGTCCAGCTTGGGCACGTCGAAGCTGCGGCCATACATCAGCTCGTTTTCGAGGAAGACGACCGGGTCTTCGCTGCGAATCGCGGCTTTCAACAGACCCTTGGCATCGGCCGCGTCATAAGGCGCGATGACGATCAGGCCGGGGACGCTGGCATACCAGGGACCATAATTCTGGCTGTGCTGCGCGCCGACGCGGCTGGCCGCACCATTGGGACCACGGAACACGATCGGGCAGCGCATCTGGCCGCCCGACATGTAGTTGGTCTTGGCTGCCGAATTGATGATGTGGTCAATCGCCTGCATGGCGAAGTTGAACGTCATGAACTCGACGATGGGCTTGAGGCCGCCCATCGCCGCGCCCGTGCCGACACCGGCAAAGCCATATTCGGTGATCGGCGTGTCGATGACGCGCTTCGCCCCGAACTCCTCAAGCAGGCCCTGCGTAACCTTGTAGGCGCCCTGATATTCGGCGACTTCCTCGCCCATCACGAACACGCGGTCGTCGGCGCGCATTTCCTCGGCCATCGCATCGCGCAGCGCTTCGCGGACGGTCGTCTTGACCATCTCGGTGCCCTCGGGAATCTCGGGCGCGGTTTCGCCTTCGTTATCGGCGGCGTCGAACAGCTTGCGCGCGCCAGTGTCGACCTTTTCCTGCGCCGGGTGGGCCGAATCCTCGACCTTGTCCGACTTCTTGTCGTCAGCAGCAGCATCGGCCTTGGCCGTGTCTTCCTTGGTCGCGGCGGCACCGGCGGGCGCGTCGATCGAACCGGCGTCCTCACCCTCTTCGGCAAGCATGGCGATCACGGTGCCGACCTTCACATTGTCGGTGCCCTCGGAAATGACGATCTTGGCGATCGTGCCCTCGTCGACGGCTTCAAACTCCATCGTCGCCTTGTCGGTTTCGATTTCGGCAAGGATGTCGCCCGACTTGACGGTATCGCCCTCGCTCACCAGCCATTTGGCCAGCGTGCCTTCTTCCATCGTGGGCGAAAGTGCCGGCATCTTCAGTTCAATTGCCATCTCAATAGCTCTCCACCAGCACTTCGGTGTATAGTTCGGCGGGTTCCGGTTCCGGCGCATTTTCGGCGAAGTCGGCCGCCTCGTTCACTACCTTGCGGATGTCCTGATCCAGCGACTTCAGATCGGCTTCGGTGACGCCCTGCTTTTCCAGCTCGCGCTTCACCGCCTCGATCGGGTCGGACTTGTCGCGAACCGCCTGCACTTCGTCACGGCTGCGATACTTGGCCGGGTCGGACATTGAATGGCCGCGATAGCGATAGGTCTTCATCTCGAGGATGATCGGACCCTTGCCCGCGCGGACCCATGCGATCGCTTCCTCCGCGGCGCCGCGGCACGCCAGCACGTCCATGCCGTCGACCTGGATGCCCGGAATGCGGAAGCTCTCGCCGCGCTTGTAGAGCTGATCTTCCGATGAGGCGCGATTGACGCTGGTGCCCATCGCATATTGATTGTTCTCGATCACGAAGATGACCGGCAGCTTCCACAGCTCGGCCATGTTGAACGCTTCGTATACCTGACCCTGATTGGCGGCGCCGTCGCCGAAATAGGTCATGCAGACGCCGCCGTCCTCGGCATATTTGTGCTTGAACGCCAGGCCCGCACCCAGCGAAACCTGTGCGCCGACGATGCCGTGGCCGCCATAGAAACGGTGCTCGGTCGAAAACATGTGCATCGACCCGCCCTTGCCCTTGCTGATGCCGGCGCCGCGGCCGGTCAGCTCGGCCATGATGATCTTGGGATCGATGCCATAGGCGAGCATGTGGCCATGGTCGCGGTATCCGGTGATGACCGAATCCTTGCCGACCTCCAGCGCCGACTGAAGCCCGACCGCAACCGCTTCCTGACCGATATACAGGTGACAGAAACCGCCGATCAGGCCCAGGCCGTAAAGCTGACCGGCCTTTTCCTCGAACCGGCGGATCAGCAGCATCTGCTTGTAGAAGTCGAGCAGTTCCTCTTTCGAGGCCTCATACCGCGTCGGCTCGGCCGGCCGTTCGCGATTGGGGATTGCGGGGTCGCTCTGGGCGGTGCGCGCCGGTGCCTTGGCCACGATGATGAAACCTCGTTCCTGGGGGGAGCTTTAAGCCTTGACCGCGGCCTATAATCGCGAAAGTCGGCGGGGCGCAACGTTGTAGCGTCGATGCACCGCACATAGCGGCACGAATACGATTGCCTCCCCCATGGAAATGCCGCGATCGCCGCGCTATCGCACAGCCATGAACCGCTCCCCGCTCGCGCCCGCCGCCTTTCCCGCCCTGCCCCCGGTTGATGGCGTGACGCTTCATGTCGCGCGTGCCGGTTACAAGGCATGGGACCGCGCCGACCTGACGCTCGCGCTGCTGGACGAGGGCACCGTGGTCGCGGGCGTGACGACGCGCAGCAAATGCCCTTCGCCGGAAGTCGAATGGTGCCGGCGCGCGCTGGTGCTGGGCCGGGCGCGCGCGCTGGTCGTCAATGCGGGCAACGCCAATGCCTTCACCGGCAATCGCGGGCGCGCGGCGGTCGAGGCGATTGCCGCGCGGGTGGCGGGCCAGATGGGCTGCCAGCCCTCCGACGTGTTCGTCGCATCGACCGGCGTCATCGGCGTGCCGCTGCCCATCGACCGCGCCGAAGCCGGGCTGGACGCCGCCTTCGCCGCCCCCGTCGCGGGCTGGGAGGATGCCGCCAACGCCATCGCCACCACCGACACCTTTGCCAAGGGCGCGTCGGCGACCGCCGTGGTCGATGGCCGCACCATCACGATAAACGGCATCGTCAAGGGCTCAGGCATGATCGCACCCGACATGGCGACGATGCTGGGCTTCATCTTTACCGACGCCGCCGTCGATCCGGCTTTTCTGCAAAAGGCGCTGGCCGACGCCAACGACACGACGTTCTCGTGCATCACCGTCGATGGCGATACCTCGACCAGCGACACCGTGCTCGCCTTTGCTACCGGGCGCGCGGGCAACCGGGTGCTGTCGCGTGAGGACGATGCCGGGGCCGACGCCTTCCGCGCGGCACTGGCCGATATGTGCCGTCAACTGGCCCATCTGGTGGTCCGCGACGGCGAGGGCGCGTCAAAATTCATTCGTATCGACGTCGAGGGCGCCGACAGCGATTCGAGCGCCCACCGTGTGGCAATGAGCATCGCCAACTCGCCCCTCGTCAAAACCGCAATCGCGGGGGAGGATGCCAATTGGGGCCGCGTCGTCATGGCCGTGGGCAAAGCCGGCGAACCGGCGGATCGCGACCGGCTGTCGATCGCATTTGGCGGGATCGAGGTCGCCCGCAATGGGATGGTGGTGGACGGTTATGACGAAGCGCCCGTCGCCGCGCATCTGAAGGGCGATGAGGTCGATATCGCCGTCAACCTGAACCTGGGCGAAGGACGCGCGACCGTGTGGACGTGCGACCTGACGCATGGTTACATCGCGATCAACGCCGATTATCGAAGCTGAACCGGCCGCACCGCGGGTTCAGGACGCCTGATCGAACAGGCTGAAACTTTGCGGCAGCCGCTTGGGCGCGCGGCCGTCGAGCACCGTCTCCAGTGTGTCGATCGCGGCGAGCAGGTCGCGCTGCGGATAGGGCTTGGCAAGACATCCGACCGCCAGTGAGCGCGCATCGCCGGGACAATTGCCGGTCACGAACAATACGCGGGTGTTCCGCAGGCTTGCGGCGCGCGCGACATCGATGCCGCTGCCATCGGCAAGCTGGACATCGACCAGCACCAGGTCGATCTCCGCATCCCCGGCCAGCAACGCCACCGCGTCGTCCACCCGGTCCAGCGTCGCGATCACCTCGAACCCCGATTCGGTCAGGAAATGTTCGGTGTCGAACGCGACAAGCGGCTCGTCCTCGACGATGAGGATGCGGGTGATGCGCCGCTTCTTTCGTGCGAACAACATGGTGACGTTCGACTTCCCTGTTCGACTCGCGAAACGATCCGCGCGTCCGCAAAACCCTCTACGCTGCGCGGTCGATCCCGCCGCGAGATTTTTTTGCGGGATCGCAATGGTTGCACTATCAGCCGACACTGTGTCCAAGCCCCCAGAAACGCAGCGCATCGCAAAGCTGCTCGCCCGTGCCGGAATCGCGTCGCGGCGAGAGATTGAGCGCATGATCGCCGAACGCCGCATCGCCATTGACGGCGTTGCCCTTGAAACGCCCGCCACGCTGCTGGCCAGCCTGCGCGGCGTGACCGTCGACGGAAAGCCTGTGGCCGCCCCCGCGCCCGCGCGCCTGTTCCGTTTTCACAAGCCTGCGGGCGTGCTGACGGCGGAGCGCGATCCCAAGGGGCGGCGGACGATCTATGACGTGCTGCCGGCTGATTTGCCGCGCGTGATCCCCGTCGGTCGCCTTGACCTGAATACCGAGGGGCTGTTGCTGCTCACCACCGATGGCGAATTGAAGCGTCAGCTCGAATTGCCGGCAACACAGGTCAAGCGAACCTATCGCGCCCGCGCCTTTGGCGAAGTCAGCCAGGCTCAGCTTGAGGATCTGATTGAGGGAATCGAGATCGACGGCGTGCGCTATGGCTCGATCGACGCCAATATGGAGCGCCGCACCGGCGCCAATGTGTGGATCGAACTGACGCTGACCGAAGGCAAGAATCGCGAGGTTCGCCGTGTGCTCGAACATCTGGGAATGACCGTCAGCCGCCTGATCCGCACCAGCTATGGCCCCATTCCGCTTTCCGACATGCCCGTCGGCGGCGTGGATGAAGTGCGCCAGCACGACCTGATCCAGTTCCGGCGCGAGTTGCGTCTGCCCGCCGACAGGCGCAGCGAAACGCCGCTGGTCACGCGCCCCAGCACGCCGCGATCCGTGCCAAAAGCGACCGAGGAACAGTCGGAGCGCACCCGACGGCCAAGCGCGTCCCCATCGCACGCACCGGCCAGAACACCCGGCGGCGCCCCAAAGAAAGCCGCCGTCCGCAAGCATGAAGTGCGCGAAGTGCTGGAAACCGACCGCAAGCGCCTGACCGCCAGACCTGCGCGGCCTGGCGCGGCCGGACCCGCTCGGCCTGGCGCGACCAAACCGGCCCGCCCCGGCGCTGCAAAGCCCGGACGCTCCGGCGCCGCAATATCAACCCAGCCCGGTGCAGGTCCCCGCCCGGCCCGTTCCGGTGGCAAGCCCGAAGCGCCTCGCGATACGTCCAGGCCGCAACGCCCCCGCCCCGGCGGACGCCCAGCCCCGCGGAAAGGGCCGCGCTGATGCGGATCATTGCCGGCACCGATCGCGGGCGCCCCCTGATCGCGCCCAAGGGTGACGCCACCCGCCCCACCGCCGACCGCGTGCGCGAGGCATTGTTCTCGATGCTTGCCAGCCGCATCGGCAGTTTCGACGGGCTGGCCGTCGCCGACCTGTTCGCCGGTTCGGGCGCGCTGGGTTTCGAGGCGCTGTCGCGCGGGGCCGCAACCTGCCTGTTCGTCGAACAGGACCGCGCCGCGCTCGACGCACTGCGCGCCAATGCCGCCAAACTCGGACGCAGGATCGACGTGCGCGCGCAATCGGTGCTGGCGCTCGGCCCTACGACCGCCGCCCTCGACCTCATTCTGATGGACCCGCCTTACGGCACCAGCGCGGGATCGGTGGCGCTGGAGCGGATGGCGCGGCTGGGCTGGGTCAATGACGCGACCTGGATCAGCATTGAAACCGCCCGCGACGAAGTCGTGGCGGTCAAGGGCTTCGCGGTCAATGTGTCGCGTGTCCACGGCAAGGCGCGGCTCACCTTGTTGCGCCGCGAACCGGCAACATCGTTCATCGCGGAGTCAGCCGACGATTCATAGCCCGGTGAACCAGACAGCGTTCACGGGAGAGAGAAGATGCGCGACCGTCGCACCCAACATCGCCTCACGCTGGCCGTCGCTGCGGCGATGCTGGCCGGATTGCTGACCGCATGGGCCGAACCCGATCAGCGTTCGTCCGAGGCGATGCGCCGTGAAATCGCGCAACTGGTCCGCGGCGCCAGTGCCGACATTGCATCCGACACCCGCGCCCGGCTGGATCAGTTGTTGCCGGTCGCCCGCACGATCGTCAGCAGAAACCAGTAAAGTCCGCCCGACAGCGTCATCGCGACCGGCAGGGTCAGCACCCACGCCAGCGCCATGTTCCGCAACGTGCGCGGCTGCAGACCCTGCCCGTTCGCGACCGCCGCACCCGCGACACCCGATGACAGGATGTGCGTGGTCGATACCGGCAAACCGAAGCGGTCGGCGGCCAGGATCGTGACCGCCGCCACCAGTTCGGCCGAAGCGCCCATGCCATAGGTCAGGTGCTGCTTGCCGATCTTCTCACCCACAGTGATGACGATGCGCCGCCAGCCGACCATGGTGCCAAGGCCCAGTGCCAGCGCGACGGTAATCTTCACCCATAGCGGAATATAGCGTGTGCCCGATTCGAGCTGTGTCTGATACGCGTTCAGCGCGCCCAGTTCGGCCGGGCTGAACCGTCGATCCGCGCCGTCGCTCTTCATCACCAGCTTGGTCGAATCGAGCACCAGATACATGTCGGCGCGAAGGTTGGGCGTGGCCGCCGCCGGCACCTTGGCCAGCGCGCCATATTCACTGACGCGGGTGCTGATATCGCGCGACAGGGTCGCCATCGCGGCATAGCTGTCGGGCGTATCGACCCGGCGCGACTGCAGTGCACCGGTCAGGATCGTGCGGGCATTGTCGACCGGCAGCGGCGCGGGACCGCCCCGCGCGCCCAGCACTGTCGCCGCACGTTCGGCCGACTGGACGAAGGCCGGCGTCGTGCTTTCGGGCATGGTGCGGTTGAGGGCATAGGCGGTGGGCGCACAGCCGATCAGGATGAGCATGATGAGGCCCATGCCCTTTTGCCCGTCATTCGACCCATGGCTGAACGAAACGGCAGTGCAGGTGAAGATCAGCAATGCGCGAATGCCGCGCGGCGGCGGCGCATTGCGCTCCGGCGGTGAATAGAGCTTTGGATTGCGAAGGATACGACGCATCACCGTCAGCAGCAGGAACGCCGCGAAAAAGCCGATCACCGGCGCCATCGCCAGTCCCGTCAGCACCTTTTGCGCCTGGCTCCAGTCGACACCGGCCGTGCCCGCCGTCGATCCCGCCGCCATCAACTGGTTGGCGACACCGACGCCCAGCACCGATCCGATCAGTGTGTGGCTGGAGGAATTGGGCAGGCCGACATACCAGGTGGCGAGATTCCACAGGACCGCCGCCAGCAACAGCGCAAAGATCATCGCGTAACCGGCATTCGATCCGACGTTCAGGATCAGTTCGACCGGCAACAATGTGATGATTGCATAGGCAACCGCGCCCGATGAAAACATCACGCCCAGGAAGTTGAAGAAGCCGGACCACACGACGGCGAAATGTGCGGGCATCGAGTTGGTGTAGATGACCGTCGCCACCGCATTGGCCGTATCGTGAAAGCCGTTCACGAACTCGAAGCCCAGCGCGATCACCAGCGCCAGCGCGAGGAAGGCGAACACACCCATCGCCAACTCTTCACCGACCTGCTGCGTGTCGATCAGCACGCTGGCGCAGGCATAGACGAAACCGCCCGCCAGCAGCAGCAGGAAGATCAGCTTGGCGAACGGGTGATGGCGTTGGGAAAGGTCGGGGCCGTCGCCGCTCGAACTGAGGGGGTCGGCGGGGTCAAGTGCGGCGGTGGCCATGTCCGCGCCCTGTCGTATGGATGTGACCAATTTATGACATTTTTATCGGCGCGACGAAGGTTGTGCGGCGGCACGGCGCCCTCGACCCAGCATGACTTGATCCATTGTCGTGTAATCGCATTCCCCTAACCGCCATGTCGCGACATGCTGCATCCATGCGTGAGACCGAACCTTTCGCTCTCAATTCCGAGGCGTGTGTCACCGCGTCCGAACTGGTCCGGCAATTCGGGCCGTGGCAGGAGCGTGCGCTGCAACAGCCGGTGTTCATCATGCGGCGCGGCCGACCCAGCCTGGTCCTGACGTCGATCGACCTGATGCGTCGCCTGTGCGCGCCGCATGGGGCCGCCGACGACGACCTGCTTGAGCGGCTGCTCGACGCCATGCCCTCGCCCGTGATCGTCACCGACTCCCACGGACAGGTCGACCGGATCAACCGCGCCGCTCGCCTGGCATTTGGTGAACCGCGGCGGCACGATTCGCTGTCGGGCCTGTTGCCGGAAGCGTCGGCGCGTTTCCTAAGCGAACTTTGCGGTCGCGTCCGACGCGCGGGCGCGCCGCGCAACACCGAATTGGCGATCGGCGAGCGCCGATACCGGGTCGCGGTCGTGCCGGTCGCCGCCGGCGCCCTGCTGGTGGCGGAGGATTCGACCAGCGAAGAGGATGCCCTCACCGCCCATGCGCGCATTGTCGCAATCGATCGCGCGATCGACCTGATGGGCGACCTGGCCTGGGCGTTGATCGACGCGCGCGGCTATGTGGCCTCGGCGAGCGCCGCGTTCGAACGTATGGCCGGCGTCGAACGCGCCATTCTGGCCACGGTGCGGTTCGTGTCGTTTCTGTCAGCAGGGGACCGAAGCGCGGTCGGCGATGCGATCGACGCCGTTGTCACCGATGGCAAGGCCCGGCGGCTGGACGTTCACCTGACCCTGCGCGACGGCAGCGAACGGGCGGTGCGCCTGTCGCTTGCGCCCGAACAGGCCGGGCCGGGCGTCCGGTTCCTCATCGCGCTGCTCGCCCCCGCCGCCCCGCCCGAACGCCGCTGAAAAGCCGTATGGAATGAATCATCGGTCAACCACCTCTTTACAACTGCGGGTGTAAGCCGCCGCATCGAGCACGATCCATCATGATCGGGCCGCACGGGTCCAAGGGGATTTCGATGGCAACGACGAGTCTGGGGATGAACGGGAACGTTGGCGCGACCGCCGCCATCGTCGGCCTGTTGCATACCGACGGCACCCGTTCGCACCGCCATGCGATTCTGCTGACGCGGCCCGATGCCCAGATACGCGATCTGGCCGACGCGCTTCATCTCATCGGGATGCTGCATGGCCGCCATCCCGGCCTGTTCGACCACGCACTGGCCCATGGCCAACCCGATGCGGTCATTCCCTGGCTGACGGCGGCGGCACAGGGATTTGCCGGCGAGCGCCACTGGCTGACGACGCTGGTGGCCGCCGTCGGCCCGCTGCCCAGCACCCCCGGTCAGGCCGAGAGCGAGGCCGCCGTATCGGCGCAGCGCCATGCGCTCGACACGCTGGTCCAGTCCGACCGGATCGGCTGCGCGGTCGGCGCGGCGGCGGCGTTGGCGCTTGACTGGACGAGCTTTCGCGAACTGCTCAACGGCGCCGCCGTCCGGCTGGGCATGGCGATACATCCCGCGACCCTGCCATCGGCAATTGAAACCGCGATCGCGCTTGATGATTTCGCCGCCAGTGCGTCGGTGCAACGCGCGACCCGGTTCGGCGCGCAGCAATTGCTGGCGCAACATCACTGCATGTGGGACCTGCTGGAGGCACGGGCCAGCGCGCGCAACGACGGCTGAGGGCGCGCCGCGACCTTGCCGCCACGGCGTTCGGGCCATATCCCCATCAGACCGAGCAGGGATAGCGACCGATGCGTTTCGAAGGCACCAGCGATTATATTGCGACCGACGATCTGAAGGTGGCGGTGAATGCCGCCGTGCGCCTGCGCCGTCCGTTGCTGGTCAAGGGGGAGCCGGGCACCGGCAAGACCGTGCTGGCGCATGAAATCGCGCGCGCCGCCGACGCGCCGCTGATCGAATGGCACGTCAAATCGACAACCAGGGCGCAGCAGGGGCTGTATGAATATGATGCCGTGGCGCGGCTGCGCGACGGTCAGCTCGGCGATCCGCGCGTGCACGACATCGGCAATTACATCCGCCGCGGCAAATTGTGGGATGCGTTCACCAGCCCGACCCTGCCCGTCCTGCTGATCGACGAGATCGACAAGGCCGATATCGAGTTTCCGAACGACCTGCTTCAGGAACTCGACCGGATGAGCTTCGACGTTTACGAAACCGGTGAGCGGGTTGAAGCGCGCGAACGGCCGATCGTCGTCATCACGTCGAACAATGAGAAGGAACTGCCCGACGCGTTCCTGCGCCGCTGTTTCTTCCACTATATCCGCTTCCCCGATCGAGACACGATGCAGGCGATCGTCGACGTGCATTTTCCGGGTATCCAGCGTGTTCTGGTCAACCGGGCGCTCGACCTCTTTTATGAAGTGCGCGATGTGCCGGGCCTCAAGAAAAAGCCTTCGACCAGCGAATTGATCGACTGGCTCAAGCTGTTGCTGGCCGAGGATATGCCGCTCGACGTGCTGCAATCGCGCGACACCCGCTCGGCCATCCCGCCGCTGCACGGGGCGCTTATCAAGAACGAGGCCGATCTGATGCTGTTCGAACGGCTTGCCTTCATGGCGCGTCGTGAGCGTTGAAACGCTGATTTCGTTAACCATTCCGATCAACCTAATGCCTACCTCCCCGCTCTAGGCTGCCTGCATCAGGGACTTGGGACGGTTGGCGATGCGTATTTTCGCAAGTGCGGCCTGCGTCATCGGGGCAATGTGCGCCCCCGGCGTGGCAGCCGCGAACATCATCGAGCAATATAGCGGTCAGTGCGTGCCGTTCGCGCGGGCGGTATCGGGCATCAACATCTGGGGCGATGCCTGGACCTGGTGGGATCAGGCGCGCGAGCGTTACGACCGCGGACGCAAGCCGCGCATCGGGTCGGTCCTGGTCTTTTCCAAAACGCAGCAGCTCAAGCTTGGCCATGTCGCCGTCGTCAGCCGCATTGTCGAGGACCGCGTGCTGATGCTCACCCACGCCAACTGGTCCCGTTTCGATGGCGAGCGCGGTCGCGCCGAACAGGATGTGACGCTGTTCGACGTGTCGCCGCGCGGCGACTGGAGCCAGGTTCGCGTCTGGTATCGCGACAGCAAGGGTCTTGGGGGCAGCACCTATCCCACCTATGGCTTCATCTATCCGGCGGGCGGCGAAGCGCCGGCGGCGCGACCACTGCCCGAATTGACCAGCCGCGCGCCGGATTATGTGGGGTCGCTGATCGACGCTTACGCCCGCTGACGCGGCTCGGCGCTTGCGCCGGCGCGGTAGGTCGGCCAGATCGGGATCATGTTTCACGGCTTTGTCGAAGCACTGCGGACCGCCGGTATCCCGGCCAGCCTGAAAGAGCATCTGCTGCTGCTTGAGGCGCTCGATGCCGAAGTGATCGAGCGCACGCCCGAACAATTCTACTACCTCGCCCGCGCGATCTTCGTGAAGGACGAGACGCTGATCGACCGTTACGACCGTGTGTTCTCGCACGTCTTTCGCGGTCTGGAGGCGTCCACCGACGAACGCGCGGCGATCCCGGAGGACTGGCTGCGCGCCGTCGCACGGAAATATCTGTCGCCGGAGGAAATGGCGAAGATCGATTCGCTCGGCTCCTGGGACGAGATCATGGAGACGCTGAAAAAGCGCCTGGAGGAACAACAGGGCCGGCATCAGGGCGGCAGCAAATGGATCGGCACCGGCGGCACCAGTCCTTATGGCCATTCGGGCTATAATCCCGAAGGCATACGGATCGGCGGCTCCGGCCAGCACAAGCGCGCGATCAAGGTGTGGGGCAGGCGCGAATTCGCCAATCTGGACAGCAACCGCGAACTCGGCACCCGCAATATCAAGGTTGCTCTGCGACGCCTCAGGCGGTTCGCGCGAGAGGGCGCGGCGGACGAACTCGATCTCGACGCCACCATCGCCGGGACCGCGCGGCAGGGCTGGCTGGATGTGCGGATGCGGCCCGAACGGCACAATGCGGTCAAGCTGCTGCTGTTCCTCGACGTCGGCGGTTCGATGGACCCGTTCATCCGGCTGGTCGAAAACCTGTTCTCCGCCGCCACCGCCGAGTTCAAGCACCTGGAGTTCTTCTATTTCCACAATTGCATTTACGAGGGCGTGTGGAAGGACAATCACCGCCGCTTCACCGACCGGACACCGACGACCGAGGTGCTTCATCGCTTCGGACCCGATTACAAACTGATCCTGGTCGGCGATGCGTCGATGAGTCCCTATGAACTGACGCATCCCGGTGGTTCGGTCGAACATCATAACGAGGAAGCGGGTATCGCTTGGCTTTCGCGCCTGACCGACACCTATCCGGCGGCAGCCTGGTTGAACCCGGTGCCCCAGGCGCATTGGGGCTATACCCACTCGGTGGGACTGGTGCGTCAGGCGATGCGCGATCGCATGTATACGCTGACGCTTTCCGGCCTCGACGACGCGATGCGCGAACTGTCACGCAGACGCTGAAGTGTTGACAGCGGGCGTCGTCCGCTTCATCAGCCCTCGCTCACCGCGTCGAGGCCCGATGGCGGAGTGGTTACGCAGAGGACTGCAAATCCTTGCACGCCGGTTCGATTCCGGCTCGGGCCTCCATTTCGACACGCGCCCGCCCCAAAGCCCGTAGGCCCTAAAGCCCGTAGGCAACGTCTCGCCCGCGTCGTGCATTGATGTTCCATGACCGATGATCGCCAAAAAGGCCGTGCGATTCCGCGCGGCCGAGTGTCGCGGCTGGGTGCTTTCGGGCGTCTGGCCGGCGGCGTTGCTGGTAACGTGTTGGGCGAAGGCGCGCGCCGGTTCGCGGCGGGAGAGCGGCCGCGCCTGAGTGACCTGATGCTCACGCCCGCCAATGCCGGTCGAGTGGCCGACGAACTGGCAGGCCTGCGCGGCGCGGCGATGAAGCTGGGGCAGATGGTGTCGATGGACGCCGGCGACCTGCTGCCGCCCGAACTGACAGCGATCCTCGCGCGGCTGCGCGATCAGGCGCATCATATGCCGCCGCGCCAGCTCGATCAGGTGCTGGCGCACGAATGGGGCAGGGCCTGGCGGACTCGCTTCCGGCATTTTCAGGCGCATCCGATCGCCGCCGCCTCGATCGGACAGGTGCATCGCGCCGAACTGCCCGATGGCCGGGTGCTGGCGATCAAGGTGCAATATCCCGGCGTCGCCGACAGCATCGATTCGGATGTCGACAATGTCGCGACGCTGCTGCGTCTGTCGGGCCTCTTGCCGCGCGACCTGCCGATCGGCGATCTGCTGGCAAAGGCCAAGACGCAGTTGCGCGAGGAAGCCGACTATCTGCGAGAAGCAACGATGCTGGCGCGCTTTCGCGACCTGGTGGGCGACGATGCCGGGTTCGTCGTGCCCACGCCCGAACCCGCGTTCAGCACGCCCCACATCCTCGCCATGGAATATGTCGACGGTCGCCCGATCGACGCGCTGGAACATGAACCCCAAGCGGTGCGCGACGACGTGCTGGCGCGGCTGATTGCACTGGTCCTGCGCGAATTGTTCGATTGGGGCCTGATGCAGACCGATCCCAATTTCGCCAACTATCGCTGGCGCGGCGATGACGCCCGACTGGTGCTGCTCGATTTCGGCGCGACACAGGCGGTGACGCCGGAAACCGCGCGTGGCTATCATCGCCTGCTCATGGCCGGGCTGGATGGCGACGGCGCGCGCGTGCGGCAGGCGGCGATCGAGGTCGGCTTTATCGGCACGCTTGCCGCCGAACGCCACGGCGCGGCCATCGATTCGATGATCGCCATCATCCTCGACAATCTGGGTCGCGAGGGACCTTTCGATTTCGGCGACCGGTCCTTTGTCGGGGCGGTGCGCGAACAGGGGATGGCCGTCGCACAGGACCGCGCTTCCTGGCACCTGCCTCCGGCGGAAACGCTGTTCGTTCAGCGCAAGATCAGCGGCACGGCGCTGCTGGCCGCCCGCATGAAAGCCCGAGTCGATGTTCGCGCAATGGTGGCCGGTTATCGCAACTGGTCGCGTTAGATCGGGTTTTCGCGGTCAAGCGTTCCGATCGCAGGTCGAAACGCTGGCGGAACCAATCGACATTCTCTGAAGTTTCATAATTCAACAATTTCTTCAGGGAGTCTCCAACATGCGTATCGACGCATTCCCCGCTACCGCCGGCACGCCGGGATTTCGCCTGGCCTATCATATCGGCGAGTCCAACCATTGCCCCGGCTGCACCCGCTCGCATTGGCTGGTCGGTCGCATGACGGCGGAATGTGCCTATTGCGGCACCGCGCTGCCGATCCGCACGGGCCGCATGTCGGGCACGGGCCTGTTCCGCTCGCATGGTGCAAAGGGCGTTCCATTGGCCGCCTGAACGCACTTGTTGATGCGCCCGCCGCCGCGCTAGGGGGCGGGACATGAACGGCGCACCCCTCAGGCTATATAATTCGCTGTCCCGCGCGATCGAGGATTTCCGTCCGATCGACCCGGATCAGGTCCGCATCTATACCTGTGGCCCGACGGTTTATAATTACCAGCATATCGGCAATATGCGGGCGTTCCTGTTTGCCGACACGCTGGGGCGGGTCATGCGCTGGAAGGGCCATGCGCTGCGCCATATCATCAACATCACCGATGTCGGCCATCTGACCAGCGACGCCGATGCAGGCGACGACAAGATGGAAAAGGCGGCGCGCGTCCAACAGAAATCGATCTGGGACATTGCCGCGCATTATACCGACGCGTTCAAGCTGGATGTCCAGCGGCTGAACATCACACCGCCTGCCAAATGGACCGTCGCCACCGATTATGTCGGCGCGATGATCGAGTTCGCGCAAGGGATCGAGGCAAAGCATTGCTACCGCCTCGACAGCGGCCTGTATTTCGATGTTTCGACCGTGCCCGATTACGGCCGCCTCGCCCGCGCGACGACGGAAGCTGGCGAAAGCCGCCTCGACCCCGTCGACGGCAAGCGCAATCAGCAGGATTTCGCCATCTGGCGCACCTCGCCGCCGGGCGAGCAGCGGCAGATGGAATGGGACTCGCCCTGGGGCCGCGGCGCGCCCGGCTGGCATCTGGAATGTTCGGTGATGAGCCTGGCGGAGCTTGGCCACCCGTTCGACATCCACACCGGGGGCATCGACCACCGCGAAATCCATCACCCGAACGAGATCGCCCAGAACCAGGCCAAATGCGGCTGCGACGCCGCCGACCCCGGCTTCACCGGCGCGCGCATCTGGATGCACAACAATTTCCTGGTCGATCGCGGTGGCAAGATGTCGAAATCGAGCGGCGCGTTCCTGCGCCTGCAAACGCTGGTCGATCGCGGCATCCACCCGCTGTCCTATCGCCTGATGTGCCTGTCGGCGCATTACCGCAGCGAGCTTGAGTTCACCTGGGACAATGTGATCGCCGCCCAGACCCGGCTGAAGCGGCTGCTGCAGACGGTAGAAAAGCTTCGCGCCGCCCCTGACAAGCCGTCACGCGGGACCGTGGACAATTATCGCGAGCGATTCGACGCGGCGGTGTCGGACGATCTGAACACGCCGCGCGCGCTGCCCGTGCTCGACGAATTGCTGGCCGACAAGACACTGTCGCCCGCCGACCGGCTGGCGGCGGCGGCGGATTTCGATGCGGTGCTGGGCCTCGACCTCGCCACCATCACGCGCGCCGATCTTCGCACCCGGCCCGCCGATGCGGCGATCGACCCCGACATGATCGAGGCGCGGCTTGTCGATCGGCGACAGGCGCGCGCCGACAAGGATTTCGCTCGATCCGACGCGCTGCGTGACGAACTTGCCGCGCTGGGCATTGAGGTGATGGACGGCGATCCGCTGGGCTGGGACTGGCGGCTTTAACTGTCCGAATATTTTACCGAACAGCCATAGGGGCGGCTTTCGGCCACCGACACCGGCTTGCCCGCCTTCATCTCCGCCAGCGCAGCCGTTACATGATTGCGCGCGGTGGCAATGTCGGCGGGATCGGCGGTCGGCTTGTCATCGATCCCGCCCTGATAGACCAGCGTGCCTTTGGAATCGATGATGTAAAGGTGCGGCGTGGTCTTTGCGGCGTAACCCTTGCCGACAACGCCGCGCGGATCGAGCAGGTAATGAGTCGCCTTTGACGCGTCCTTGGCGAATTGCGCCCTCGCCTCGGCCGAGGCCATGTGGCCCTGCTTGCCGGGCGCGCCCGAATTGATCGTCAGCCACACTGCGCCGCCATCGACAGCCGCCGCCTGCGTGCGCTGCATATTGCCGCTGTTGTAATGCTTCCGCACAAACGGACAGCCGGGGTTGTGCCATTCCAGCACCACCGTTTTGCCGCGATAGTCGGACAGTTGGACATTGCGGCCGTTCATGTCGGTCAGCCGGAAATCGCCCGCCGGTCGGCCATTGGTCTGTTGCGCGGCGGCGGGCAGCGCCAGCGCCGCGACCGCCAGTCCCAGAATCATCGCCTTCATCGTCGCGCTCCCACTCAAGCGCCGGCGCCGTCCGCCGGCAATTCGGTCAGCATCGAAGGGGTCAGTATCTGCGGCAACACACGCGGTGCCGCCGCGCCCGGAGCATACCACAGATACAGCGGCACGCCCGCACGGTTATGCTGTTCGATGAAGCGGCCGAGCGCCGGGTCACCATCGGTCCAGTCGCCGACCAGCACCTGCACGCCGCCCTTGTCAAACGCAGCGGCAACCGCTTGCGTGTCGAGCACCGCTTTCTCATTCACCTTGCACGTCACGCACCAGTCGGCGGTAAAATAGGCAAAAACCGGGCGGTTTTCGCCCCGCAACCGCATCAGCGTCGCCTCGCTGAATGGTTCGGCGTCCAGCACGGCGGCGCTATCGCTTTGCTTTGCGGCGGCGTCGCTCCGCCCGACCAGCGCCAGCGATCCCAGCGCCAGCATCGCACCCAGCAGCCCCGGCACGAACGCGCCCGCCCGGCCCCGCCCCTGCCGCCTGCCCGTCCACCACAGTGCCAGCGCCAGGATCAGCGCCGCGCCCAGGCCCAGGG
>NZ_DATJLI010000104.1:0-12176 GCF_035490575.1 Sphingomonas sp. | reverse complement strand
TTGACCCAGATCACCCGCGTCAGCAGCACGCCGGCATTGCCCGCGATCACGCGGCCCGGCTCGAACATCAGCGTCACGTCCCAGCCCGCCGTGACGTGCGCGACCATCGCGCCGAACGCGGCCGGGGTCGGCATCACTTCACCGGGGCGATAGGGGACGCCAAGGCCCCCGCCCAGATCGACATGGGTGATGACATGGCCCGCCGCGCGCAACTCCCGCACCATTTCGCCGACGCGGACATAAGCGCGCTCCAGCGGGGCGAGGTCGGCCAACTGGCTGCCGATATGCACCGCCAGCCCGCGCAGATTGATGCCCGGCCTGCCCGCCAGCCGCGCGAAGATGCCGGGCGCGTCATCGATCGCGACGCCGAACTTGTTCTCCGCCTTGCCCGTGGAGATCTTGGCGTGGGTCCCTGCGTCCACGTCGGGGTTGACGCGCAGCGTGGCGGGGGCGGTCAGCCCGCGCTGCGCGGCAAGGGCGGCGAGGACGTGACCCTCCTCCTCCAGCTCAAGATTGAACTGGCCGATGCCAGTTTCCAGGCCCTGCACCAGCTCGTTGCGCGTCTTGCCCACACCCGAAAACACGATGTCGCCCGGCGCCATGCCCGCCGCCACCGCGCGCGCCATTTCGCCGCCCGACACCACATCGGCACCGTAACCCGCCCTGGCCAGCACGCGCAGCACGGCAAGGTTGGGATTGGCCTTGACCGCAAAGGCGATGTGCTTGTCCGCGACGCCCGACAGCCCCTCGCGGAACACCTGTGCATGACGCTCAAGCGTGGCGCGGGAATAGAGATAGGCGGGCGTGCCCACCGCATCGGCGATCGCGTCGACCGCGACGTTTTCAACAAACAGCGCGCCGTCGCGGTGCTGGAAATGGTCCATCAGCGGCTGCCCTGCGGTGGAAGCTGGAACGGGTCGTTGGGCCGCTCTTCCGACTGGCGGAGCAGTTCGTCGCTGCGCGACGGGCGCTGCTGCGTCGTCGGCGTCACCAGGTCGGCGGCGGTCGGCGTCTCCTCCGCGCCATAGGGGGCGGGCGGTGGCGCCTCCCCTTCGGGCAGGTTCAGCCGCCCGCGCGCGCCGCACGCGCTTAGCGACAGGATGAGCACGGGCAGGATCAGGCGGCGGATCATGCCCGCGCCCCCCGCGCCGCGCGGGCGGCGGCGATGGCGTCGCGCACGCGCGCAGGGGCCGTGCCGCCATGGCTCTTGCGGCTGGCGACCGATGCGTCGATCGACAGCACATCGAACACGTCGGCGGTGATGCGCGCGTCGATCGCGGTCATCTCCTCGATCGGCATCGCTTCCAGCTTGCAGCCCAGCGCCTCGGCCCGCGCCACAACACGGCCGGTGACATGATGCGCCTCGCGAAACGGCAACCCCGCCTCGCGCACCAGCCAGTCGGCCAGGTCGGTGGCAGTCGAGAAGCCCGCATCGGCCACGTCGCGCATCCGGTCGGTGCGGAACGTCGCGCTTTCGACCATGCCCGTCATCGCCGCCAGGCACAGGCCCATCAGGTCGTGCGCCTCGAACACCGGCGGCTTGTCGTCCTGCATGTCCTTGGAATAGGCGAGCGGCAGGCCCTTCATCGTCATCATCAGGCTGGTCATGCAGCCCATGATCCGCCCGGCATGGCCGCGCACCAGCTCGGCCGCGTCGGGATTGCGCTTTTGCGGCATGATCGAGCTGCCCGTCGACCACTGGTCCGACAGCGCGACAAAGCCAAAGGGCTGCGACGCCCAGAGCACGAACTCCTCGGCCAGCCGGCTCAGGTGCAGCGCGCACTGCGTCGCGGCGGTCAGGTAATCGAGCGCGAAGTCGCGGTCGCTGACCCCGTCCAGCGAATTGCCCATCGGCCGGTCGAAGCCCAGCGCCGCCGCCGTCGCGTCGCGGTCGATGGGAAAGCCCGTGCCCGCCAGCGCCGCCGATCCCAGCGGACATTCGTTCATCCGGGCGCGCGCGTCGCGAAACCGGCTGATGTCGCGGCCCAGCATCGCGTGATAGGCCATCAGGTGATGGCCCAGCGTCACCGGCTGCGCCGATTGCAGATGGGTGAAGCCCGGCATCACATCGGCGGCATGTTGCTCGGCCCGGTCCAGCAGCACGTCCTGCAGCGCATCCAGCGCCGCCAGCACATCGTCGATGGCGTCGCGCGTCCACAGCCGGAAATCGGTCGCGACCTGATCGTTGCGGCTGCGCGCGGTGTGCAGGCGACCGGCAGCGGTGCCGATCTTTTCGGCCAGCCGCGCCTCGGTCTGCATATGGATGTCTTCGAGCGCCAGGTCTTCGGTCGGCCCGCCCTGTTCGTAATCGGCGGCCACCGCGTCCAGCCCGTTCAGGATCGCGGTCACATCATCCGCGGCGACGATGCCCGCCTGGCCCAGCATCGTCGCATGCGCTTTCGATGCCGCGATGTCCTGTCGCCACATTCGCTTGTCGAACGGGATCGATGCGTTAATTTCACGCATCACCGACGACGGGCCTTCGGCGAACCGACCGCCCCACATCTGATTGGACCCTGAATTGCGCTCGCTGATCGTTCTTCTCCCGCTCGCCTTGCTGACGCCCGCTTGCGATACGCAAGCCCCGTCCGGCGGGCAAGCGAACACCGCCCCGGAAACCGCCGCGCCCGCCACCGCCGGCAAGGTCGATCGCAGCCACAAGGGCGAAGCCGCGCCGACTTATGCCTTTGCCGATCCCGAGGGCGTGAAGAAAACCATCGTCGATCATGCCGGGCGCCCGGTGCTGGTGAACCTGTGGGCGACGTGGTGCGCGCCGTGCGTCAAGGAAATGCCGACGCTGGAAGCGCTGGCCAAGCGCGAATCGGGCAGGCTCGACGTGCTGACCATCGCTCAGGACCTCGACGGCCCGGCCAAGGTCGTGCCCTATTTCCAGAAGGCCGGCTTCACTGCGATCGAGCCGTGGAGCGAAAGCGAGCTGCAATTCACCACCGGCCTTGGCGCCAACCTGCCCACGACGATCCTGTATGACCGCGCTGGCAAGGAAGTCTGGCGCGTTGCGGGCGCGATGGACTGGACCGGCGAAGAAGCAAAGGCGCTGCTGGCGGAGGCGGGGTGAGGAACGCGATCCCGGCGCGCCTGACACGCCGGGATCGCCCATGGCTCAGGTCAGCGCGCCGCCGTCCACCGTCAGGCTGGTGCCGGTGATCTGCCGCGCGGCGGAGGTGGCCAGAAACGCGACGGCCGCCGCCACATCCTCGGGCTGGCCATATCGGCCCAGCGGCATCAGGCTGCGCTGGAAATCGGCGAACTCGCCGGTTTCGGGGTTCATGTCGGTATTGGTCGACCCCGGCTGAACCAGATTGACCGTGATGTCGCGCCCGCCCAGTTCCTGCGCCAGCCCGCGCGTGAACGATTGCAGCGCCGATTTGGTCATATAGTAGATGGTGCCCGGCGACCCGACGATCCGGTCCGCGCCGGCCGACCCGATATTGATGATGCGCGCACCCGCCGACAGATGCGGGATCGCGGCCTGCGCGGCCACGACCGGCCCGCGAATGTTGACCGCCAGCAACGCATCGATATCCGCCAGCGGAAAATCGGCGATCGGGCTATAGGTCGCGATCGCGGCGTTGTTGACGAGGATATCCAGCCCGCCCAGTCGCGCGACGGCCTGTTCCACCGACGCCCGGATCGCTACCGGATCGGCGCTGTCGGCCTGAATGGCGACGCCCCTGCGTCCCAGCGCCTCGATCGCGCCCACAACCTGTGCCGCATGGTCGGGTGAGCGGGCATAGGTGATCGCGACATCGGCCCCCTTTTCCGCCAGCGCCCGCGCGATCGCGGCCCCGATCCCGCGTGAGCCGCCCGTCACGAGCGCATTTTTTCCTGTCAGCTCCAACATCATTCAATCCATTCTGTATTGATCGACACAGAATTATCTGTGGTGGTTGCCGCGGCATGTCAATGGCTTTATGTATCGACCGATGCAAAAAGATGCCGGCAATTCGAATGAATCGCGCCCGCCGCCCCGTGGCCGGGGTCGGCCGCGTGCGTTCGACCGTGACGAAGCGCTTGATCGGGCCACGCGCCTGTTCTGGGAAAAGGGTTATGAAGCGACGTCGATCGCCGATCTGACCGCAGCGATGGGGATCGGCTCCCCCAGCCTCTATGCGGCGTTCGGGTCGAAAGAGAATCTGTATGCCGAATCGCTGCGCCATTACCGCGAACGCAACGAAGCGATCGTGTGGGGGCGATTCTTTACCGCCGATACCGCGCGCGAAGCGGTGAATGCGTATCTCACCGATTCGGCGGCGGCGCTGGGTGGCTGCATTCCCGACATGCCGCGCGGCTGCATGGTCACGCTGTCTGCAGTCGGGAGCGAGGGGCATTCCGACCTGGGCGACCTCGTCCGTGCGAACCGGCACGCGGGGTTCGAACGCCTGCTGATGCGGTTGCGCCAAGGCGTGAATGACGGGGATATCCCGCCCGGCACCGACCTGAACGCCCTCGCGCGCTTTGTGCAGACGGTGCAGAGCGGCATGTCGATCCTTGGCCGGGACGGCGCCGGTCGTTCCGACCTGGAAGCGGTGGCGGCGTTGGCGATGCTGGGCTGGGATGCGCGAACCGGCGCGCGGCCCGTGAACGCGGGCTGACATCCCCGCCACTTGCCCCTAAAGCGGCCGGACATGCCAACAGCGCCGCAAGGAACCGCCGCTTGCTCCTGACCACGCTTGCCGCCGCGGGTGGCTATCTGAACTACGAGTCGCTGGGGCTGGACCCCGTCGCGCTCGACCTGGGCTTTTTCCAGCTCAAATGGTATTCCCTGGCCTATATCGCGGGCATCCTGCTCGGCTGGGCGTATCTCCTCCGGCTGGTCGACCGGCCCGGTGCGCCGATGGCGCGGCGCCATGCCGACGACCTGGTCTTCTATGCCACGATCGGCATCATCGCGGGCGGGCGGATCGGCTATGTGATCTTCTATCGCCCCGACCTGCTGCTCAAGCCCTTGTCGGTGCTGAAATTGTGGGACGGCGGCATGTCGTTCCATGGCGGCGTCATCGGCGTGACGCTGGGCATCATCCTGATGGCGCGAAAGCACAAGCTCGACTGGCTGCGTATCCACGATTATGTCGCGACATGCGTGCCGTTCGGGCTGTTTTTCGGACGGCTGGCGAACTTCGTGAACGGCGAATTATGGGGCCGCCCGACCGACGTGCCCTGGGCGATGGTGTTTCCGCGCACCGGTCTCGACGTGCCGCGACACCCCAGCCAGCTTTACGAGGCGGGGCTTGAGGGGCTGCTGCTGTTCGTGGTGCTCGCCTATTTCTTCTGGCGCACCGATGCGCGCTATTACCCCGGTCGGCTGGTCGGCATCTTCCTGCTCGGCTATGGTTCGGCGCGCTTTTTTGTCGAGTTCTTCCGGGAAGCGGATGAACAGTTGATGTGGCTGCACGACATGACCGGGCTGAACATGGGCCAGTATCTGTGCCTGCCGATGATCGCGGGCGGTCTGTATCTGATCGCCACGTCCAAACGGCGGCGCAACCGGGTGGAGCCGATCGTGGGCGAAAGCATCGCGTGAGCGAGGAGCCGACCGTGACCGCGCTCGACACCGCGCTGCCCGAACGGCTGGCGCGCGCGATCGCGCTGGCGGGACCGGTGCCGCTGTCGCAGTTCATGGGCGCGGCCAATGCCCATTATTACGGCACGCGCGATCCGCTGGGCGCACGCGGCGACTTCACCACCGCGCCCGAAATCAGCCAGATGTTCGGCGAGCTGGTCGGCCTGGCGCTGACCGATTTGTGGCACCGCGCGGGCCAGCCCGCATCGCGCTATGTCGAATTCGGGCCGGGTCGCGGCACGCTGGCCGCCGATGCGCGCCGCGCGATGGCGACGGTGGGGCTGACCCCGCCCGTTCACCTGATCGAGACCAGCCCGTCGCTGCGCGAGCATCAGGCGCGCGCCGTGCCGGGCGCCGAATGGCATGTCGACCTGGTCGGCGTGCCCGATGACGGCGCACTGCTGGTCGTCGCCAACGAATTTTTTGACGCGCTGCCGATCCGGCAACTGGTCCGCACGGCAGAGGGGTGGCGCGAACGGCTGGTCGCGTGTCAGGACACGCTGTTCCTGCCCGTGGTCGGCAACACCGTGTTCGATCCGGTCATCCCACCCGCCTTCCGCGACGCGCCGGGCGGATCGATCCTTGAGACGTCCCCCGCCAGCGTGGCGGTGATGCGCGCGCTGGCCAAGCGGCTGGTGGCGCAGGGCGGCGCGGCGCTGGTCATCGATTACGGCTATGACGGTCCCGCCATCGGCGACACGTTGCAGGCGGTGCGCGGCCACGCCTTTGCCAATCCGTTCGAAGATCCGGGCGAACAGGACCTGACCGCGCATGTCGATTTCGGCACGCTGGCCGAAGCCGCGCGGGCCGAGGGGGCCGTGGTTCACGGTCCCGTCGGACAGGGCGCGTTTCTGGAAGCGCTGGGCATCGGCCCGCGCGCGGCGGCGCTGGCGGCGGCGGCGCCCGAACGCGCCGATGCCATCGCCGTCGATCGCGCCCGCCTGACCGGCGGGGAACAGATGGGCGAATTGTTCAAGGTCATCGCCGTCACCGCCCCCGGCTGGCCGGTGCCTGAGGGATTTGCGGCGTGATCGCCTATCGCGACGCGCGCGCCGCCGATGCCGATGCGCTGTCCGCAATGGCGCAGCAGAGCTTCATCGAGACGTTCGGCACGCTTTATGCCCCCGCCGATCTCGACACGTTCCTGGAATCGGCGATGTCGCCGTCGGCCTATGCCACGCAACTGGACGATGCTGCCTATCGCATCCGGCTGGCCACGATCGAGGGGCAGCCGATCGGCTTTGCCAAGCTCGGCCCCAGCTATTTCGAGGGGTTTTCGACCCAAGCCATCTGCCTGCACCAGCTTTACGTGCTGGCCGCGCATCATGGCGACGGCATCGGACAGCGGCTGATGAACTGGTCGCTCGATCATGCACGCGCATCGGGCCACGGCGAAATGCTGCTCAGCGTCTTCATCGACAATGTCCGCGCGCGGCGATTCTATGACCGGCTGGGGTTCCGCAAGGTCGGCGATTACGACTTCATGGTCGGCAACCACCGCGACCATGACGAAATCATGCGGCTGGAACTGTGAGCACGGCCGAGGTCATTTGCGCGGGCGCGCTGGACGGCGTGGCACATGGCTTTCTGGGTCGGCGCGGGGGCGTGTCGACGGGGATTCATGCCGGGCTGAATGTCGGCATCGGATCGCATGACGATGCCGAAGCGGTGGCGCGCAACCGCGATCTGGCGCGCGACGCGGTGCTGCCGGGTGCGGCGCTCGTCACCGTGTATCAGGTCCATTCGCGCGACGTGGTGATCGTCAACGCGCCCTTTCCCGGTGAGCGGCCAAGGGGGGACGCGATGGTCACGCGGTCGCCCGGCCTGCTGCTCGGCATCCTGACCGCCGATTGCGCGCCGGTGCTGTTCGCCGATGCCGAAGCAGGCGTCGTCGGCGCCGCCCATGCCGGCTGGAAAGGCGCGCTGGCCGGCGTCACCGATGCGACGCTCGATGCGATGGAGCGGCTGGGCGCGCGGCGCGGCAATATCGCCGCCGCCATCGGCCCGTGCATCGCGCGCGCCAGTTACGAGGTCGACCTGCCCTTTGCCGAACGCTTTGCCGCCGACGATCCCGCCAATGAACGCTTCTTCGCCGATGGCGCGCGGCCCGACCGGCTGCAATTCGACCTTGAAGCCTATGTCGCCGCGCGGCTGGCGGCGGCGGGCGTGGGGCGCGTGGAGGCGCTGGGGCTGGACACCTATGCCGACCCCGGCCGCTTTTTCAGCTATCGCCGCGCCACGCATGAAGGCGCGCCCGATTACGGGCGGCAGATCAGCCTGATCGGACTGTGATGCCCGTTTTCGATGTGCTGATCGTCGGCGGCGGCCATGCCGGCGCGCAGGCTGCCATCGCGCTGCGACAGCGCGGCTTTGCGGGCAGCATCGCCATTGTCGGCGACGAGCCGCTGCCGCCCTATGAACGCCCGCCCTTGTCCAAGGATTATCTGGCGAGCGACAAGCCGTTCGAGCGCATCCTGATCCGCCCGGCGACCTTCTGGGCCGAACAGGCCATCGCGCTGCTGACGGGTCGGCTGGTGACGACGGTGGATGCCGACGCACGGACGGTCACGACCGCCGATGGCGTGACCCTCGGCTATGGCACGCTGGTCTGGGCGACGGGCGGCGCGGCGCGGCGGTTGTCGTGCGGGGGCGCCGATCTGGGCGGCGTCCACGGCATCCGCAACCGCGCCGATGTCGATCGGCTACAGACCGAATTGCCGGACGCCACGCAAATCGTCGTGATCGGCGGCGGCTATATCGGACTGGAAGCAGCCGCCGTGCTTCGCAAGTTCGGCAAACAGGTTTGTTTGATCGAAGCACAGGACCGCGTGCTGGCGCGCGTCGCCGGGGTCGATCTGTCGCGTTTTGTCGAGGACATGCACCGCCAACAGGGCGTGGCGATCCGCCTGGACACCCAGGTCGCCTGTGTCGAGGGCGCGACCCGCGCCACCGGCGTCCGCTTGTCGGACGGGGAAGCCATCCCTGCCGATCTGGTCATCGTCGGCATCGGTATCGTGCCGGCGGTCGAACCGCTGCTGGCCGCCGGCGCGGCGGGCGGCAATGGCGTGCGCGTCGATGCGGCGTGTCGCACCACCCTCCCCCACATCTTCGCCATCGGCGACTGCGCGCTGCACGCCAACCGCTTTGCCGGCGGGGCCGAGATCCGCGTCGAATCGGTGCAGAACGCCACCGATCAGGCGGCCGTGGCCGCGCGGGCCATTATGGGGGAGGACGCCGCCTATGACGCGGTGCCATGGTTCTGGTCGAACCAGTATGACCTGAAGCTCCAGACCGTCGGCCTGTCGTCGGGCCATGACCGCGCGATCCTACGCGGCGATCCCGCGTCGGGCAAATTCTCGATCGTCTATCTGCGCGATGGCCGGGTCGTGGCGCTCGACTGCGCCAACAACGTCAAGGATTATGTCGCCGGGCGGCGGCTGGTGGCGGACGGCGTGATCGCCTCGGTCGAACAGCTTGCCGATCCGGCGGTGCCGCTCAAGACGATCGCCGCCTGACGCTCAGTGACCGTAGCGTTTGATGCCCCGGCGCCGCAGATTGCGAAGCCGCCGCTGGCGCAGATGGATCGCCAGCCATGGAATACCCGTCAATCCGATCATGGCGATAATCGAATAAGCAACCAGTTCACGCGTCACATCAAACTCTCATTACCTGCGCTTGACCCCGTTGTGCCACGTCATCGCGGCAAAGCGGGATAGTTGCGTTTATCTGTGCGTGTTTGGCGGCAAATGGAAGAGCGGCGCCGCAAAAAGGGCCCAGCGGCGTGACGTGGCGATCACCGACTCACCAATGACGTTGCGACAGGCAATGACAAACATCGTCATCGGGTCTTGCGATTGTCGCCCCGACCCGCTCTTGTCCGCCGCGTGCAAGGGAGATGCGTGATGAGCCTGAATGTCGCGGTGCTGGGAATGGGCATCATGGGTGCGGGCATGGCCCGCCAGTTGCTGGATGCGGGCCACCGGGTGACGGTGTGGAACCGCACGCCCGCACGCGCCGAACCGCTGGTCGCCGCTGGCGCCGCGCGCGCGGACACCCCCGCCGATGCCGCGCGGGACGCGGGGTTCGTCATCGCCATGGTCGCCGACAATGATGCATCGCGCGACGTGTGGCTGGGCAGCGACGGCGCGCTGGCGGTGATGAAGCCCGGCAGTGTCGCGGTCGATTGCAGCACGCTCGACCCCGACTGGATCACTGAACTGGCCGCCGCGATGGCCGAAGCGGGCATGGATTTCGTCGAGGCGCCCGTGACGGGCAGCAAGGTTCAGGCCGAAAGCGGCACGCTGCGCTTTTTCGTCGGCGCCGACGAGGCCGCGCTGGACGCCGCGCGGCCCGTGCTGGACGTGATGGGCACCGAAGCGATCCGCCTTGGCCCGGTGGGCAGCGGCGCAGTGATGAAACTCGCCAACAATTTCCTATCGGGCCTTCAGGCCGCCGCCTTTGCCGAAGCGCTGGCGCTGGTCGAGGCGCGGGGCCTCGACACCCCCCTTGCCGCCGACATCCTGCGCCGTGGCGCACCCGGCAGCCCGATGGTCGGGTTGATGGCCGACCGGATGCTGGCGCGCGATTACACGCCCAATTTCCTGATCCCGCTGATGGTCAAGGATCTGGGCTATGCCGAGCGATTGATGGCCGCCACAGGCATCCAATCGGACATGGCGCGCGCGGCGCGAACGCGCTTTCAGGGCGCGGCCGATGCCGGGCTGGACGACCGCGACATCTCGGCCGTGTTCGAACATGCGCGGGTCGATTGACGCGCATCGTCGCTGAACATCGGCTGGAAGCGGCAGCGGAAACGGTCAGGGCTTGATTTTTTGAACCACTGCGTTCAACAACCCTTGACGCGTCGCCCGGCGGTTTCTATACCGTTTGGTATGGAAGCGTAAGGCAAAGGCCGCGCTCAACCGACACCAGATGACGATTCCGCGTTCGTCCCGCGCCGCGCATCCGCTTGTCCCGGATCACGGCGCCGCGCCGTGCGCCTGTTCAGGGAAGGACGATCCGCATGGCCTATCTCGCCTTTGCCGAAAACGCCGCCGGTTGCGCGACCGCACCGCTGCCAGCGCTTGCGACCGCGACCGGTTTTTCCGCGCTCGAATGGTCGGTGATCGGGATCGCCCGGCGCGATCGCCTGTCGACATTGCGTCAACCGGGTCGGCGCATGGCGCGGGTGCGAACGGTGCTGTTCGGCGAACGGCCCAACCCCCGCCTGGCCGATACCCGGCTTGAAGCGCTGCGGCGGATCGCGGTGCTCAGCTGGCACCACGGCTATACGGTGGACAGCGACGAAGTGCGCGCGTTCCTGAATGCCGGGTTCGATATCCGCCAATATGAGTTGCTGGTCGACAGCATCGCCGCCGATCGCGCGCGCATGACCGGCGCCCGCGCACGCCGCGCCGCCTGAGATCGCTTGCGCGGGGCCGCTTCGCCGCCCATCTTCCTTCCATGACGCATCCAGCCCCCCGCCACCGCTGATGGCGCTTGCCGAAGTCGGCCGGTTCAACCGGATCGAGGCGCATGTCGTCGCGGGCGCGCTTGAGGCTGCGGGCATTCCCGCCATCAGCTTCGATGCCGAGATGAGCCTTGGCGAAGGCAGCGCATTCCTGATCCCCGTGCGCGTCATGGTGGACGCCGAAGACCTGACCGAAGCGCGCGCGGTGCTGGCCGAAGCGTCACGCGGCTGACCAAACACTGCCCAATTTTCGGGCAACGCTTCGCCGATGCACAAAAATACACCTTTCGGTAACGATTGAGGCAGCGGCCCTCCACGCAAAGCCGCCGTTTCCGCAACTGGCACGCCCCTTGCTGACCTGTTCTTCGGGAAACAGCCTGAGGGGGCGACATGAAGCTAGTCATCGCCATCATCAAACCGTTCAAGCTCGACGAGGTCCGCGAAGCGCTGACCGAAGTCGGGGTGGCCGGCATGACGGTCAGCGAAGTGAAGGGTTTTGGCCGTCAGAAGGGCCAGACCGAAATCTATCGCGGTGCCGAATACTCCACGAACATGGTGCCCAAGATCAAGGTCGAGGTCGTCTGCGCCTCCGACCTGGCGCCGCGCGTGGTCGAAGTGGTTCAGGCCGCCGCGAACACGGGTTCGATCGGCGACGGCAAGATCTTCGTGCTCGACGTCGGACAGGCCGTGCGGATCCGCACCGGCGAAACCGACCAGACAGCGCTGTGAGGGGGGACAGGATGAAGCGTTTGATTGCACCGGTCGCGCTCGCGGCGACCAGCCTGATGGCGGCGATGCCCGCCTGGGCACAGGAAGCGGCGGCCGCCGCCCCCACGCCCGACAAGGGCGATACCGCATGGATGATGATCTCGACCGTGCTGGTCATGGCGATGATCGTGCCGGGCCTTGCATTGTTCTATGGCGGCCTCGTCCGCTCCAAGAACATGCTGTCGGTGCTGACCCAGATCCTGGCGGTGGCCAGCCTGGCGATGATTGTCTGGGTCGTCTACGGCTACACCATGGCGTTCGGTGACGGCGGCAACGCCTTCATCGCGGGCTTCGGCAAGCTGTTCCTCGCCGGTGTCACCGCCGATTCGAACGTCGCGACCTTTACCGACGGCGTCG